>NZ_JBJHHG010000006.1:0-197939 GCF_045257065.1 Enterobacter sp. PP-008-ECC_S150 | reverse complement strand
TGACGGCGCTTAGTGCTGAATTCACTATCGGCGAAGGTGAGTTGATGGCTCATGATGTCCCTCTGGGATGCGCTCCGGATGAATATGATGATCTCATATCAGGAACTTGTTCGCACCTTCCCTAATGAGATTCCATAGATTATTATTGCCAGCGTGGAAACACGTTTAATAATCTCGGCTGGATTTCCTCCTAAGATTGCCAGCCTCCCAATAAGCCCCTTAATTGGGGTTTATTTCACCCCTGTAGTAACAAATTTGTTAAGGAAACAAAGCAATTTTTCTAATGAACTATGACCGTGTGATCACTCACAAATCCTCTTCACTTGTCCTCACTGAAAAGATGATTAAACAAGCTGCTGATGTATTCGGAGTAAGTGTAGAAGAGATTCGAGCGGCTACAGAAAAATTCTGGCCTACCGCCACGATCACAAAATCAAATACCCCTCACCCATTATCAGGGCTTGAGAAACGATTAAAAATAATAGCAATAGCAAAAGGAAAATAACCAATGCAATTTGGAACATTTCAAACATTAAACGGGGATAACAGCCACGCCCGTTATAAAGTGGTGGCTTACGCATCTGATGCAATTATGCAGGACAAGCTGATCCGTGTGGAATCCGGTATTCCTGCCGATCTCATTGTTGGCGATCTCGTAACCGCAACAGGTGCAAAAGCTGCCACCCCTGGTGACATTGCGTATGTTGTCGTAGAACCTGCACGCGCTGGTGATAAGGCGTTTATTGTAGCTTCTCCAGAACATACTATTTTAGCCCTGGTTGGCGTTGAATTTGGAAGCCTGGATAAATCTCTGGCTCAAGCGCAATTAGCAACCCTTGGCTTTACTTTCACTGATTTTGACACTGTAGCACTACGCACTACCTAATAAGGAAATTAAAATAATGTCTAAAGATTTATTCTCTGGTGTAGTGTACGACAGTTTTACAAGCCCGTTCACTTTCAGCACTCAGCTAAACCGTATTATTTCAAATCTGGGCTTATTCCGTCAGGAATCCCACAACGTAAATCTGATCGCCCTCGAAAAGATTACCGATGTTAAAAATCTGGTGGCTAAGGAAAATAGCCCATACGCTCAAAGCGATTGGAACTCTGCACAACGTCCAGAATTTAGCAATGCACTATACCAGCTTAAATACCACGGTATTCTAAACAGTGTAACCTCTCTTGACCTGCAACAATACGCCGCGCGTGGAATTGCTGACACTGCCGATCAGGTGTCAATTGCATTGAGTGATTTCTCAGATAGCCAGTATTCTATGGCAGAAAACGCCGTTGAAATTGATCTGGTGAATGCTCTGTTAGGACTTCGTGTTAATAGCGACTATGCAGGACAAGGCGATCTTGATTTCCTTGCTGGCGGTACTCGTACAGAATACACCCTGGACACTTCCGACACTGCGAACATCTTCGAACAACTAAGCGAGATTGCCCGTATTCAGAATGTGGCTCTTGGTGAAGGGCTGGCACAACAGAAACAAGGTGCTGTGATCCTGGCTTCTGGCGCTGCTGCTAAGGCTCTGCGTTACCATCCATCTATTAAAGATTTTATGGTGTACACCCTAAGCGTAAATAGTTCTGACAACTTCTATACACGAACTGTAGAGAGTAACCCTGCTTACGAGGTGTGGACTCTGAACGGGATCACGGTGATCGATGTGACAGGCTATAGCCTCATTAGTGACAAGATCGGTGTGGACGGCTTCGCCTACATCCCACGCATGGCTGACACTGCAAACGCGCTTGTTCTTCATACTGGTATTGGTGTTCGTCATCTGACGCTTGGCAAGTCTGCCACCCTTCACAATCAGTATGTTGTTTCAGATGCTAAATGGCAATTCCCATCTATTGCAACGGAAACCAGCTATTTAGCGATTAACAACATTCCTACGGCTATTGTTTTCGGTAGCGTTTCAGCAAGCTGACCATAAATAGAAAATCATGAGCATAGGGGAGGGCGTAGAAATACGCTTTCCCCTTTTTTATTTGTAAGGAGGGAAATACTTTGTATTCTTCCCTCTATGGAGTTTAAACAATGGAAATCATTTTAAAGAGTAAAGGTGTTCATCTGCACCTTGATAATTCAACAGCAGAACAACTATTAAATCTCTCTGCTGTAGCTCGTTTGCTGGAAGTAAGCCCGACACATTTACGCCAGCTTTTACATAAAGGGATGAGTGTTAGTGATGCTCTACATTATCTAACCAGCAAGGAAAGCAAATAATGTTAGAGCTGAATGTAAGTAAGATCTCAAACGTAGTTACGTTTACGGTGGATAAAGCGAGTATGGCAGAAGCTAAAAAAGCTGCTGCTGACTTACAAAAACACTTCGCTAAGATTCAAGACCCTAAGATCAGATTTAAGACATTTAAACAGAATCAGCGAAGAGCGGAAGCCCTTTCCGATGATGCTAAACTAAAAAACGCTGTTAAATCGTCAGAATCTAAACAACAACGTATTGCAGATAAAGCTGCTAAAACTCAGGCAAGGGAACAAGCCAAAATAGCTAAACGTAATGAAACAGCAGACATTAAATTTAAATCTGCTGGCTTACAGCTTCGCGGAATTGCTGGAAAATACGGCGTAGACCCTGCAAAACAATACGAGGCTTTAAAGTTCATTCAGGAACAAACTGAACAATTCCGTAAAGGGGTTATCTCTTCTCAGAGAATGAATTTTACCATTCGTGAACGTATCACCGATTTACGCCGTGTTGCTGCATTACAAGCCCGTATCACTGCCAGCACACAACAACAAGCGATTGCACAGCGTCAAGCGAAGAGAATGGATTATAAAGGGGCGGCGGCTAACATTAAAGAAAGAGGTATAAACGGCATCATCGGCGGTGGGGTATTAGGAAGCCTTGCGTTAACGGCTGGCTCCCTCGGAGTGGGGCAGCGAATTGTTGACAAAGGGAATGAGAATCTCGACCTGGTGCGACAGTCGGCTCTTGTTAAGACAAATCCTAATGCAATCAAGACTATGGTAGCATGGGGGCAGCAACACGGCGTAGACTCCGCTAACACGTCTAAGGCCGTCGATAACATGAAAGATGTACGTGAGCGCCTTGCTATGACTGTTACAAATGGACAGTTCAAAGATGGAAAATGGACAGGCGGCGACGGCGGGATCACAACTATCATGAATAAGTTTGGCTGGAACATTGAGGACGTTAAGAAATTTCAAAATAGACCTCTGGACTTCATCCAGGCAACTGTGAATGAAGGGCAGCGTAGAGGCTTTAGCCAGGCCCAGATTGGTAATTTGATCGAATCATTAGGTGATGACCTGATGCACTACACGGATCTATTCCTGAATAATGGTGCAGAGTTTAACAAGACGCTAAAAAGCCTCGTTGATAGTGGTCAGACGCTGAATGACGAAATGATCAAGCAGGTTTATGAGTATGGCGATCTGTCTGTGGCTATGGGTAATCTGATGAATGGCGTTGATAACAGCCTCTTTACTGGCTTTATGAAAGGCTTCGCCGATGGTGGTGATGACCTCGTGAAGAACACCAAAGTGATCACCGAATCGGCTGGAATGCTTGGAGAGGGATTAGGAGATCTGGCTAAACAGGTGACGGGCTTTGTTGGTGAGATTTCCGGCGTAGTGTCTGATCTAAATGCAGGGCTTCGTTCTCGTTTCCCTCAGTGGTTCAATGATAGCGATAAGCCAGCGGCCCAGGCGCTCTACGATGGTGCTGTGGGTGGTTCTGCGAATGCTACAGCGGATTGGATTAAATCTAAGACGGGCGTGGACACTCGCGATTTTGGCCCTGCAATCATGGATTGGTTGGGCGTTGGTGGTGGTAATGCTGGAACAGCGGCAAATCAATACAGCCTAAATGGTGATTCTCTTCGTGGTTCTGCAATGTCACTAACCAGCGGTAACGCGCCAGCGTACAACCTTGCACCAGTGTTTAATCTGACAGTAGCGCCACAAGTACCGCTAACAATTCAGAGTGACGCTTCGCGCCTTGCTGATTATGTCGATTTCCAGGCGAGAGCTTCACAAGCCAGCTTCATGCAATCGCTCACGTTGTCAGCATTAAGCGGTCAATCATCAACGGGTGGCTAACTTGTGTTGTCGCATGGAGGCTATGCTAAAATGTCGGTGCTGAATTTAAATTGAAGGAATCTAAATTGAACTTTGATGATTTGTCTTCCGAAGAACTTGACCAGCATGTTATGGAGCGCCTTGTATTTGCAGAAGAGGAATTATCTCCGATTTTGAAGGGGCATCTATTTATTGAAAAAGTTCTTGAGACATTAATTTCAAGGAACCTTGTTGAGCCTAAGGCATTTTTCAGATCTACCCGTTCTTATGATTTAAAAGTAGATTTGGCTTTTGCTATGGGCTTGCTCAATAATAAATACTACTCTGCATTCAAAGCGATAAACAAGGTGAGAAATAATTATGCGCATAAACATGATTACAAAGTCACTCTTGAAGAATTGAATGCTTTCAAATTTGATTGGGTAGAAGTTCAGAATAAAGCATTCGCTGTAGCATGTGAGAAAAGTATTGGCGAGGGCGCAAGTATTGCCACAATGTTTTTATGTTGGAAAGCAATACACCTCCTCGACAAACAAGAAGATTAAAAAGGGGCTTGCGCCCCTTTTTTCATTTGTAGCTTATTAGCTCAACATAACTCTGCAATTCTTTCACAATACGATCAGGAACACTCTTAGAATACGTCTTGAAACTCTCCGTTTGTCCTGGTGCGTGACCCGCCAAAATTGCCACACGGCTCTCCGGTACTCCAGCGGCGTTTAGCTTGCTGATCCAGGTGTGGCGGTACGAGTGAAACACTTTGTTTTCATCGTCGGGCAGAATAGCCCGTTTAATGCGTGTAAATCGCTGTGTGTGCCACGTAGAGCGCTTGCCGTCCTCACGATTGGTGATACTGGCACGATAGAACAAAAAGCCGTTGTAGGGGTTATCTCTTCGAGATAAAGCCATAGGCAGGATTTTAGAATGTATAGGAATAACCCTACAGGCATTTGAAGTCTTACCTTCATAAATTTTGAAACACCATACATTATCGATCTGCACTATGCTGTGACCGTTCATAGAGCAAATCTCATTAAGCCTCATCCCACTGTAAGCGGCAATGCTTGCCACATCGAATAATTCCCCCTCTCCGGCTTCCTGTAAGCCTCTCAGAAGGGCGATCACATCCTGATCGGTGAATGCTTCATAACTTTCTCTGCTCTTTGCTGTGTTGAGCTTATGCCCTCTGAAAGGGTTTTTTTCAAGCGGCGGGGCATCGTGATAACGGGCAGCGGCAAGATCGAGGATTCCAGCCATTGAAGAGAGGAAATTAGCCTGTGTTTGTATGGCTCTACCATTCTCTTTCATGTAGTCACACCATCCGCTTACGGTAGTACGGGTAATGTCACTTAGCTGAATGTCGGAGCGTTTTAGATAAGACAGAAACACAGTAACGGCTCGTTTATCTTTTGACAGTGTGCCAATCTTCTTAACATCGGCATTTTGTAACAGATACACATCCAGCATACCTACCAGTGAAGGGCAGGAGGGCGCGAGCTTGTTAGCCTTGTTATTATTGGGTGTTGCGGAAGGTTCCCGCCTGCTATTTCTTGTTTCTGCACTTTGTGCCACTGGTGACGCTCTGGCATACTTCGCCACGCTTTGGAGATAGCTGATCGTATCCTGAATGCTGTCAGGCTTTGGCGGCGCGGCTAACTCTCTCACTCGTTCGTATTCAGTCACTATTGCATCCCGCTTGCGTCGTGCCACACGGAGATCGCTTGTCTTGAGGCTTCGAACAAGAGTCTTCTTTCCTCCGAAAGCGTCATGCAAATACGCCGGAAGCACTATCCGGCAGTAATACACGCCGTAAGCGTCTGTTATCAGATAGCGATCATCTTTGTTTACTTTCATGATTTCCCCGTCTAAAGTGTCGGGGCGTTTATTCTGCTAAGAATGAATGGCCTTTAAGAAAGTGTGAAATAGCTCAAAAATCATTCGGTTGCGAAGGTCGGCAGGTGATGACCAGACACGAAATTTATTGAGTGTTCGACTCCTATTATCGGCACCATCTCCTGGTTTTCTTAAGCCAATTCACTACAACAAAACCTTTCAAAACATACAAATTACGCTGTTTTAGTCGTTTGAGGTCTACCCTTGTCTCATGAAATCATCATGCTGTTGGGGGCACAATCAGGGCATTTTTTGTCCGGTCTGGAAAATGTGCCCTCAATGATGCTGAATTCCCCTCAGGCAGAAGCCGCTACAGGTAAAGATAAAAGCTATAAACCATCTGATGGAGGTGGCCTGCACAAAGTAAAAAACCTTAGTATGTTGCCTCTCATTACCTCTTCAGAAAAAAGGAGGGGAACCAAAATCCCTTCTTCTGGCAGGCAACAGAGGTTTAGCTATGCGAGTGATGAAAATTTACTGCCCGGAGTGTATGTCTGCGCCAACGGTGAGGAAAACAAATCGAAAGCACCACAAATTATCAGATGTGTACTGTTATTGCTCAAATGTAGAATGTGGGCATACGTTTGTGATGAACGTTTCCTTCTCACATACGATTAGTCCCAGCACTTTGCGCGGCCAGGGACGGATTAAAGAGCTAATGGATGCCCTGCCACCGGACGAGCGACAAAAAGCATTAGAACTCCTGATGGCAGCCAAAGAGAGTCACTGAACGGTTCGCCGGGAGTAACTAAAATTTTCCCGGCTTCGGTTCATTAAATTTCAGCTGCTTAAGAAAAAATGTCTATAAGAATCAGTTTGTTAACTTTTAAGTGTGCAGTCAGTTATCATGAAAAATTTCACCTAAATTTTTATATCTCTTTACTATCAATAGCTTAATTTAAGTAGTTACGATGTTGGAGAAAACTGAACTGAAAAAAGCTGAAATTCCTTTAACTCTTTTCATTTCCCTGCCGCTGTAAATCCCCAGTTGTGGCGCGGTCTGGCGCTATCATTTGTTAAAAATCCCAACTGAAAAATTTTTGCGATCTGAAAACCGCAGACGGGTGCGGTGTAGTGCGATTTTGGTCTGGTTAGTAGTTTTTTTTTCCTCTAATAATAAAGTAACAATTGATGTATTAAGAAAGGTCTTTTACAATCAAGCTGTCGATATATTCTGAAGTGCTGTATTAATTGTGTGTGTAAATTAATATAATTTATAGCAAAGAATTTTAGTAACCAAAGGGTATAAAAATGGATCTAGAGAATATCAGTTTTGGTGATAGGGTGGCTGAGAATGAATCAGATAAACTATCAAATTATTTTATAAGCACTCAGCAATGGCATTCTCTCTACAGTGGAAAATCGGATGTTATTTTTGGGGCTAAAGGTTCTGGTAAAAGTGCTCTCTACACGCTGCTTTTAAAAAGAGATAAAGAGTTTTTAGATAAGAATACAATTTTGGTTTCTGTAGAGAGACCTACAGGAAAAACGGTTTTTTCTGATATTAATGATGAACCACCTACTGCTGAAAATGAGTTTGTTACACTGTGGAAAGTGTATTTTATTCAACTAATCATCAATTGGTTAATTGAAGGTGGGCGATGCCATGGCATCGCAAGAGAGATTGCTGATAAGCTAGTTAGTGCGGGTCTTATAGAAGAAAAAAAATACATTAAGACGTCTTGTTAACATGGCCAAATCGTTTGCTAAAAAATTAACGGATTTACAGTCTGTTGAAGGGGGAGCAACTTTAGACGGTGGAGTGACTGGAAAAATAACGTTTCGTACCCCCGACGGCCAAATGAAGAAGGAAGGGTATTCTTCACTGGATGAGTTGTTAGAACAATTAAATAATTTTCTCACTGAAGAAAAATTAACTTTCTGGTTATTATGCGACAGGTTGGATGTGGCTTTTGATCAGAGCATAAATTTAGAAAAAAATGCATTGAGAGCTTTATTCAAGGTTTATCGCGATCTTGAAGAGTTTGATTGTATCTTCCTCAAGATTTTTTTAAGGGATGATATTTGGAAACGAATCACTGATGATGGATTCCGTGAAGCCAGTCATATAACAAGAACTAATACTATAGAATGGTCATCAAAAAATCTGATGAACCTAATCGTAATGCGAGCTCTTGAAAATAAGGAGCTTATTGAAGCATTTGGTGTGGATTCAAATGAAATAAAGGCGGATCACCAAAAGCAAATTGATTTTTATTATACTCTTTTCCCAAAACAGGTTGATGTGGGTGAAAGGCAATCGGATACGTTTGATTGGGTATTAAGTCGCGTTCGCGATGGACTAGGTAAAGTAGCTCCAAGGGAATTGATACATTTCTATAATGAGATGTTATTGCAAGAGCAAAGAGAGAAAGATATTAGCAATAACAAAGTTGAGCCGCCAAACATTGTTAGTAAAGCTGCTATAAAAAACTCCACACTCGAAGTTTCAAAGGTAAGACTTGAACAAACTATTTTTGCAGAGTATCCTGATCTTAAAATTAATATCTTATTGTTAGAAAATCAAAAAGCAGAGCATAATATATCTTCGATTTCGACGGTTTGGCAAAAAAGTGAGCAGGAAACGATAGAGATCGCCACAAAACTTTCTGAAATTGGTTTTTTTGACCTACGTTCCTTCAAAAATGATTCTTTACTTAAGATCCCATTCATTTATAGGCCTTATCTAAAAATAGTACAGGGAAAAGCATTTTAGATTATGTCAATTGCCCCCTGGTCAAAGGGGGCATAAATGGGAGGCAATGAAAAGCATTGTGATGAATTTCTTTTATTTACAACAACTCATTTTTTTTTCTTATTATTAGCACTATTTTTAAAAGTTAGTAAATAATATTTTCCTCTTTACACATAGAAACCTAGCACATCAACCATCAAATTCCCCCGACACCCCCAACAAACCATCGCACATCGCCTGCAACTCATTAAACATCCTTGCCACATGGAAACCATCGCACACCGAATGATGGACCTGCACCGCGAGCGGCAACAGCACTTTTCCATCCTGCTCGTAATACTTTCCAAACGTGAACATCGGTGAAAAGAAGTTCTTCATGTGCGCAATGTTCATCGTAAAGTTGGTAAACGTTACCCACGGAATCGACGACACGAAAAAGACATTTTCCCGTGATTCTCCCTTAGGCCAGTAAGCAAGGCTATTTCCATAGCGGGCCGTATCTTCTGCATACGTCTTCTGAAAGTGGTGAATATTGCCGTCGTAATGGCTCCACAAGGACGAAAACGTCTCCATTTCAGGATGGAAAATAGTGTAGCTCGGATGAATTTCATTCCATATAACAAGCTCGTTGTCCTTCATGGCCATACGGAACTCAGAATGCCTGTTCATGATTTTAGACAGGAGAAAAATAATTGTCGGGTAAAACTTCCAGCCGACCTCTTTGATATGTTTTCGCAGCGCGGTGATGTCGATCAGAACCGTTTGGTTAATGGTACACTCGGCAAACGACTGGAATACTTCAAAATGCTCCTTCCTGGCCCAACGCGATAAATCAACAGGCGTATATTCCGGGACTGCGTTTTTCATTTGTTAACCTTTGATTAGCTATCAGAAAAATAGTGTTGGGCCAGAAATAACCGCAACACCATTTCAACCGTATCTAATCTTACTGTCAATCTCCGACTGTGGTTTTCCGAACAGGTATCCCTGGACCAGATCGCAGCCAAGCGCCTGAAGACGTTCAAGCTGCGCTTCGGTTTCAACGCCTTCTGCAATGACGCTCATATTGAGGCTCTTCGCCATGCCGGTAATCAATTTTACGATATTAAGCGCATCGTCCTGCGTGGATATCGGATTCACAAACGATTTGTCGATTTTGATTTTATCAAAGTTAAGCTCGCTCAGTCTGGAGAGCGAAGAATATCCCGTTCCGAAATCATCGATGGAAATTTTGACACCCAGCGCCCGGAGCTTTTTGAGGATCGTGATCGGCATATTGCTGTCACTGAACAGTGAAGACTCTGTCACCTCCAGCTCGAGTCGGCTAGCCGGTAATCCTGTCTCTTTCAGGATAGTCTGCACCATCGTGGTAAATGATTTATTACCTAACTGAATAGGGGAAACGTTTACCGAGATCCTCGCCGGAACCGCCCAGGACACGGCTTCCCGGCAGGCGAGCTCAAGCACAATTTTGCCGATCGCATTGATCATCCCTGTTTTTTCAGCGACAGAAATAAAGTAATCAGGCGACAGCATCCCTTTCACCGGGTGCATCCAGCGAATAAGGGCCTCATAGCCGTAAATGTCATTGCTGAATGAATCAACAATAGGCTGGTAATAAACCACAAATTCTTTATGGTCGAGCGCCAGGGCCATGTCATGTTCCAGGGTTCTGCTTTCCTGCAATTTTTGCAGCATCCACTGGCGGAAGACTTTTATCTGTTGAGAACCCTCTTTTTTAGCTTCGTAGAGGGCCAAATCGGCAAATTTGTAAAGGTAATCAGAGCGTCGTTCCTTGTCCGATAATACGATGCCCACACAGGTGGCAATTTTTATCAGTTGGTTATTAATGGTGTAGGGCTGGCTTATCCGATCGCCGATCTCTTTCGCACGCGAAACGGCAGCGTTTTCCGTGAGTCCGCTGGACAGAAGGGCGAATTCATCGCCGCCCAAACGGTAAAAGGTATCCGTTGCGTTGCTCATTGAGGTCAGCCGTCGGGATACCTGATTCAACAGCAAATCTCCCGTATCATGGCCATAGGTATCGTTGACCTCTTTGAAGCGGTCTAAATCAAAGAGCATCACCGTGACGGGAGTATGGTTTTTATCCGCCTGAAGATTAATTTTGTTGAGATCGTCCCAGAAGAACAGGCGGTTTTTCATACCGGTGAGGGAGTCATGATAAACATCATATTCCAGCTTCGCATTTTGAAGCTGCAGCGTTTCTTTCGATACCTGAAGTTCGTCTGCAAGGCTTTTCACCTGCATGTGTGCTTTGAGAATGTTTTTATTCTGGTAGATCATCAGGAAGCCAAGAATAAAGCTTAAAATCACCAGCAGCAATGAAAGTGCGGAATAAATATAATAAAGGATTTGTATTTTTTTATTAGATTCATTAACCGTGTTAATGTCTTTTGTTAATGCCGTTGCAGAAAGCTGGCTTAGCGGCGCATCGAGCTCATGCATATCTTTCAGGTATGCCTGTAATTCCGGATGGCTCATATTTTCAAGATGACTATCCAGATAGGCCAGTATTTTTTCTAAGCGTAAAGCTAGCTCCTGATGCGTTTTATCGCTGTCAATATAGCGACCTAAGTCACCCCCCTTCATTAAATCGCTCTGGCTTAGCATGAGTTCGAGGCGCATGCGGACCTGGTCTATCGTAACGTCATCGGTATCGGTTGCGTATAGACCAAGCCATGATTCAAAACGGTAATACTCTGATACCAGTTGTGCCACGGACCAGGACTCAGTGTATTGAGTCAGTTTTTGCAATTCCTGCTGACGATCGTAAACAAGGTATGCAATATATCCTGTCGTGATAAAAAGAGAAAAAATGATACCAACCAGTATCCTGTTCATTATGCTCTCCTGAACGGCTACTCAATCTTCATTTTACTAACCTGCCATGCCGATCGCGAGTAATAAATCTGGTTATTCAACTCAGGAAGACTGTCATAGGGGTAAACAATAAATGAGGGGCCTTTATCGCGAATGCGCATATATTCGCCATTGACTTTCAGGGCCAGAATGGCGTTGTATTTTTTAAAGTCACTGAGCGGGATCGCGGTAGAGTAATCATTGAGCGCAATCACATTGACGTTCGTCCCTTTTGCACCCACATAATCCATGAGCTTGCTCATGGGGACACCCTCAAACTTAGTGCGGCCATTATACCAGGGGGATGTCGTCTCGAAACTCACCATGCCCAGTTTTTCAAGGCTGGCGAGATCAAACACTGCTTTACCATTTTCATTCGTATTTTCTATATTGCCGTAAATCGTTAAAATAGGTTTACCAACTGGTTTTGGCAGTTCGCCAGCCCAGGCTACACTTTGTACCAGACAGCATAACAGCAGTAGGGTTGATCGCATTTTGGCCTCCACTTTTTAACAGAAGTATAAGAATTATAATTTAGATATCACAGTAGTTTATATATTTTGTTTAACAGCAAGGCTTTTTAGCGTTTTTAGTGATTAAAATGCTATAAAATCATAATGTTATGTGATGGACATGATCGGCTGTCGGGCAGGCGAAGGACGTTCAACTTTTTGTGAAAAGATAAAGCGAATTGCATAAGCTCTCGAATGTTTAAAAA
Organism: Enterobacter sp. PP-008-ECC_S150; assembly: GCF_045257065.1. Lineage (NCBI taxonomy): Bacteria > Pseudomonadati > Pseudomonadota > Gammaproteobacteria > Enterobacterales > Enterobacteriaceae > Enterobacter > Enterobacter sp. PP-008-ECC_S150. Next base: position 185,679 of record NZ_JBJHHG010000006.1, on the reverse strand, counting down.
ACGATCGCTTTTATTGATTGTTATTACCTCATGCCACTGATTTTACCGATGATGAAAACGGTGGGCGTTTAAGGCTCAATACCCGGCTTCGCGGGTGGAGCCTTCGGAGAAGTGAAGCGGCCGGCGCTGTTGGTCTGTACGAAATTTGCTCACCTTTCGCGAGGAGGCGCAGGGTGCGCTGTTCCTCACGGGGTGGATACCGTCCTGCCGGTTTGCCCATGAAATCAGAAGCGCTAAAAAAGACTTTCCCTCCGGGCTGCTTTTTTTATTTGGCGATGGCAGAAAATGTAAATAATGAAGCTTAGGGGATGTGAGATATTATTGATGAGATCGTCAGTTTACGGTTTCAATCTGTGTCTGAATAATTGCCTGTTTTTGGACGCTTCTTCCACTGGGGAGCGTCCGCTTTTTTCCTGCTATCGAAATACTCTATCCAACCTGCTAAAAATAACGTTTATTGCCTCTTCTATACGGGGGGGGCACTGCACCCGAGATTACATTAAAAATATTCATCGGCCGGAGAAAGTCGAAGCTCTCGGTTTTTGATACTCACGTCCTTGTGCTGAATAAATATCAGTGTCCTACGGAGGCGGCATCAACCACGCGCGAAGGTTTTGGCGCTAATGCAATCGCAAATGCAGCGACAAAAAATATGACGCCGATCGACATCATCAGATTATTGGTTGAAAGCATCATGCTTTGGCTATTAACCATCTTGTCAAAAAGCTCGCGCACAAATTGTCCACCTTGCTGAGGGGCTGAACTGATGTAATGCGATAGATCGCCCCCAGGGTCAACAACGGACGCCAGTTGGTCATGTGCGATATAGCGCTGATCTTGCCATGACGTCGTGACGAGCGATGTGGCAAACGCCCCCGATAGCGTTCGTACAAAGTTCATTAGCCCCGCTGCTGAAGCCATTTCCGCTTCATCTACAGAGCCCATTGCAAGACCCGTAATAGGCACATAGTACAACGGCATTCCCACCCCCATGAATAACAGGGGGACGCAGATGGACCAGTAGTCCATATCGGTCGTTGCGCAGGAACGCCAGAAGGTGTCGAGACCCAGCCAGGCGCAGCCAAAGAAGATAAGAATGCGCGGATCGATTTTGTTAGAAAGGTTAGCGGCAACCGGAGAAAATACCACCTGCAGAAGCCCGCCCCAGGCAACCACAATCCCGGCCCATGTTGTTGTATACCCTAAATTATATTGCAACCACAGAGGCGTGAGGACATTCAGACCAAAAAAACATCCAAACGCGAGTGCGAGAACAAACATGCTGGCCGAAAAACCGCGATGGCGAAAAACTCTGATATCGACAATCGGATGTTCAGCGGTTAGCTCCCAGATGCAAAAACTTAAAAAGCCGATGCAGGCCACAATCGCCAGCACCCAAATTTCTTCCGAGGCAAACCAGTCAAGGTCTTTCCCTTCATCAAGCATGATCTGCAGTGCACCCACCCAGATAACCAGTAAAACAAATCCAACGATATCAATAGCGTTATTAACCAGCTCATCTTCGAAGATTTTCAATACTGACCACGCCACGACTGAAAAAGCGATTGCCATCGGAACGTTGATGATAAACACCCACGACCAGCTGTAATGATCGCAAATCCATCCGCCGAGTACCGGGCCTATTACGGGCGCGAGCAAGGTTGTCATTGCCCATAAACCTGTCGCCTGCATGGATTTTTCTTTTGGAAAAATACGCAGCAGTAACGTTTGCGATAAGGCCATCAGGGGGCCTCCTGCCATGCCCTGAAAAACCCTCATCAGCAGCAGCATTCCCAGCGAAGTGGAAAGGCCGCAGAGCAAAGAAAAAATGCCAAACATGAACACGGAAACGGAGAAAACGCGCACGCCGCCGAACCGTGTGGTTAACCATCCTGAGAGCGGTACCGTAATGGCTTCAGCCACGGCATAGGCCGTGATGATCCACGTTCCCTGGCTTGTTCCTGCACCCAGGGCGCCAGCCATGTTGGGTTGAGTGACGTTTGCAATGGTCATGTTGAGGACAGCTAAAAAGTTAGCCATGGCCAGCACCAGAGCACCAATCCATAACATACCGCCTTTCAGCGAAGGCGGCTGATTATCGACAACGAATGTAGACATGGACTGTTTTCCGTTATTCACTTTTTAAGTTAACTGTTGCTTTCATGGACAGCCCAACCCGCAGCGGATGTGCTGCAAGCTCGTCAGCATTGAGTTTGATGCGCACGGGCAGACGCTGAACAACCTTAATCCAGTTACCCGTTGCGTTCTGCGCAGGAATAATTGAAAACGCAGCGCCGGTACCGCCATCGAAGCCTTCTACCGTTCCATGGAAAGGGACGTTGTCGCCATACAGATCGCTCACCAGCTCCACTTTTTGTCCTACCTTCACATGCTGAAGCTGAACTTCCTTGAAGTTGGCATTGACGTGAATTTGCTGCACCGGTACCACGGACAATAACGGTGTGGAAGGCTGTACACGCTGTCCAAGCTCGACCTGGCGGCGAGCGACCACGCCATCGACGGGTGAACGGATCACGGTTCTTTCCAGATCCAGTCTGGCCTGGTCACGCTTCGCTCTGGCGAGAACCACTTCCGGGTTGGTCTCGGTATTTGCATCCTCAATCATCACGGCATTCGCCTGTCTTGCACCCACCGCTGCCTGTCTCGCGGCATCGGCCTGCGCCACGGCGGCATTAGCGGCATTCAGGTTTGCCAGTGCGGAAGCATAAACGTTTTGAATACGCGTCAGTTCGTCGCCTGAAATTGCACCCGTCTGCATTAACGCCTCGCGTCGCTTAAGGTCAACTGCCGCGCGCTGGAAGTCCGCGTTTGCGGCATCAACCTGGGCCAGCAGGCGTTTTTGCTCTTTTTCATTAGCCACAACTTCTGCACCGAGCTTTGTGTCAGTGGCCTTATAGCCATTTACCCGCCGAATGGACAGGTTCAGGTTAGCTTCCGCCTGATTAAGAGCTAGCTCTGCGTCAGTGGGATCCAGCCGGATCAGAACATCGCCTTTTTTTACCACCTGAGAATCCGTCACCAGAATGTCGCTTACCGTACCGGTGATCGCGGAAGAGAGCTGAGCGGACTCAACATCGGTATAGGCGTTATCGGTTTCAACATAGTGGCAACCCACTAACGCCCAATAGGCGAACGAACCTGCGCCAGCAAGCGCGATGCTCAATGCCAGATAAGAGAACAAACGTTTTCTTTTTTTCTTTTTAATGTCGGATGATTCAATATTTTGATTTTCAATAGCTGCAGAATGACTCATTTTATTTCCTTTCTTTCCACGATTGAGTAATTAACCAGGTGTTAAAAATTACTGTTTGCTCGAGGTATATCCGCCGCCTAATGCGCGCGCTAATGCGACGTCAATCGTAAAGGCGCGGGAATTTACATCGGCTAATTTTCTGCGGGCAGCGACCAGCTCATCTTCAGAGGACAAGACGTCGAGATAATCAGCAACCTTTCCTTCATATCTTTGTTTGGTGAGGGAATACGCTTTTTCTGCCGATGTGACTGCCTCCTGAGAATAACGCATCTCCTCTTTAAGGGAGGCTCTGCTGGTGAGCGCATCGCTCACTTCCCTAAGTGCATTCGTTAACGTGTCGTTATAAACCTGAACCGCAATGTCATATTCACCGCTGGCGTATTTCAGATCTCCCTGTAGCTTCTGAGTATTAAATATGGGCAACGAGATGGCCGGTCCAAAACTGCCAATGGCTGAGCCACTCCGGGTAAGGTTGTTAATACCCAGTGACTGGAACCCGGCAAAGGCAACCAAATTAACGCTGGGGTAAAAACCGGCTTTTTTCTGTTTGATTTGCTCTGCTGCTGCCTCTGCGCGTAAACGTGCCGCAACAATATCAGGACGTCGCCCCATCAAATCCAATGCAATATTGGGAGGAAGCTCCTCGTGCGCTAAAAGCGTTGCCTTAGGCGCGGTTATTGTCAGCGATCTGTCAGGCCCGTCGCCGATCAGTGCCGCGAGAGCATGCTTTTTGATCGCAATAGCTTCATCTATGGCCACCAGGTTTGCTTTTGCATTGAGTTGACGCGTCTCAACCTGTTGAAGGCTGGATAAATCTTCTAGCCCCGCGTCATGGCGTTGCCGGAACAACGCAAGCGTACTGGTTCGTATCGTTAGGGTGTCGTTAAGCGTTTCGCGAACGGTGTATAAATGCGCCAGCTCCGCGTAAACGGTAACAATAGACGAAGAGAGCACCAGTCCTGTTTCTGCTTTCTCCGCAACCGCTGCCATTTCGCCTGACGTTGCAGCCGCGAGCGCCGCGCGGTTTTTACCCCAAAAATCGAGTTCCCAGCTCATATCAAGCGTGGTGCGCCCATAGCTGTTCCAGTTTTGCGGCGTTGCGCTTTCAGGCGTCACATCGTTGTAACTCATCTTCTCCCGCATAAAGCTGGCGTTTGCGGTGACTTCAGGGAAAAGCGATCCGCTCGCACTTTGCGTCATCGCCTGCGCTTGTTTCACACGAGCTTCGGCGATGTTAAGCGTGGGGGAGTTTTTAAGCGCGTCATCAATCAGCCCGTTCAGCTGTGCATCGCCGTATTTCTTCCACCACTCGTCTTTCGGCCACTGACCGTTCTGGTGAGGAAAACTTTGATCGCTTTTAAGCTGTGTGACCGTCTTCATAGGCGGTGGGGTGCCGAGATCGGGGATCATGGCGCATCCGCTCATACTGATGGCGGAAATGACAACGCAGCTCATCACTATCCTGGAGCCGGTTAAGCCGGAAATGCGACACCCCGGGAGTGTCTCCTGAAAACCTTTCATCAGTACGCTCATCATGCTGTTCATAGAGTAGTCCAAATTCAGTACCGTACGGTACGGTACGCTTTATATCTTGACTTCTGAGCGCCGTCAAATAAAAATGTACTCGTCAGTACGATTACGAACCCTACTCTAAGACGTGATGCCGAAATCAGAAAACAAGCGTGTTGGCCCCGACCCATCACCTAAACTCACGAGGAAACATATGGATAAAAGAGCGCTTAAACGGCAGCAGATTCTGGAGGTCGCTTCCGGACTGTTTCGACAAAAAGGATTTGATGCCACGTCTATCTCAGAGATCAACGCGATTGTGGGTGGCTCAAAATCGACAATTTACAGTCACTTTTCGTCGAAAGAAGAGCTATTTGTAGAATGCATGTCTTCAGAAACCGAACAGTATATAAAGAGCATGACTATTGAAACTGCAGGGCAGGTGCGCCTTTTCGGAAAATCACCACAGCTGGTCATCGAGCAATTTGCAATTGCCTTTTTGCGTTATATTTGCTCTCCGGATATCGTGGATTTGCAAAGGTTAATGATTTCCGAGGCCGGAAGATCGGGTATCGGTGAATTATATTATGCGCGAATGCAAAAACTGCGTTCGAATGTTTCCGCGCTTTTTACCGATTTAATGAATCAAAACATCTTAAGAAAAGATGACCCAGTGCTGGCCGCTGAGTATTTTCGTTCTCTTCTTCAGGCGGACATACTCGAACCCTTGCTTTTGAAAGCAAGGAAGGATCAGCCTGACGAAAGTGAAATCATCATGAAGGCGCAGGCCTCCGTGAATGCGTTTATGAAACTATATGGTCCTGAAAAAATCGAGGATGTTGCAAAAACATCTTTATAAAATACAGTAAGCGTTCCTTCACCCTATTATTAGGGTGATTTTCTTTGTGGAATATTTATTTTTTTGATTGTCATTGGATGACTCTGCCAGCGGCCTTCTTGTAAATAAAATTTCGTGGATACTTATGTGTATAAAGTTTACTCTCTTAAAAGATCGTGAAGCTGTAATTAAGTCCCTGACGCACTGGATTGACTCAAATTTATACAGGCCCATTACCGTTCTGGATGTGGCACGGAAATCTGGTTATTCATTGGCTTATATTCAACGAAACTTTCGCCAGGAGTGTGGTATAAGTATAGGTCTCTATATTCGAAGCCGGAAACTTGAAAAAGCCGCGCATATGCTCAGACATACGCAGCTCTCTGTTTCAGATATATTCACGATGTTAGGGTACGAGGAGCCGTCAACATTCAGCAGAGCGTTCTCGAATCAATATGGACTCTCCCCAACCAAATACCGTGAAATGGCTAAAAAAAGCCGTGACATGAATGGCTTGTCGATATTGATTGCAGAGATCACTCGCGAATAAAGCCATAATTCCCTAGCCCGCCTCCAGCATCCCAAAACTGACAATCCGCGCCCGGCCCAGCTCTTTCGCCCGGTACAAGGCCACGTCCGCAGCCCGCAGGAGGTTGTCCGTCTGGGCATGTTGCGGATAGCTGGCAATCCCAATCGACACGTCCACCGGTCCAATCTCGGTCAGCCCGTAGCGAAGCGACAGCTCATGCACGCCGTTATAGATCTTCTGCGCGCAGAGATACGCTTCTGCTTCATCGGCACCGGAAAGCAGCACCAGAAACTCTTCGCCACCGAAGCGGAATGCCAGCCCGTTGTCATGTGCAGCCCGCTGAACAATGGACGCCACGCTTTTGATCACCAGGTCGCCCGCTTCATGACCAAAGCGGTCATTAATACTCTTGAAGTGGTCGATATCGATCATCATGCAGCTTAACGGCACGCCGGTGCGTTTCGCGTGTGCCGTTTGGGTTTGCAGGGTATCTTCCAGATGATGACGGATTCGCAGGCCGGTGAGCGGGTCAAACAATGCTTTTTCCAGCAACGCGTCGCGCAGACGCTGGTTGGCCAGCGCCAGCCCGAGCGCCTCGGCCATCAGTTCCAGATACGCGCGGGAAGGGGCATTCTCCGCCGTGATGTTCTGGAAGGAGAGCAGGCCAATGGCCTCGCCCTGGGCGATAAGCGGCACGCAGAGCGAACTTTCGGCCTGGGATGCCGGAAGATGGTAGCAGGCGATATCGGGCTCGCCGTTTACCGGCGGGTGACTCTGTCCGCGACGCACGGCCCAGCACTCGTCCGGATGGAACGTAGTTTCTTCACCGATCGGCGAAAGCCATTGCGCAACGCAGCGCATCTGCCACGGTTCGCGGTCGAGCACGTAGAGCCGGCCCGCGATCCCCGGCGCGATATTCGGCGCAAACAGCTCCGCCACGTTAATCACATCGTTAAAGTTTTCACACCCCTGTAGCCGCTGGGTCATGCGCGCCAGCAGCTCGCGGATGGCCCAGTCGGCATCCCGCTCTTTTTCCAGACGCTGTCGCGCAAGGCCGTTTTCACGGAAGATGCTGATAGCCTGGGCCATATCGCCGATCTCATCGATCTGGTTAAAGTTGGGCGTTTCCACCGCGTAGTCCTGTGACGCAAGACGATGCACCACGTCGCTCAGGCGCACCACGGGACGCAGCACGCGGCGTTTTAAGATGAACCCAAGCACAAATAAGAACAGCAGGGCGGTCAGGCCAACCGTTACCTCAGAGGCGGTACGCAGCGCTTTCGATTTTTTTGTTGCCTCCTGAACGGAGGCGATGACGCGTTTGTCGAGTATCTGGCGGAAGTGATCGATCTGGTTCTGCGCGCGATCCAGCTCCTGTTCATAGGGCGCACCATAGAGCAGGGCCACGGCCTGGGCGTCTTCTCCTCGCGCCAGGCTGGCGAGGGCGGTCTGCTGCTCGTCCTGCAGCTCGTCGATGATTTTTATGCCTTCGCGCAGCAGGGACAGCTCATCATCCGACGCACCGTTATCACGCAATTTTTCCAGCCGCGTCTCGATGTTTTTCAGGCCATTCTCTGCCTGACCGTATTCCCTTAACGTTTGGGGATCTTTTTTGATGACGTAAAGGCGGGCTAAATCGGACTGTGCCCAGGCGTCAGTCTCAACATCTTCCGTGAGCTGATCGAATCGCTGGCGTTGTTCAACGGCGTGACGCTCTGCCGTGTCAGCATTGGACGCCAACAGCATGATGATGCCGGAGGCGATGGTCAGGCAGACCGTGGCACCGTAGGCCCAGTTTGTTATCGTCGCGATTCGCACCAGATGATCCTTTTACGACATGAGTAGGATGGCGTTCTTCAAATTATAGAAAACGTTTGATTTAAGGCGATAAAAAAAGGCGGCACGGTGCCGCCTTGTGTGTTCTTTATCATCACGCGCTTACAAATCTGGAGGATTTTTTCCTTCTTCGATGAAGTCGGGGTCCAGCTCTTCGGCGTTCCCGGCGTGATCGCGTCCCGAGAAGAGGTTCCAGCAGGCGATAAACAGCGCGGCAATCAGCGGCCCAATGACAAAGCCGTTAATGCCGTACAGCTCCATGCCGCCGAGGGTGGAGATCAGAATCAGGTAGTCCGGCATTTTAGTATCTTTCCCCACCAGCAGCGGGCGCAGGATATTGTCCACCAGCCCGACAACGATCACGAAGAAGCCGACGATGAACAGCCCTTGCCAGATTTGGTGCGTGGCGAACAGGAAGATAGCGGCGGGCACCCAGACAATCGCCGAACCGATGGCGGGCACCAGGGAGAGGAACGCCATCAATGCGCCCCAGAGCACGCTGCCGTCAATACCCGCAATAGCAAACGCAATCCCCCCGAGGATGCCCTGCACCACCGCCACCGCCGCCGTGCCTTTTACCGTGGCGCGTGACACGCCGACGAATTTGGCAAACAGGTGCTGCTTGGCGAAATCAGACAGCGGCAGGGAGTCGAGGATCTGGCGCACCAGAAACGGGCCGTCTTTCAGCAGGAAGAACAGCAGATACAGCATGATGCCGAAGCTAATCGCAAAGCCAAACGTCCCTTTGCCGATCAGGAACGCGCTGCCCGCCAGATACTGCCCGCCCTGCAGAGCGACGTCGGAGAGTTTTTTCTGGATCTGCGCCGCGTTGTTCAGGTTGTGATCCGCCAGGAATCCGCTGGCCCAGTCCGGCAGGTGGTTGAAGATGCTCGCCACCACTTCCGGGAACTGGGTGTTGTTCTCCTGGAGTTTGGTGTAAACCATGTTCAGCTCAATGGCGAGCGAGGAGAGGATCACCATCAGCGGGATGAAGACGATCAGGCAGATAATGCCAATCGTTAACAGCGAGGCCAGCCCGTTGCGGTCCCCCAGCGCGGCGCGCAGCCTGTTTTTTACCGGGTTGAAGATGACGGTCAGAATCGCGGCCCACAGTATCGCGGAGAAGTAGGGCGACAGCACGTCGAAGAAGGCCCAGGTCACAAGGGCGAGAATGAAGATAAAGAAACCTTTGGTCAGTCCGTTAAAGCGCATCAGTCAGTCCTGGTTACTAATAAACTGTTTCGACTATAGAACCGATTGCGAGAATTACCAACCTTGCGCCGGGAGGCGGCTGCGCCTTACCCGGCCTACGGGGAGCGTTACGGTATGACTTCGCGCTTAACGGATACCACTTTCGACTGACCGAAGATCGCCTCTTCCCGCACCATGCTGTAAGTATCTGCCTGCGGAGGTGCTTATGGCCTGGCGTCCTTTTCTCTATGTGATCCGCACCGCTCACCCCAGACTCAGCGCGCGGCGCGCCCGTTTGCGTCTGGTCATCTAGCTTTTTATTAACAATCGCGGTATAACACACCTTCTTTGGATGTTTAGATGTCCATACGTATAGAAGGTAATATGCAAACACAACAAGAAAATGGGCAGCTTAAGCGCACCATGAAAACACGCCACCTGATTATGCTCTCGCTGGGCGGCGTGATTGGGACAGGGTTATTCTTCAATACCGGATACATCATTTCCACGACCGGGGCGGCGGGCACGCTGCTGGCGTACCTGATCGGCGCGCTGGTGGTCTGGCTGGTGATGCAGTGTCTGGGCGAGCTTTCCGTGGCGATGCCGGAAACAGGCGCATTCCACGTCTATGCCGCCCGCTATCTTGGCCCGGCGACGGGCTACACCGTGGCGTGGCTCTATTGGCTCACCTGGACGGTGGCGCTCGGGTCGAGCTTCACCGCCGCAGGCTTCTGCATGCAGTACTGGTTCCCGCAGGTGCCCGTCTGGGCGTGGTGCGTGGTCTTCTGCGTGGTGATTTTTGGCCTCAACGTCATCTCAACGCGCTTCTTTGCGGAAGGCGAATTCTGGTTTTCGCTGGTGAAAGTCATCACCATCATCGCCTTTATTATCCTTGGCGGGGCGGCGGTCTTTGGCTTTATCCCGATGCAGGACGGCTCGCCCGCGCCGGGCTTAAGCAACATCACCGCCGAAGGCTGGTTCCCGCACGGCGGCCTGCCGATCCTGATGACCATGGTGGCGGTGAACTTTGCCTTCTCTGGGACCGAGCTTATCGGCATTGCGGCGGGCGAAACGCAAAACCCGCACAAGGTGATTCCGGTAGCTATCCGCACCACCATCGCGCGCCTCATTCTCTTCTTTATCGGCACCGTGTTTGTGCTGGCGGCGCTGATCCCGATGCAGCAGGCAGGGGTGGAAAAGAGCCCGTTCGTGCTGGTGTTTGAAAAAGTCGGTATTCCTTATGCGGCAGACATCTTTAACTTCGTGATCCTGACGGCGATCCTCTCGGCAGCGAACTCCGGGCTGTACGCCTCCGGGCGCATGCTGTGGTCGCTTTCGAATGAGAAAACGCTGCCGCGCTGCTTTGCTCGCGTCAACAAAAACGGCGTGCCGCTGACGGCGCTCTCGGTTTCCATGCTCGGCGGCGTGCTGGCCCTGTTCTCTAGCGTTATCGCGCCGGATACGGTGTTTGTTGCGCTCTCGGCGATTTCCGGCTTTGCGGTAGTGGCGGTCTGGATCAGCATCTGCGCGTCGCACTTCGTTTTCCGCCGTCGTCATCTGCAGTCCGGCCAGCCGCTCTCTGCGCTGCAGTACCGCGCGCCGTGGTATCCGCTGGTGCCGGTGCTCGGGTTTATCCTCTGCGTGGTGGCCTGTGTCGGCCTGTGGTTTGACCCCAGCCAGCGCATTGCCCTTTATTGTGGGATTCCGTTTGTCGCCCTGTGTTATGGTGCCTACTACCTGACCCGAAATATGACATCGCAGGAGCCTGAACATGTCGCAGAATAATCCGCTTACCGCCCTCCTTGAAAAGCAGCCTTTTGTGGTGCTGGATGGCGCGATGGCGACGGAGCTGGAAGCGCGCGGCTGTAACCTGGCAGACAGCCTCTGGTCTGCCAAAGTGCTGATGGAAAACCCTGCGCTTATCCGCGAAGTGCATCTTGATTACTACCGCGCAGGGGCGCAGGTGGCGATCACCGCCAGCTATCAGGCCACGCCGGCGGGTTTTGCGGCGCGAGGGCTGGACGAGGCGCAGTCTCGTTCGCTTATCGGTAAAAGCGTGGAGCTGGCGCGTAAGGCGCGCGAAGCGTATCTGGCCGAAAACCCGCAGGCGGGGACGCTGCTGGTGGCGGGATCCGTAGGGCCTTACGGCGCGTATCTGGCGGATGGCTCGGAGTATCGCGGCGACTACGTGCGCAGCATCGAGGAGTTTACCGCCTTCCACCGCCCGCGCGTGGAAGCGCTGCTCGATGCGGGCGCTGACCTGCTGGCCTGCGAAACGCTGCCCTCGTTTGTGGAGATCAAGGCCCTGACGGCCCTTCTGGCGGAGTTCCCCCGCGCCCGGGCGTGGTTCTCCTTTACCCTGCGGGACAGCGAGCACCTGAGCGACGGTACGCCGCTGCGCGAGGTGGTCAGCGCGCTGGCAAACTCGCCGCACATTGTCGCGCTGGGCATCAACTGCATCGCGCTGGAAAACACCACCGCGGCGCTGAAGCACCTGCAAAGCCTGACGGCGCTGCCGCTGGTGGTCTATCCCAACTCGGGCGAGCATTATGACGCGGTGACCAAAACCTGTCATCACCACGGCGAAGCGTGCGAGACGCTGGCAGGGTATCTGTCGCAGTGGCTGGCTGCCGGGGCTAAGCTGATTGGCGGATGCTGTCGGACCACGCCGAAGGACATTGCTGAGCTGAACGCGCAGCGCTGAGTTTTTTGCCGGGTGGCGGCTACGCCTTACCCGGCCTACGGATCGCCGACGCTCTCCCATCGCACAAAACCAACTATCCTTTCCCGCTTTTTATCTAAAAACGAATCGTTATGAGCGATTCATTTTTATTCCTTTATCAAAATTCCCGCGTTGGAAATACTGCCCTCATAACAACAAGGGGAGCAGGCACTATGGCTATTTCATCGCGAATCACACTTCTCGGCGCGCTGGCGCTGTGGGCATTTCAGGCGCAGGCGGTGGACGTCACCGTCGCGTATCAAACCTCCGCAGAACCGGCGAAAGTCGCGCAGGCGGACAACACCTTTGCCAAAGCGAGCGGCGCGAAAGTCGACTGGCGCAAGTTCGACAGCGGGGCGTCCGTGGTGCGTGCGTTAGCCTCCGGCGACGTGCAGATCGGCAATATCGGCTCCAGCCCGCTGGCGGTTGCGGCCAGTCAGCAGGTGCCGATTGAGGTGTTCCTGCTCGCCTCGCAGCTCGGCAACTCTGAGGCGCTGGTGGTGAAGAAAAACATCACCAAACCGGAAGACCTGATCGGCAAACGCATCGCCGTGCCGTTTATCTCCACCACCCACTACAGCCTGCTGGCGGCGCTGAAACACTGGGGCATCAAGCCGGGCCAGGTACAAATTATCAACCTGCAGCCGCCGGCAATTATCGCGGCCTGGCAGCGCGGCGATATTGACGGAGCTTACGTCTGGGCTCCGGCGGTGAACGAGCTGGAAAAAGACGGCACCGTGCTGACCGACTCTGAAAAGGTGGGCCAGTGGGGCGCGCCAACGCTCGACGTGTGGGTGGTGCGCAAAGACTTTGCCGAGAAACATCCTGAGGTGGTGAAAGCCTTCGCCAAAAGCGCGATTGACGCCCAGCAGCCGTACATCAGTAATCCGGACGAGTGGCTGAAGCAGCCCGCCAACCTGGAAAAACTCTCCCGCCTAAGCGGCGTGCCGGAAGCGGACGTGCCGGGGCTGGTGAAGGGCAATACCTATCTGACCCCCGCGCAGCAGGTGCAGCAGCTGACCGGGCCGGTGAACAAAGCGATTGTCGATACGGCCACCTTCCTGAAAGAGCAGGGCAAAGTGCCCGCGGTGGCGGCGGATTACAGCCAGTACGTGACCGATCGTTTTGTGAAATAAGGAGTTCGCCATGCTGAATATTACGAACCTGTACGCCGATTACGGTGGGAAACCCGCGCTGGAGGACATCAACCTGACGCTGGACAGCGGTGAACTGCTGGTGGTGCTGGGCCCGTCCGGGTGCGGAAAAACCACGCTGCTGAATCTGATCGCCGGGTTTGTCCCTTATCAGCATGGCACCATTCAACTGGAAGGCAAAAAGGTGGAAGGCCCGGGCGCCGAGCGCGGCGTGGTCTTCCAGAATGAAGGCCTGCTCCCGTGGCGCAACGTGCAGGAAAACGTGGCGTTTGGGCTACAGCTTGCGGGCATCAGCCGCGAAGAACGGCTGAAAACGGCACGAACGATGCTGAAAAAAATGGGGCTGGAAGGGGCGGAAAAACGCTTTATCTGGCAGCTTTCCGGCGGCCAGCGCCAGCGCGTAGGTATTGCCCGCGCGCTGGCAGCGAATCCGCAGCTGCTGCTGCTTGACGAGCCGTTCGGGGCGCTGGATGCCTTCACCCGCGAGCAGATGCAAACCCTGCTCCTGCGCCTGTGGCATGAAACGGGCAAGCAGGTGCTGCTGATTACCCATGATATCGAGGAGGCGGTGTTTATGGCCACCGAGCTGGTGCTGCTCTCGCCGGGGCCGGGCCGCGTGCTGGAGCGCTTGCCGCTGGATTTCGCCCGCCGCTACGTCGCGGGAGAGCCTGTGCGCAGCATCAAGTCCGATCCGCGGTTTATCCAACAGCGTGAGTACGTTTTAAGCCGCGTGTTTGAACAGCGGGAGGCCTTCTCATGAGCATCGTCTTCAGTGAAAAAACGCGCCGCACGCGTCTGGCGCTGCGCTGGCCGTTCTCGCGCCAAATCACCCTGAGCGTCGGTACGCTGCTGGTGCTGCTGGCGGTGTGGTGGGCGGTTGCTGCCCAGCAGTGGGTCAGCCCGCTGTTTCTGCCGCCGCCGGGACAGGTGCTGGCCAAGCTGATTACCATCGCCGGGCCGCAGGGCTTTATGGATGCGACGCTCTGGCAGCACTTAGGGGCCAGCCTGGCGCGTATTCTGGTGGCGCTGCTGGCGGCGGTGATTATCGGCATTCCCGTGGGGATTGCGATGGGGCTGAGCCCGACGGTGCGCGGCATTCTCGACCCGCTGATTGAGCTTTACCGCCCGGTGCCGCCGCTGGCCTATCTGCCGCTGATGGTGATCTGGTTCGGCATCGGTGAAACGTCAAAAATCCTGCTGATCTATCTGGCGATTTTTGCCCCGGTTGCCATGTCGGCGCTGGCGGGCGTGAAGAGCGCCCAGCAGGTGCGGATCCGCGCGGCGCAGTCGCTGGGTGCCAGCCGCACGCAGGTGCTGCTGTTCGTGATTTTGCCGGGCGCGCTGCCGGAGATTTTAACCGGGCTGCGCATCGGCCTCGGCGTGGGCTGGTCCACGCTGGTGGCGGCAGAGCTGATTGCCGCCACGCGCGGACTTGGGTTTATGGTGCAGTCGGCCGGAGAGTTCCTGGCGACTGACGTGGTGCTGGCAGGGATCGCGGTGATCGCCGCGATCGCCTTTGGATTAGAACTGGGGCTGCGCGCGTTACAGCGCCGCCTGACCCCCTGGCATGGAGAAATACAATGAGTGAACGTCTGACCATTACCCCGCTGGGGCCGTACATTGGCGCGCAGGTGTCGGGCCTGGATGTGACCCGTCCGCTGAGCGATAACCAGTTCGAGCAGCTGTACCACGCGGTGCTGCGCCATCAGGTGGTGTTCCTGCGCGAGCAGGCGATCACCCCGCAGCAGCAGCGCGCATTGGCCCTGCGCTTTGGCGATCTGCATATCCACCCGGTCTATCCACATGCGGAAGGGGTAGAGGAGATTATCGTCCTCGACACCCACAACGATAACCCGCCGGATAACGATAACTGGCATACCGACGTGACCTTTATCGAGACTCCGCCCGCCGGGGCGATTCTGGCGGCGAAGCTGCTGCCGGAAACCGGCGGCGATACGCTGTGGGCCAGCGGGATTGCGGCATATGAGGCGCTCTCCGCGCCGTTCCGGACGCTGCTGAGCGGGCTGCGGGCGGAGCATGACTTCAAAAAATCGTTCCCGGAATACAAGTACCGTAAGAGTGAAGAGGAACATCAGCGCTGGCAGGAGGCGGTTGCGAAACATCCTCCGCTGCTGCACCCGGTCGTGAGGACCCATCCGGTGACGGGCAAGCAGGCGCTGTTTGTCAACGAAGGGTTCACCACGCGCATCGTGGACGTGTCCGAGAAAGAGAGTGAGGCGCTGCTGGGATTCCTGTTCGCACACATCACCAAACCTGAGTTCCAGGTGCGCTGGCGCTGGCAGGAGAACGACCTCGCGATCTGGGATAACCGCGTGACGCAGCATTATGCCAACGCGGACTATCTGCCGCAGCGCCGGATTATGCAGCGGGCGACGATTTTGGGCGATAAGCCGTTTTACCGTCCATGACCCATTGCTCCCGTAGGCCGGGTAAGGCGTAGCGCCACCCGGCAATTGTGCACCGTTCTTGCCGAGTGGCGCTGCGCTTACCCGGCCTACAAAGAGTGTACCCCTATGTACCGCTGATAGCGGTTCGCCTTCAGGTAACACAAATCCACCAGCACCAGCCCGTCAACGCAGTTGTTGAACGCCGGGTCGCTGCCAAAATCAATAAACTGCACGCCGCCGGGTTCGCACAGCTCGGAATACTGCTTGTAGAGCGGCGGAATGCCGCAGCCTAGATTGCCGAGCAGGGATTTGAGCTTCGTCAGATCGTCCACGTAATCCACGCCGCCAAACTGCGCGAGCACGTCCGGCAGCGAGGCGGGATAGGGCTGACGTGACGCGGCGAGCGGGTGGGTCGCCGGGAACCACAGGCGGTAAAAGGCGACCAGCAGATCCCGCGCCGCAGGCGGCAGTCCGCCGGAAATGGAAACCGGGCCAAACAGGTAGCGATAGTGTGGATAACGCGCCAGATAGGCTCCAATGCCTGACCAGAGATAATCCAGACCCCGACGCCCCCAGTAGCGCGGCTGTATAAAGCTGCGTCCCAGCTCAATGCCGTGCTCCAGCACGTCCTGCATTTTATCGTCGTAGTGGAACAGGCTGTAGCTGTACAACCCGTCCAGCCCGCGACGCTCAATCTGCTTTGCGGTGGGCATAAAGCGATACGCCCCGACGATCTCCAGATCCTCATCATCCCACAGGATCAGGTGCAGATAATCGTCATCGTAACGGTCGGTGTCCCGGCGCTTGCCGCTCCCTTCCTCCACCGCACGAAACGCAACTTCGCGCAGGCGGCCCAGCTCTCGCAGCAGCGGAGCCTCTTCCTGACCGTTGCGCTGCCACAGATAGATAGTTTTACCGTCGCTGGTTTTGCCCAGACATTCGGCCTGCGCCAGCGCGCGTTTCAGGGTGGCCCGGTCTTCCGGGCGCGCGATGGCGCACTGGGTTTTAAAGATGCCGGGCATTCCCTTGCCAAGACGCATCACGTGCTGACGGCACTGCTCGGCCATCTCGCGCGACGAAAGGGTGGCGCTGTGCCAGTGATGCCAGGCGATCTGCTGGCCGATTTTTATCGGCAGCTGGCTGTGGCGGCGGCGGAACATCTGCTGCATGAGCAGCAGCATCGACAGCGTCGGCGACACCAGCGTGCTGGCATAAAAGAGCAGGCTGTTGTGCGCCTGAATATGCACCGGCAGCAGCGGAACGCGCAGCTTGCCGGCGAGCTTGATAAAGCCGGAGTGCCATTTTTTATCGCGAATGCCTTTGCGCGTAGGGCGAGACACTTCTCCTGCCGGGAAGAAGATCAGCACCCCCGCGTTTTGCAGGTGCTGTTCCATCTGTACCAGGGAGGACTTTGCGGTCCTGCCGCCCATATTGTCCACCGGAATAAATAGCGAACTGAGGGGCTCAAGGTGGGTCAGCATCCGGTTGGTCACGACCTTCACGTCACGACGCACGCGGGAGACGGCGTACATCAGCGCCAGCCCGTCCAGGGTACCTGTCGGATGGTTGGCAATAATGACCAGCGGGCCATGTTCGGGGATTTGTTCGAGATCGCGGGCGGAAACGGTGCAGAGAATATCAAGGTGTTCCAGAACTTGCTCCACCATATCCAGGCCTTTCAGGTGGCGGTGTGCTGCGGCAAATTGCTGAAACTCGTCTTCGTAGAACAGTCTTTTTAACAGACTTTTTTGCCAGGGGGCAGGCCTCGCCTGAGGCCAAAGATCGTCGAGAACGCTATCGAGGCTAAACATGGTTACTCCTCCTGCCGTCTTGCGAAGACAGTAGAAGGAGCAGATGTCGGTTGTATTGCAGTTTGGTGAAGATTAGCGCAGAGAGCAGGCCGGGTAAGGCGAAGCCGCCGCCCGGCGCTAAAGTGGATTAACGCAGAATTTTCTTCTCGGCCAGATCCAGTGCGAAGTAGCTGAAGATCAGATCCGCGCCCGCGCGTTTGATCGCCCCAAGGCTTTCCAGGATCACTTTCTCTTCGTCAATGGCACCCGCCAGCGCGGCGAATTTGATCATCGCGTACTCGCCGCTCACCTGGTAGGCGCCCAGCGGCAGCTCGGTGCGCTCGCGGATGTCGCGCAGGATATCGAGATATGCCCCAGCCGGCTTCACCATCAGGCAGTCCGCGCCCTGAGCTTCATCAAGCAGGGATTCACGAATCGCTTCGCGGCGGTTCAGCGGGTTCATCTGATAGGTTTTGCGGTCGCCTTTCAGCGCCGTACCGGCCGCCTCACGGAACGGGCCGTAGAAGGAGGAGGCAAATTTGGTGGAGTAGGACATGATGGCGGTGTCGGTAAAGCCTGCCGCATCCAGCGCCTGGCGAATCGCCTGAACCTGTCCGTCCATCGCCGCAGAAGGAGCAATGAAATCTGCGCCCGCAGCGGCCGCGACAACGGCCTGCTTGCCAAGGTTCAGCAGAGTGGCATCGTTATCCACGCCGTGATCGCACAGCACGCCGCAGTGGCCGTGAGAGGTATACTCGCAGAAGCAGGTGTCTGACATGACGACCATTTCCGGCACGGTCTCTTTGCAGATGCGGGACATGCGGGCGACGAGGCCATCTTCTTTCCACGCGTCGCTGCCGGTGGCGTCGGTATGGTGAGAGATGCCGAAGGTCATCACCGAGCGGATCCCCGCGTTGGCGATGCGTTCAATCTCACGCGCCAGATATTTCTCCGGGATGCGCATGACGCCCGGCATGGCTTCGATGGCTTTGTAGTCATCGATCTCTTCTTCAACAAAAATCGGCAACACCAGATCGTTTAAGGTCAGGGTTGTCTCTTCAAACATAGCGCGCAGTGCAGGTGACTTGCGCAGGCGGCGGGGACGTGCAATTAAATCGGTCATGGTATGCCTGATGTTTGTGGAACAAAGAGGGCTAGTGTACCTCAAAGTGAAGGCAGGTGTTTTACTAAAGTGGGCATTTTGTTTTTTGCGAAATGCAGCAGATCGGTTTTCCTGTCAGCTATATATAATGTTCGCCAGTGCATGACTGAGAGGCGAATGAGGTATTCGTGTTATTTCTATATTGAGAGGGATGTATAATTAAGAATGATCTATTATTTGTTGTTATGTATTTTTAATTGTCTCGCCTGTATTTCAACGTTTTGTTTTTATAATATTTATCTTGAGTGACCCCTGTGTTCGTTGTTTTTGGGTTTTATTAGTCTGGATACGGACTTAATGGAAACATTCATTGAACCTTTTCGAAATGAAACTGCATAATTCCCTCCGCAATTAAACGTTGCAAATTGATTGATGGACAAACTTGCTTACGTCCCTGAGGAGGGATGACCCAATGCAAACATGGAAAAAGAAACTGGTTGTATCTCAACTTGCATTAGCCTGCACCCTGGCTATCGCTTCTCAGGCTAATGCGAAGGATATTTCCGGTACGACATATAATACCTTCGGATACGATAATACCGCGTCCACGCCCTGGTATTATGGTTATGCCGACTGGGATTACTCGGATGCCATCCATGATGGTGATATTTACCCGGTGATTAATAAAAGCACCGTGAATGGTGTTATTTCAACATACTATCTTGATGATGGTATAAATGGTCGGGCGAATGCGTTGAGCATATCCAACAGCACCATTAATGGCATGATCACCTCTGAATGTATGACCACCTCCTGTGCTGATGGTATTGATACCGACGGCACAATCCACTCTCAGTACGATCGTTTTAGCCTGACCGTGGATAACTCTACGATCAACGATACCTATGAGCATTACGCTTATGATGTTGTGAATGGTCAAAACACAGCCACGCATTATCTCGACACCTATGATCTGGGTAATGCGATTACCCTTGATGTTGAATCGGATATTGTTATCCAGAATAACTCCCACGTTGCGGGTATTACCCTGACTCAGGGGTATCAGGAACTGGACAATACCCCGTACGACGGCGTTGAAGGCGTAGCTAACAGCAGCAAAGTCTTTACCGACACGCTTCTGGTAAAAGATTCTGTACTGACTTCCGGTGCGTACAGCGATTTAGGGACCAACGGTTTCTACGGTCAAACCGCGAAGCCGAGCGACTATGGTGAAACCAACGCGACAGCAGCGGATGATGCGGCCCTGATTGTTGTGGCCGGTGCATCTGACAACGCGATGCAGACGACGGCTACGTTCGATCACTCCACCGTTACTGGCGATATTCTGTTCTCCAGCACCTTCGACAACAACTTCTACCCGAACGGCGATCCGGCAACCGATACCACCGACGACGGCGTCTATAACCCAACCACCAACGGCTGGGACGGCACCGATAAGCTGGACGTCACACTCACCAACGGCAGCAAATGGGTCGGTGCAGCGCAGTCCAGCGTCGATGCCATCGGCACGGCGCAGATGTATGGCCAGGGCTACAGTAATGTCGACTGGAGCAGCCTGTCCCCTAACAGCATTTGGCCGGACTCCACCTATGACAGCAACGGACACGTTGCGGGTGAAGCCGTCTATCAGAGCGGTCTGTTTAACATCGCCCTGGACAACGGTTCCGAGTGGGATACCCGCAAGGTGTCTAACATCGATACCCTGACGGTAAACAACCAGTCTCAGGTCAATGTTGAAAACTCCGGCCTGCTGGCGGATAGCATCACTCTGACCAACGCTTCATCAATGAATATCGGTGACAGCGGCGGCGTGGCGACCGACCATCTGTATCTGGACAGCTATAGCCGTGCGGCACTGACGGAAGAAACGGCAGAGCTTTATGCCAACACCATCACCGTGGATAACGGTGCGGAGCTGGCGCTGGGCTTGGGTCAGGTTGATACGCACAATATGGTGCTGACCGATGGCGGCGTGTTGAACGTTGCCAGCCGTGATTACGTGCTGAACAGCGATCTGAACAACGCACGCTATATCACCAACGATAAGTACAATGCCGACTACGACTACGGCGTTGTGGCCATTAACTCTGACGGCCATCTGGCGGTAAACGGTGATGTGACAGGCAACTATAAGGTGCGTATCGATGATGCGACCGGTGCCGGTTCCGTTGCTGATTACAAAAATAAAGATATCGTCCGCATTTATGACAATAACGCGGATACCTCAGCCAGCTTTACTGCCGCAAACAGAGCCGATTTAGGTGCTTACACCTACCAGGCGCAGCAGCAGGGTGACACCGTTGTCCTCCAGCAGAAAGCGCTGACCGATTACGCCAATATGGCGCTGAGCATTCCTTCTGCCAACACCAATATCTGGAATCTGCAGCAGGATACCGTCGGCGCGCGTCTGACCAACAGCCGCCATGGCCTTGCGGATAACGGCGGGGCGTGGGTGAGCTACTTCGGTGGCAACTTCGACGGCGACAATGGTGTTATCAGCTACGATCAGGACGTGAGCGGCATTATGGTGGGTCTGGATACCCAGATTGACGGTAATAACGCGAAGTGGATCGTCGGTGGTGCGGCAGGTTTCGCGAAGGGCGATATCAGCGATCGTACCGGTCAGGTCGATCAGGATAGCCAGACGGCGATGATCTACGCGTCAGCGAAGTTCATGAACGACATGTTCCTCGACAGCTCCCTGAGCTATACCCGCTTCAACAACGATCTCTCTGCTAACATGAGCAACGGTCAGTATGTTGACGGCAACACGACCACCGACGCCGTTGGTTTTGGCCTGAAGCTGGGCTATGACTGGAAACCAAACCTCTCTGGCTATGTCACGCCTTATGCTGCCGTGTCAGGTCTGTTCCAGTCTGGCGATGATTATCGCCTCAGCAACGACATGCGCATGGATGGGCAGTCTTACGATAGCCTACGTTATGAACTCGGTGTGGATGCGGGTTATACCTTCAACTACGGCGACGATCAGGCTCTGACGCCTTACTTCAAACTGGCCTACGTCTATGACGACGCTGATAACAATGCCGATATTAACGGTGACAGCATTGATAACGGCGTGAAAGGCTCCGCTGTGCGGGTAGGGCTGGGCACCCAGTTCAGCTTCACGAAGAACTTCAGTGCTTACACTGATGCCACTTATCTGGGCGGCGGCGACGTTGACCAGAACTGGGGCGCAAACCTGGGTGTGAAATATACCTGGTAATAAATAAAAGCGGGGGAGTTATTTCCCCCGCTTTTACAAAAGCAGTAAAAATAATATTGAACCGACAAATACGGATGCCTTGAGGTCTGCATGAACGTTAATGCGAAACCGCTTTCTGAATTACGCCGGCTCGAACAGTGTTTAATCTCGGCCAGTACCCCTTTTACCTGTGCGCCCCAGCAGTTGATTACCTCAGACGATTGGGATGAGCCTCGTACGATCGTATTACAAACCGGCATTGTTGATGTTTATCGTCCCTCTGATGAGCTGCTGGTAGGGATAGCGTCGGCACCTTTTATTTTCGGTCTGTCTACGGTGGTGATTAATCACTCTCAGGAATACAGAGTGGTGGCTAAAACGGCCTGTACCGGTTTTTATTTACCCACGGAAACCACCCGTCAGCAAATCCAGCAGTTTTCACTGTGGAAAGAGGCCTTCTGCTGGTTATCCTGGATAAATTACATTCTCGAGAAACGTGATATGCAGCTGGTGGGAAATAATTCCTATCACCAGATCCGCGCCATGCTGATGAATATGGCGGAGTGGGATGAAACGCTGCGCTCAAAAATTGGTGTGATGAATCATATTCAACAAAGTACGCGTATTTCACGCTCAGTTGTGGCTGAGGTTCTCGCGGCTTTGCGACAAGGTAACTACATTAATATGAGCCGGGGCAAGCTGGTCAGCGTCAACCGCTTGCCCACGGAATATTGAGATCAGTTTGAGGCGGTGAGAACCTGGGCTTTATTGGCGCTCAGTTCAGCCACCAGGTTATTAATGCCGTCACTCATATTAACAAAACGCGTATGCGGGGAGCGGGTGACCACCACGAATGCGCCCACGTTTGACTGCGGGATCATGGCCATATAGGTGATGAAACCGCCCCCGCCGCCGGTTTTCTGAATAATACCCGGCCGGCCATTCTTCGGTGCCATATAGACCCAGCCCATGCCGAGCGCGTCGGCTTTACCCGGCACGTCCATCCCAATGACCCTGTGCAGCTGAGTACGCTGATAAATCAGGGTCTGCATACGATCTGCCTGGCTGCTGCGAGCGTAGAAATCTGAGGACAGGAACTGCTGCATCCAGCGCATCATGTCGCCGGGGGTGGAATAGACCCCGCCGCTGCCCACGGCCGCCAGCGTGTTATTACAGGGGCTGGCGCCTTTCTCCGCCACCATCAGGCGACGGCACTGGTCCGGGGACGGGGTGAAGGTGGTGTCTTTCATGCCCAGCGGACGGGTGATCTGCTCTTCAAACAGTTGCGTATAGGGTTTGCCAGCCGCCGTTGAAAGGGCGTCCGCCAGCAGGTCAAACGCCAGGTTTGAATAAGAGGCCTGCGAACCCGGAGCCGCCTTCAGCGTGGCGGTACTCAGGTAGTTCCAGCGCTGGTCGCGCGTTGGCCAGACAAACACGTCACGATGCGCCGCCCCGCCTGGCTGCTCACGCGGCAGGGCGCTGGTGTGGGTGGCAAGGTTCACAAGCCGGATCGGCGTTCCCTGATAGGTTGGCACCCGGGCGCCCGGGGGCGCGTATTTACTGAGCGGGTCGTCAAGCTTTACTACGCCCTGGTCGAGCAGTTTCACCAGCATTTCGCTGGTCATCAGCTTGGTTAAGGACGCGATGCGGATAACGGAATCCAGCTGCGGGTGAATGTTATTTCCCGGGCGCGTTTCGCCAAAGCTGCGGAACACGCGCTGGTTGCCGTCGATGACGACCATCGCCATCCCGGTCGCGCCGCTGCCGTAATAGATAAGGTTCGCGTAACGATCGGCAATGTCTGAAGCTAAAACGGGCGCCGTCAGCGGTTGGGCTGCCTGGGCGGTAGAAAAGCTCACCGCACACAGCGCGGCAAAAGAGAGCAGACAACGTTTCAACGAAAAGCATCCATGAAGTGAATGAAGAAATTAATGGGTATTTATACTACTAATCGGTACCGTGCAATGCCCCGAATTGCATAACGATAGCGAGAAAAACGTAACCATGGGTAAATATAAACAATTTACCTGCGAGCCATCTCCCATTTTGTGACATCGGGCTTATGATAGACACCAGTGTCACTCAATCTTACGGAGAACGGTATGTCTGAGAAGCGTGTGGTTATGGTTGTCGATATGCAGAACGGGGTATTTGAAACCCCTCGTCATCAGCGCGAAAAGTGTGTCGCTTTGATCAACCAGCTCACGCAGGCAGCCGACAGGGTGATTTTTATTCAGCATACCGAGGCCGGGGGCCTGGAAGAGGGAAGTGAAGGATTTGCGCTACTGCCTGAACTCCATCAGCCTGCCGACGCGCGATACGTTACCAAAACCGCCTGTGATGCATTTTACAACACCGGGCTTGAGGCGCTGCTGCGTGAGCAGGACATTCGCGCGTTTGTCATCTGCGGCTGCGCCACCGATTATTGTGTTGATGCGACGATCAAGAACGGCGTCAGCCGGGGTTATCACATCACCGTGGCGGAAGATGCCCACACCACCGCCAATCGCCCGGCGGCAGATGCGCAGATCCTGATTAACCACCACAACGACGTCTGGCGTAACTTCATTGCGCCGGCGAATCCTCTCGCCGTGAAACGCACCGAAACAATTCTTGAAAACTGGAAAGCGAACTAATAATTAACGATCGGGTCTGACTTTTTTGCCTGAGCCGGGAGGCTGGCTCGGGCAGGTTTTTCGTGTGGTGACGTGTTGTACACAGCAACAGCCATAACAACAAGAAGGAAGCATTATGTTTAAGTCTTTTTTCCCAAAGCCGGGGCCTTTTTTCCTGTCGGCATTTATTTGGGCACTGATCGCCGTCATTTTCTGGCAGGCGGGCGGCGGGGCCTGGCTGACGCGCATCACGGGGGCGACAGGGGAGGTGCCGATTAGCGCAGCGCGCTTCTGGTCGCTGAGCTACCTGCTGTTTTACGCCTACTACACGGTGTGCGTGGGGCTGTTTGCGCTGTTCTGGTTTGCCTATTCTCCGCACCGCTGGCAGTACTGGTCGATCCTCGGCACGTCGCTGATCGTCTTTGTCACCTGGTTCCTCGTGGAGGTGGGCGTGGCGGTTAACGCCTGGTATGCGCCGTTCTACGATCTGATCCAGACCGCGCTAAGCTCGCCGCATAAGGTGACCATCAACCAGTTTTACCATGAAGTCGGGATTTTTCTCGGTATCGCCCTGATTGCTGTAGTCATCGGCGTGATGAACAACTTCTTCGTTAGCCACTACGTTTTCCGCTGGCGTACCGCGATGAACGAACATTATATGGCGCACTGGCAGCACCTGCGCCATATTGAAGGCGCCGCACAGCGTGTGCAGGAAGACACCATGCGTTTTGCCTCCACGCTTGAGGACATGGGCGTCAGCTTTATTAACGCCATCATGACATTGATTGCGTTCCTGCCCGTGCTGGTCACACTCTCGGCGCACGTGCCGGATCTGCCGATTGTTGGTCATCTGCCCTATGGTCTGGTGATTGCCGCGATCGTCTGGTCGCTGATGGGGACGGGCCTGCTGGCGGTAGTGGGGATCAAACTGCCGGGTCTGGAGTTCAAAAACCAGCGCGTCGAAGCCGCCTATCGTAAGGAGCTGGTTTACGGTGAGGATGATGCCAGCCGCGCCTCGCCGCCGACCGTCCGCGAGCTGTTTGGCGCCGTGCGTCGTAACTACTTCCGACTCTACTTCCACTATATGTATTTCAACATTGCGCGTATTTTGTATCTGCAGGTGGATAACGTTTTCGGTTTGTTCCTGCTGTTTCCGTCGATTGTTGCAGGTACGATTACGCTCGGTCTGATGACGCAGATCACCAACGTTTTCGGTCAGGTTCGCGGGTCGTTCCAGTATCTGATCAGCTCCTGGACCACGCTGGTGGAGCTGATGTCCATTTACAAACGTCTGCGCAGCTTTGAACGCGAGCTGGACGATCGTGACCTGCAGGAAGTCACCAACACATTCAGCTAATACAGGAAGTTGCTATGCCTTTTGCCGTACCGCGTGCGTTACCGTTGACCATTCTGGCCGCTTTTGTGCTGGCAGGCTGTGCCGAAAAAGGGGCTGCTCCGCTCAAAAAGGGGGAGAAGCCCGTCGACGTGGCGAGCGTTGTGCGGCAGAAAATGCCCGCCAGCGTGAAGGATCGCAACGCGTGGGCAGATGCGCTGGCAAAAACCTTTGAAAGCCAGAAGATTGCCCCGACCGAGGAGAATATCTGCTCGGTGCTGGCGGTGGCGCAGCAGGAGTCGATGTACCAGTCGGACCCGGTCGTGCCGGGTCTGAACAAAATCGCGTGGAAAGAGATCGACCGCCGCGCGGAATCCATGCATATCCCGGCGTTCCTGGTACACACCGCGCTTAAAATCACCTCGCCGAACGGCAAAAGCTACAGCGACCGGCTGGACACGGTGAAAACCGAAAAACAGCTCAGCGCCATTTTTGATGATTTCATCAGCGTGGTCCCCATGGGGCAGAAGCTGTTTGGCTCCCTGAACCCGGTCCACACCGGTGGCCCGATGCAGGTGAGCATTGCGTTCGCCGAGAAGCACACCGACGGCTATCCGTGGAAAATCGACGGTACGGTGCGTCAGGAAGTCTTCTCCCTGCGCGGCGGGCTGTGGTTCGGCACGTATCACCTGCTGAACTATCCGGTGAACTACAGTGAGCCGCTGTACCGCTTTGCTGACTTTAACGCCGGCTGGTATGCCAGCCGTAATGCGGCATTTCAGAGTGCGGTTAGCCGCGCAAGCGGCGTTAAGCTCGCGCTCGACGGCGATCTTATCGCTTACGGCAGCAGCGAGGCGGGAAGCACCGAGCTGGCCGTACGGAAATTATCGACCACGCTTGATATGAGCAACAGCGACATTCGCCGCCAGCTTGAGAAAGGCGACAGCCTGGCCTTTGAGAAAACGGAACTGTACAAGAAGGTGTTTGCGCTGGCGGAGCAAAAAAGCGGAAAAGCGTTACCAAGGGCTATCCTGCCGGGCATACAGCTGGAAAGCCCGAAGATCACGCGTAACCTGACCACCGCATGGTTCGCAAAGCGCGTGGACGATCGCCGGGCGCGCTGTATGGGGCTTTAGCGGCGACGGCGTAAGCGCAGCACTAAGGCCACCACGCCCAGAACCATGCATCCCGCGAGAAAGGGAATCAGGCCGAAGAGGGTACTGACGCCAAATCCAATCTCCACTCGCGGGCGTCCGTTATCCTGCACCTGCATCAGGTGTTCATAAACGCCCGGGGCGTGGACCAGCATATTCAGCAGCTGTGAGCCGGCCCAGAAGCAGAACAGGACAAACAGGGCATAAGCGATATTACCCGCCGTGGAGGTTTTTGGTTTGCCGCCAAAAATCGGTTTCGACAATGTAAAGTCAGCCATATGACCTCCCGAAATATCACTCTGTTTCAATACGCGTCTTACGGGGTGAGTTTGACAGGTCATCGCATTTGTCAATATCAGAATCGTGGTAATTTACCCGCCGGAATCCTCCTGGATTGTCGATTTCTGCAGCACATCACAATTTCGTCACTTAAGTGAAATTGCGTCGCGTTTCAGAATTTCCGTATCTGCCACAGACCTGGCCGTAAAACTGTGAGAGGATGTCTTTTTTTTCCTGCCGGAGTTGTTATGAAGCTCACGTCCAAACTACGCCGTGACTGGCACTACTATGCCTTTGCAATCGGGCTGATCTTTATTCTTAACGGTGTCGTCGGGCTGCTGGGGTTCGAAGCAAAAGGGTGGCAAACGTATGCCGTCGGGCTGGTGACCTGGGTAATCAGCTTCTGGCTGGCGGGGTTGATTATCCGCCG
The DNA here is from genome assembly GCF_045257065.1 of Enterobacter sp. PP-008-ECC_S150. Lineage (NCBI taxonomy): Bacteria > Pseudomonadati > Pseudomonadota > Gammaproteobacteria > Enterobacterales > Enterobacteriaceae > Enterobacter > Enterobacter sp. PP-008-ECC_S150. Next base: position 158,289 of record NZ_JBJHHG010000006.1, on the reverse strand, counting down.
TCGTCCTGAAGAAACGACAGCGGATGAGGCGGAGTCGGCGAATCGCGCCGATTAACCGGTTACGGAACTTTTAAGCGCGCCGTCGGCGGCGTGACGCTCCAGCGCCAGTTCGATCAGGCGGGTGATCAGCTCCGGATAGCTCAGGCCGCTTGCCTGCCACAGCTTCGGATACATGCTGATGTTGGTGAAGCCCGGCAGCGTGTTGATTTCGTTGATCACCACCTCGTTTTCCGGCGTCAGGAACACGTCCACGCGCGCCATGCCGCAGCAGCCGAGCGTCTGATAGGCCTGAATGGCGATCGCGCGGATCTTATCGTTAACCGCCGGATCGAGATCCGCAGGAACCACAACCTGCGCGCCTTGGTCATCAATGTATTTGGTGTCGTAGGAGTAGAAGTCGCTGTTTAACACCACTTCGCCGCAGGTGCTCGCCTGTGGGAAATCGTTGCCCAGCACGGCGCACTCAATTTCACGGCCCTTGATCCCCTGCTCAACCACCACCTTATGGTCGAATTCGAACGCCAGGCGGACGGCCTGGGTGAACTCGGCTTCGCTGGTCACTTTGCTGACGCCCACGGAGGAGCCCTGGTTTGCAGGCTTCACAAACAGCGGCAGACCCAGCTGTTCGCTAATGTGCGCGAAGCTGTGCTTATCGCGGTTGGCGCGGGTGAGCGTCACGAACGGGGCAATATTCAGCCCGGCATCGCGCAGCAGGCGTTTGGTGACGTCTTTGTCCATGCACGCGGCGGAGCCGAGGACGTCCGAGCCGACGAACGGCAGGTTGGCCATGCGCAGCATCCCCTGCAGGGAACCATCTTCCCCCAGCGTGCCGTGAACGATGGGGAAGACGACGTCGATCTGAGCGAGAGCCTGCGCGTTGCCGGCGTCGATGAGTTGCCCCTTCACGACGCCGGGAACGGTGGCGACGCTCACTTCTGAAGGATTCAGGGCGATGTGTGCCGGGTCGTGCGCGTTAAGCAGATACTGGCTGGCATCGTTGACGTGCCACTGGCCCTGTTTATCAATGCCCAACAGCACCACGTCGAAACGGCTTTTATCGATCGCATCAACGATATTTTTGGCCGATTGCAATGACACTTCGTGCTCCGCTGATTTTCCCCCAAAGACAATACCTACGCGCTGCTTAGCCATCTCACTCTCTTCCAGTCTGACGAAAAGCCAATAACATACCACGATGCCCGGCGGGTTTCGCGGCCTTCTGCCATACTATTTTGGGGAATGCTGAGGGGGGAGAGTGAAAGGAAAAACGCTGCTGACCGTATTTATCATTGTGGCCGCTGCAGCGGCGGGCTACCGCTGGTTGCCGTCCTACTACAACCCGTTCAAACCGCTGACCCTGGACGATCCGCCAGGCCGCATCACCCAGTATAAGCTTCGGCGCTTAACGCCCGAGGCGTGCGCAAACCTGCTTGCGCAGGCTAATCAACGCGATCTTATCCGCACCCAGCCGGTCGCTGACAGCGCCGGTGAATGCCCGCTGAGCAACGTGGTGCGCGTGCGCGACTTCGGCCCGGTTGGCCTGAACGGCAGTTTTCTTGCCAGCTGTCCGCTGGCGCTCAGCTCAGCCCTCTTTATCAGCCAGCAGGCCCGACCGCTGACAAAACGCTATACCGGCAGCGACCTCGTGCGTATCGACCACCTCGGCAGCTTTGCCTGCCGCAATATTTACCACCGCCCTGACGCGCGCCGCAGCGAACATGCCACGGCCGAGGCGCTGGATATCGACGCTTTTCGTCTTGCGAACGGCGAACGCGTCACGGTGCTGAACGGCTGGAAGGCGGCAAACACCCAGCCATGGCTGAAGGCCATGCTGGCGGCAAGCTGTGGCTACTACGGGAACGGCCTGGGGCCGGAGTACAACGCGGCGCATGCCAACCATTTTCATCTCGGCATGCGCGGCTTTGGGCTTTGCCGTTGAAGCATAATATTCCGCCAGAGAATGGATAAATTGTGACTTGTTTCACAAATATGATGACTGGGAAGATAAAACACCAAAGTCAGTCAGGCCGCATCTCTGGTGCGACGTCAAAACGCGTAACTTGCTAATCTGTCGGCGAATTCGCCTAAAAATGAAGACTATTTCTTTATGGAATCCTGGAAAGTTAATCTCATCTCGGTCTGGTTCGGCTGCTTCTTTACCGGGCTGGCCATTAGCCAGATCCTGCCGTTCCTGCCGCTGTACGTCTCGCAGCTGGGGGTCACCTCGCACGAAGCGCTCTCCATGTGGTCCGGTCTGACGTTTAGCGTCACGTTTTTGGTCTCCGCCATTGTGTCCCCGATGTGGGGTAGCCTGGCGGATCGGAAGGGCCGTAAGCTGATGCTGCTGCGCGCCTCGCTCGGGATGGCGATCGCCATTCTGCTACAGGCCTTCGCCACCAACGTCTGGCAGCTGTTTTTCCTGCGTGCGGTGATGGGGCTGACGTCCGGGTACATTCCGAATGCCATGGCGCTGGTTGCCTCTCAGGTGCCGCGCGAGCGCAGCGGCTGGGCGCTGAGTACGCTCTCTACGGCGCAGATCAGCGGCGTCATCGGCGGTCCGCTGTTGGGGGGCTTTCTGGCGGACCACGTCGGGCTGCGCGCGGTATTTATCATCACCGCGATCCTGCTGGTGGTCAGCTTTCTGGTGACGCTCTTTCTGATCAAAGAGGGAGGCCGCCCGGTTATCAGTAAAGCTGAACGCCTGAGCGGCAGGGCCGTCTTCGCCTCGCTGCCTTATCCGGGGCTGATGATTAGCCTGTTTGTGACCACCATGGTGATCCAGCTCTGTAACGGGTCGGTCGGTCCGATTCTGGCGCTGTTCATTAAGTCGATGGAGCCGGAGAGCACGAATATCGCCTTTCTGAGCGGCATGATTGCCGCGGTGCCGGGCGTATCCGCCCTGATTTCCGCGCCGCGTCTGGGGAAGCTGGGGGACAGGATCGGCACGGCGCGCATCCTGATGGCGACGCTGATCTTTGCGGTCGTCCTCTTCTTCGCCATGTCGTTCGTCACCTCTCCGCTTCAGCTTGGCGTACTGCGATTCCTGCTCGGCTTTGCTGACGGCGCCATGTTGCCTGCGGTTCAGACCCTGCTGGTTAAATATTCCAGCGACCAGGTGACGGGGCGTATTTTTGGATATAACCAGTCCTTTATGTATCTGGGGAATGTTGCCGGTCCGCTTATTGGCGCATCCGTTTCCGCAATGGCCGGTTTTCGCTGGGTATTTGCGGCCACGGCCATCGTGGTGTTAATCAATATTATCCAGCTGGCGATTGCGCTGCGTCGCCGCAGACAAATGGCGGAGGCCAGATCGGCAAGATAATTGTTCCTTTGATGTATTATATATTCTTATGATAGCCGCATTTTTATATAACAAAATGCGGCGTTTTTATATAGAAAAACGTTTCGCTGAAAATGCCAGCGCACTAATTTGGCGACGACGTCACTTTTGCATAAGATAATAATTTTCTCCGCTTTGCATATTGCATTCCTGGTGTTAATTTCAGGGAAAACCCCATAAGGAAATAGCACGATGAAGAATCTCATTGCTGAGTTGCTGGTTAAGCTTGCACAAAAGGAAGAAGAGTCAAAAGAGCTGGTCGCCCAGGTCGAAGCGCTGGAAATTGTTGTCACCGCGCTGTTGCGTCGGATGGAAACCTCCGATCAGCAGGCGTTAATTGACAGCATCGAAGGCGCCCTCGATAAAGCGCGGCCCGATACCCAGGTGCCACCCGAGGATGCCGAACTGCTTCAGCAATACGTAAAGAAGCTGTTAAGGCATCCGCGCAGCTAAACCGTCACAGGACGTAACGACGTGTCATAGAATTGTCATGCAGGATGCCTATAGTCGCTCTGTTTTTATTTTTATGTATTTGTACATGGAGAAAATAAATTGAAACAGAGCGCACTTTTCATCGCATTACTTCCCCTGTTAATTACCCCCGCCATTTATGCCGATACCACGCAAACCAGCGTGCTGGATAATCGCGCGGCAAAAGGGGATATCACCCAACCCGGCGGCGCGCGCCGTTTATCAGAAGATCAAACTGCCGCTATTCGCGCTTCGCTTAATGATAAGCCCGCGAAAAATATTATTCTGCTGATTGGCGATGGAATGGGCGATTCCGAAATCACGGCGGCGCGAAATTATGCTGAGGGAGCAGGCGGCTTTTTTAAGGGTATCGACGCGTTACCGCTGACCGGACAATATACCCATTACGCGCTGGATAAAAAAACCGGTAAACCGGATTACGTAACGGACTCCGCGGCCTCTGCCACGGCGTGGTCCACCGGCGTGAAAACCTACAATGGCGCGCTGGGCGTGGATATTCACGAAAAAGATCGTCAAACTCTTCTTGAGATGGCAAAAGCGGCGGGCCTGGCGACCGGCAACGTCTCCACCGCTGAGCTTCAGGATGCGACGCCCGCTGCGCTGGTGGCGCACGTCACCTCGCGTAAATGCTACGGTCCGTCAGTGACCAGCGAAAAATGTCCAACCAACGCGCTGGAAAAAGGCGGCAAAGGGTCGATTACGGAACAGCTGCTCAACGCGCGCCCTGACGTGACCCTGGGCGGCGGGGCGAAAACCTTCGCGGAAACCGCAACGGCGGGCGAGTGGCAGGGCAAAACGCTGCGCGAGCAGGCGCAGGCGCGCGGCTACCAGCTGGTGAGTGATGCCCGTTCTCTTGCCGCCATCACCGACGCGAACCAGGACAAGCCGCTGCTGGGGCTCTTCTCTGACGGCAACATGCCCGTGCGCTGGGAAGGTCCAAAAGCCTCGTATCACGGCAATATTGATAAGCCTGCCGTGACCTGTACGCCAAACCCGAAACGCACGGACAGCGTGCCGACGCTGGCGGCGATGACCGATAAAGCCATCTCTCTGCTCAGCAAGAACGAAAAAGGGTTCTTCCTGCAGGTGGAAGGCGCGTCGATCGACAAACAGGATCATGCGGCTAATCCGTGCGGCCAGATTGGTGAAACCGTCGATCTGGACGAAGCGGTGCAGAAGGCGCTGGAATTCGCGAAAAAAGACGGTAACACTCTGGTGATCGTCACCGCCGACCATGCGCACGCCAGCCAGATCGTTCCGCCAGATACCAAAGCGCCGGGCCTGACGCAGGCGCTGAACACCAAAGATGGAGCCGTCATGGTGCTGAGCTACGGCAACTCTGAAGAAGAGTCCATGGAGCACACCGGCACCCAGCTGCGCATTGCCGCCTACGGGCCGCATGCGGCAAACGTGGTGGGCCTGACCGATCAAACGGATCTGTTCTACACCATGAAGGCGGCGCTGGGTCTTAAATGATAAAAACCCCGGCGGAAATCACATCTGCCGGGTGGTTTTTTTCCTGTCACGAGCCAGACTTACAGGGAATGTTCACAAAAGGATGGTGCAATGAAAACAACATTACTGGTTACCCTACTCTCCGGTCTGTTCCTGGCCGCATCGGCAAACGCGGCAGAGAAAACGTTAACCCCGCAACAGCAGCGTATGACCACCTGTAATCAACAGGCGACCTCTCAGAGCCTGAAGGGCGATGCCCGCAAGACCTACATGAGCGACTGCCTCAAAAACGGCGCCGCAAAGCCAGCTGAAAAAAGCCTGACGCCTCAGCAGCAAAAGATGCGTGAGTGTAATGCCAAGGCGACCGAGCAGTCCCTGAAAGGGGACGACCGCAGCAAGTTCATGAGTGCCTGCCTGAAGAAAAAAGTGTAGTTCTAACGGGTGAGCGGCTTCGGCAGCTCACCCGAAATTTCATACTTTCCCCGCAGATCCCCTCTCTATAATTTGGGAAAATGTTTCAGAATATTCCCAAAAATGATGAGTGATGAAACGTATTACAACAAAAAGCGCATTCGTGAAGAGTGGAATTTAACCCTTTCTCAGGATGACCCTCACCGCGCCGGCATTCAGTTTGCCCGACGGGTTCGGCTGGCGCGCGCCGTGGGGCTGGCAGCGATGTTTTTCCCCGTCGCAGGGATGCTGGTCACCCATTTTGTAGCCGGAGGCTGGTGGCTTTTACTGGTGGGGTGGGCGTTCGTCTGGCCCCATTTTGCCTGGCAGCTATCCTGTCGGGCCGCGTCACCGCATCAGCAGGAAATTTTCAATCTTAAAATCGATGCCATTATCGCCGGGCTCTGGATCGGCGTGATGGGGATGAGCGCGTTACCCACGGCAGCGCTGGTGATGATGGTAGGGATGAATATGATGGGTTCCGGCGGCTGCCGACTGTTTATCCCCGGGATCGCGCTGACCCTGCTGTCCGCGCTGGCGGTGCTGCCTTTTTTTGGCCGCATGGCTGTCTTCAACCCCGACCTCCTGGAGTGGGGCTTAACCCTTCCCGTGCTCGTGCTCTATCCTATGCTGTTTGCCTGGCTCAGCCACCGTACCGCCGTCAGGCTTGCCGAGCATAAGCAGCGGCTGGAAATGATGAGTACCCGCGACGGCATGACCGGGGTCTTTAATCGCCGCCACTGGGAAATGCTGCTGCGCAATGAATTTGAGCATTGCCGTCGCGACGGCTGCACCGCCACGATTTTGCTGATTGATATCGACCACTTTAAAAATATCAACGATACCTGGGGGCACGATGTGGGCGACGAGGCGATCGTCGCCATTACGCGCCAGCTCCAGCTTTCGGTGCGCTCAGGCGATGCGATTGGCCGGTTTGGTGGGGACGAGTTTGCGGTGATTATGTCGCAGACCGCGGCGGAAAGCGCCATTGCCGTGATGTCCCGGGTGCATGAGCGGCTGGAAAACCTCTCGTTACCCGGCGCGCCAAAAGAGGCGCTGCGCATCAGCGTGGGCGTTGCCCCCTGGGGACCGCAGTTTGGACATTATCGTGAATGGCTAAAGGCGGCTGACGTGGCCTTGTACAGGGCGAAAAATGCCGGGCGCAGCCGCACCGAGGTGGCCGCCTGACGCCCGGCTCACCATCAGGATTTACTCAGCTTCTCTGATTTTTCCATGCATTTTGCCATCGCTTCAATGACGGCCGAGCGGAACCCGCGTTCTTCCAGCACCCGCACCGCTTCAATGGTGGTACCGCCCGGGGAGCAGACCATATCTTTCAGTTCACCCGGATGTTTGCCGGTTTCCAGCACCATTTTGGCGGAGCCCATCACGGCCTGCGCGGCGAACTTGTACGCCTGCGCACGCGGCATTCCGCCAAGCACGGCGGCATCGGCCATCGCTTCTAAAAACATGAAGACATACGCAGGGGCAGAACCGCTGACGCCGACCACCGGATGGATCATCGCTTCGGCAATCACTTCAGCTTCACCGAAGCAGCGGAAAATGTTCAGTACATCAGCCACTTCTTCAGTCGTCACCAGCGCGTTAGGCGTGACGGAGGTCATACCGGCGTTGACCAGTGAAGGGGTGTTGGGCATCGCGCGGACGATTTTACGGTCGTGACCCAGCGCGCGCGCCAGCTGATCGAGCGTGACGCCGGCGGCAATCGACACCACCAGCGTCTCTTTATTCAGGCTGGAGGTGATATCGCTCAGCACTTTGATCATGATGTTCGGCTTGACGGCGCCAAAGACGATATCGGCAACCTGGGCCACTTCCTGCGCGCTTTCGGCGGCGTTGATCCCGTATTCATCGCGCAGCGCGGCGACCTTGTCCGGTGACGGGGTATAGACCCAAATCTGACCCGGCAGCACCTGCCCGCTGGCGATCAGGCCGCCCAGGATGGCTTTGCCCATGTTACCGCAGCCGATAAACCCGATTTTCTTGTCCATCACGATTCTCCGTCATTATGCGTTGTTTTCTCTGATGGATAGCTTAACAACGAAATGCAGGCGACAATAGTCGGCAGAGTCATTATGGGGAGACAACATGGCGATTTGGGTTGATGCGGACGCGTGTCCGAATGTGATTAAAGAGATTTTATTTCGCGCCGCCGAGCGCGTTCAGATGCCGCTGACGCTGGTGGCGAACCAGAATATACGCGTACCGCCTTCGCGCTTCATTCGTTCTTTACGCGTCCCGGCCGGGTTCGACGTGGCGGATAACGAAATTGTTCGCCTGTGCAGCGCGGAGGATCTGGTGATCACGGCGGATATTCCGCTGGCGGCAGAGGTGCTGGAAAAAGGAGCGGCGGCACTCAATCCGCGCGGTGAGCGATATTCGCCTTCTACCATTCGCGAAAAACTCACTATGCGCGACTTTATGGATACGATGCGGGCCAGCGGCGTGCAGACCGGCGGGCCGGACAGCCTGTCCCAGCGCGATCGCCAGCAGTTTGCGGCCGAGCTGGATAAATGGCTGCTGGAAGTGAAGCGCCGCACAGCGTAATGATAATTATTGTCAATTTGTGGTACAGTGTGGCCTCCACAGGGTTGTCATCCCGTACCGCTTTGCAGTAAAGTAATCGACACATCTTCTGCAATGATTTCTTTACACTCTTCGCCATCCGGCATCAAGGGGAACACCTGGCTATGACCCAACCCATCTTTTTAGTTGGCCCCCGCGGCTGTGGGAAAACCACCGTTGGCCTGGAGCTGGCACGCGTGTGTCATCGCCAGTTTGTGGATACCGACCACTGGCTGCAAACCGAGGCCGGAAAAACCATCGCTGAGATTGTTGAGCAAGAGGGATGGGAAAGCTTTCGCGCACGCGAAACCGCCGCGCTGAAAGCGGTCACCACGCCTGCTGCCGTGATTGCGACCGGCGGGGGCATTGTTCTCGCCGAGTGTAACCGTCATTTTATGCGCGAAAAGGGGATTGTGATTTATCTCAGCGCGCCGGTGTCGGCTCTGGTGGGGCGTCTGGAAGCCTTTCCGGAAGAGGGGCAACGCCCTGCGCTAACCTCCAGACCGCTCAGCGAAGAGGTGAGCGAAGTGCTGGCGGAACGCGATGCGTTATACCGCGAGGCGGCTCACCACGTGGTGGATGCGTCCGCCTCTCCCGAAGACGTTGTGATTCAGATTATTACCGCCCTGCGTTTGGCTTGTGCCAGCTAACCGGCGTCTATACTGATAGCTCAGACATAAAAAAAAGGATGAGCTATGCCAACCAGACCTCCCTATCCGCGTGAAGCGCGCATTGTTACCGTTGAAAAAGGCCAGACGGGTCATACCGTGACCTGGTATCAACTGCGTGCCGACCACCCTAAGCCGGACTCGCTGATCAGCGAACATGAGAGTGAACAGGAAGCGCTGGATGCGAAGCGGCGCTACGAAGATCCTGATAAAACCTGAATGTTTTCCTAAACGTTCCAATATCGTGCCTGAATCACACTTTTAACTCATCGGGAAAGTTAAGCAGGAGTTAATATTTAGTTATTACAAGTCACTCCGGTATCGGCAGGCGATCTTTACATTTCGATGTCGCGATCGCCTGCTACGCTTGGTGCTGTTTTGTTGAAAAAATGAACTGTGCAGCGTAGTGAGCCTGTACCTGTGTGCACGATGTTGGAGTAATGGAAGGCGATTAAGATGAAGGCAACGTTGGCGATCCTCACCATTGGTGTGGTCCCTGTAAGCGAAGTGTTACCGCTCTTAACCGAGCATGTATCTGAACAACAGATAACGCATCTGAGCCTGCTGGGGAAGATGAGTCGGGAAGAGGTCATGGAAGACTACGCTGTCGAGGCGGGGGAGGATCCCCTGGCGACGTTATTAAGTGACGGTAAACTGGCGCACGTTTCCCGCCAGAAGATCGAGCGCGCGCTGCAGGGCGTGATAGAAGTGCTCGATAATCAAGGTTATGACGTTATTTTGCTGATGAGCACCGCCCCCATTAAGGGCCTCACGGCGCGCAATGCGATTTTGCTGGAGCCGATGCGCATCATTCCGCCGCTGGTGGCCTCTATCGTTGATGGTCATCAGGTGGGGGTGATTGTTCCCATCGAGGAGCTCATGGATAACCAGGAGGCAAAATGGCACGTGCTGGAAAAAGTGCCCCTGTATGCGCTGGCAAATCCGTTCTGGGACAGTGAGGCAAAGCTGATTGCTGCCGGGAAGGAACTGCTGGAGAGAGGCGCCGATGTTCTGATCCTGGACTGCCTGGGTTTCCATCAGCATCACCGCGATCTGCTGCAAAAAGCGCTCGATGTGCCCGTGCTGTTATCCAACGTTCTGATGGCCCGCCTGGCCTCGGAGCTTCTCACGTAATGATTTTGCGTGACAGGCGATGAGCATGGCCCCTATATTGAATTTTTATCTAAAAATATAAGGGCCAGTTCATGCTTCAAAGTAACGAATACTTTTCCGGTAAAGTGAAATCCATTGGTTTTACCAGCAGCAGCACTGGCCGCGCCAGTGTCGGCGTTATGGCGGAAGGGGAATATACCTTTGGCACAGCGGAAGCGGAAGAGATGACGGTCGTCAGCGGTGCGCTGAACGTCTTACTGCCGGGTGAAACCGAATGGAAAGTGTATGCTGCCGGAGAGGTTTTCAACGTGCCTGGTCACAGCGAATTTCATTTGCAGGTGGCTGAACCGACCTCTTATCTGTGCCGCTACCTGAAATAAAAAATTAGCCGGGTGGCGCTAACGCATACCCGGCCTATGTTTTGCTCGTTATCTCTGCGCTTCGCCGCCGAGACCTTCCACCAGGCTCTGAATCAACGCGGCCAGCTCGCCGGTCATCAGGATGAAGTCCGCGTCAAAACGCTGGGCGTAATCTTCCCTGTCGATATCTTCGTTCTGATCGCGCAGCTCGTCGCAGAACTTCAGGCGCTTCACGGAGCCGTCGTCGCACATCACGAACTGAATACGCTGCTGCCAGTCGAGCGCCAGCTTGGTGACCACTTTTCCCGCTTCGATGTGGACGGCGATCTCGTCGCTCACCAGATCCTGCTTCTTCGCGCGGATCACGCCGCCATCTTCCAGCAGGGCCTTCAGCTCGGCTTCATCAAGGATCTGGAAACCCTGTGCCGCCGCACCGCTGCGTACCCATTCGGTCAGCGTCAGCTCGATCGGCGTTTCCAGCGCCAGCGGAACGACCGGTAAAGATCCGAGGCTCTTGCGCAGCAGGGCTAGCGTATCTTCTGCTTTCTTGGCGCTGGCGCAGTCGACCATGATCAGCCCGTTAACGGTGTCGATCCACATCATGGTCTGACTGAAGCGGCTAAAGGCGCGCGGCAGCAGTGAATGCAGAACTTCATCTTTCAGCGAGTCTTTTTCGGTCTTTTTCAGCTTGCGGCCCTGTTCGGCTTCCAGCTTGAAAATTTTCGCCTCGAGCGCCTGCTTCACCACCGGCGTCGGCAGGATTTTCTCTTCTTTACGGGCGCAGACGATGATTTGACCCGTGCTGCTGGCGTGGGTCAATGCATCGCTTTGTGATCCCATTGGCGGAACCCAACCGGTCTTCGCCATGTCCTGGCTACCGCAAGGGGAAAAGGTATAAGCGGCTAACTGTTTTTCCATCTCTTCTGCACGCAGCGAAACGTCGCGGCTGAGACGGTAAACCATCAAATTTTTGAACCACAGCATGATAATTTCCACGGCCTTGTCGTTAAATCAGCGGGCATGATAACGAATTGTCGCATCGCTTGCATTGCTAATCGGGAAGCGTGCTTCTACTCTGTTGATAATCAAAATAATGAGGAGAGTCCTGTGCGTATTGGGATCGATTTGGGCGGCACCAAAACAGAAGTCATCGCGCTGAGCGAGCAGGGGGAGCAGCTGTTCCGCCATCGTCTGCCGACGCCGCGCGATGATTATCACCAGACTATCGAGACGATTGCGCAACTGGTCGACATGACCGAGCAGGCGACGGGGCAAACCGGCAGCGTCGGGATGGGGATCCCGGGGTCGATCTCGCCGTATACCGGGGTGGTTAAAAACGCCAACTCCACCTGGCTCAACGGTCAGCCGTTTGATAAAGATTTAAGCGCGCGCCTGAAGCGGGAAGTGCGTCTGGCCAACGACGCCAACTGTCTGGCGGTCTCTGAGGCCATCGACGGCGCGGCGGCCGGTGCCCAGACCGTGTTTGCCGTCATCATCGGTACCGGCTGCGGCGCGGGCGTGGCGTTCGGCGGGCGCGCCCATATCGGCGGTAACGGTACCGCGGGCGAGTGGGGGCACAACCCGCTGCCGTGGATGGATGAAGATGAGCTTAAATACCGGGCTGAAGTGCCGTGCTACTGCGGTAAACAAGGCTGTATTGAGACGTTTATCTCCGGCACCGGTTTTGCGAGCGACTACCACCGTCTGAGCGGCCAGCCGCTTAAGGGCAACGAAATCATGCGTCTGGTCGAAGAGCAGGATCCGGTCGCCGAACTGGCGCTTAGCCGCTACGAAATGCGGCTGGCGAAATCTCTGGCGCACGTGGTGAATATTCTCGATCCGGACGTAATTGTGCTCGGCGGCGGCATGAGCAATGTCGACCGGCTGTACGCCACGGTACCGAACCTGGTGAAGCAGTGGGTCTTCGGCGGCGAGTGTGAAACCCCGATCCGCAAAGCCGTCCACGGTGACTCCAGCGGCGTGCGCGGCGCGGCATGGCTGTGGCCGGAATAAACGGTTCTGTAGGCCCGGTAAGCGAAGCGCCACCGGGCGAATTCAGGCAGCCACAATAAAAAAGCCGGGTGACGGCTACGCCTTACCCGGCCTACATGATGGAGTGGGCCTTTACTGCACGGCAAACTCTTTATCCAGCCTGCTATACCCCAGCCCGTTAATCTTCTTCACTTTGATCTGCACCGGAATGCGCTCTTTCATCGCCTCTACGTGGCTGATCACGCCGATGGTTTTTCCGGTGGCGTTCAGCGCATCCAGCGCATCCAGCGCGGTATCCAGCGTTTCACTGTCGAGCGTGCCGAACCCTTCGTCCAGGAACAGGGAATCGATCCGCGTCTTATGGCTCACCAGGTCGGAAAGGGCCAGCGCCAGCGCCAGGCTGACGAGGAAGCTCTCGCCGCCCGAGAGCGTGCGGGTATCGCGAACCGCATCCGCCTGCCACGTATCGACCACTTCCAGCTCCAGCGCGTCGCTGGCCTTACGCTGCAACAAATAACGCCCGTGCAGACGGTTAAGCTGCTGATTAGCAAGCCAGACAAGATTGTCCAGCGTCAGCCCCTGGGCGAACTTACGGAACTTGTCGCCGGTGCTGGAGCCGATAAGCGCATTCAGGTATCCCCAGTCGTCGGCCTGGCGCGAGGCCTCTTCAATTTGCTGCAGCAGCGCCAGCTGGTGCTGCCGGTTATCGTTGTCCTGCTTAAGCTGCTGGCGGATCTCACCCTGATGCGTGGTGTTCTCGCGTAGCCGCTGCGCCAGCTGCTGCAGCTGGCTTTGCAGCGTCGGGGCATCGGCGTCGAGCCCCTCCGGCCGCAGGGCCAGATGCGCGTCCAGCTGCTGGTTAGCCTGGCCGCACAGCGCCGCGGCCTGCTGGATCTGGTTTTCCAGCGACTGCTTTAGCTGTTCAAGGTGGCGAATAGCGCCGTCATCCAGCAGGGCGGCAAGAAACGCGTCCCGATCGGCAAAACAGCTCGCCGCGAGCGCCGCGGTGAACTGCGTCTGTGACTGCTGCAGGCGCTCTTGCTCCAGCTTTTCCTGCTGCTGCTGCGCGGCGAGCTGGCTTTGCAGCGACACGCATTCGTCGTGGATGGCGCGCCAGTTATCAGGGATAACCTGTTCGGTGTCTTCGCTGTTCGTTGCCGGAAGCGCGTCGAGCAATGGCTTCAGAGCGTTTATACGTTCCTGAAGCACGCCGTGCTGCGTTTGTTTCTCCTGCCACTGCGCGAATTCAGCTTCACGGGCCTGAAGCCAGGCGGCTTCCTGACTCTCTTCAGGTGCGTTAAGTGAGAGCGCGAGCAGGGCATGTTCCAGCGCCTGCCGCGTGGCCGCCAGCTGCTGCTGATACTGCCGCTCCTGCGTTTCCTGTTCGCTCAGCTGGTTCTGCAGGGTGAGACGCTGACTGAGCTGATAAAGCTGGCGCTCGTAATGTTCCTGTTCGTTCAACCATGGCGCGATATCGTCCTGAATATTCAAGGTAATGTTCAGTGATGTGCAGGCTGCCACCCACTCTTTAGTGAGCGCTTGCTCTTCCTGAGAAAGCGTCTGCGCGTCGTCTGTCTCGCGCTGGATCTGTTGAGTCAGGGCATTGACCTGTCCCAGCACCAGCAGGCCTTCCTCTTTAAGGGCGGCGACCTCTTTTTCCAGGGCATCACGGCGGCGCTGGTTATCCGTCAGCTCAAGCGACTGATATTGCTCAACGGCCGGATGTTCGCAGGAACCGCACAGCGGACAGGGTTTGCCCGCCTCAAGCTGGGAACGGTAATGCTCCAGCTTCTTAATTGTTGCTTCGGTTTCGCACAGGGCTTTTAGATCGAGATAATGCTGGTGTTTCTCTTTGTACTGCTGGCGGCGCAGCGCCAGCGTTTCATTAAGCTTGCTTTGCTCTGCCTGAGCTTTCTGCACGCTTTCACCGCTCTGGCGCAGGCGCTTTTGCAGCGGCTGATAGCGGGCATGCAGCAACGTCAGCCGCTGGCGCAGCGGGCGTGAACGGGACTGCTGCTCCATGGCTGCGCTGACCTCGTCCGCCGTCAGGATCAGCGTATTTTCCGGCATCTCTGCCAGCTTGTGACGTAATTCATTCATCCGTGCAGCAAGCGAGGCCAGCTGCGCGTTATCGCGGTTAAGCTGCGAGAACTGGGCGCGCCAGCCGGCGATCTCCTGGCCCAGCAGGCGATAGCGCTCGTGATCCGCCAGCCACTGCACGATCGCCGTCAGTTCGGCCTGAAGCTGCTCGTGGTCACGCACGGCGGTATTGCGGATGCGCGAACGCAGTGCGGTTTTGGCCTGTAAGCGAGTATTTACTTCAACAATTCGCTGCTGGGTTTGCGCCAGGCGCGCGGTTTGCTCCTGCTGGTGCTCCCAAAGGGGGCGAAGCTGGGCGGCGGGCAGGGCAAGCTGGAGCGTTGCCAGCTCTGGCGCCGCGTTCGTCAGCGCCTGCTGCGCCTGCTGCTGCATTGCGGTGACGCGCTGCTGCTCCAGTACGAGCTCATCATAACGCGTAAGCCACTGAAAATGTGTCTGCTGGCTTTGCTGCTGAACCAACAGACTTTTCTCTTCGTCAGTAAGTGCCTGCAAACTTTGCTGTAACTGCTGCTGCTGGTCTTCGCTCAGCAGCACAACGCCCGCCGCCTGCGCCTCGCATTTTTCCAGCACGCTGCGGGCGGCCTTATGTTTCTCAAACACCATGGCGGAAATCTGGCCGTAGATTTCGGTGCCGGTCAGCTCTTCCAGCAGCTCGGCACGATCGCTCGGCTTGGCATTGAGGAAGGCGGCAAACTGCCCCTGGGAGAGCAGCATCGAGCGGGTAAAGCGGCCGTAGTCCAGCCCGGTGAGCGCGGCGGTTTGCTCCAGTTTGTCCGTCACCTTATCGGCCAGAATTTTGCCATCTGCGCAGCGCGCCAGCTCCACGCGCGGCGCCTGCAGGTTCCCGTCCGGCTGGTTGCGCGCCCGGTTCTGGCTCCAGAAGGCGCGGTAGGCGGTGCCTTTTACCTCGAACTCCACCTCCGCCAGGCACTCGGCGGTGTCGCGCGTCATCAGGTCGTTTTGCGCCTGAGAGACCTTCTGCAGGCGCGGCGTTTCGTGATAAAGCGCCAGGCAGATGGCGTCGAGCAGGGTGGTTTTGCCTGCCCCGGTCGCGCCGGTGATGGCAAACAGACCGTTGCTGGCAAAGGGCTCGGCGGTGAAGTCAATTTTCCACTCGCCCTTGAGGGAATTAAGATTTTTCAGGCGCAGGCTCAGAATTTTCACGCGTTTTCTTCCTCATCATTGAGCGCATGCAGGGTATGGCTGAACAGGTCGCTAAGCCTTGCGCGCTTCGCGTCGTCGATTTCTTCCTGCGAGAGCCTGCGTTCAAACACCTCTTCCACCCGCAGTTCGCTGAGCGTTTCCCGCTGGGCGCCTAACAGAATTTTCTCGCGCTGCTCGCGGCTGCGGCGTACCAGTAACACCTCTACCGGCAGGTCTTCGGTCAGCGCCTGGATTTTACGCTGCATGTCATGCAGGTAGTCGTCGGTGGTGATTTCGATATCCAGCCAGATGGGGGGATCCTGTTCGACGCCGCGCCACTGCTCAAGCTGGGCGGTAATGGCGTCGAGATCGCCTTTCAGCACCGCCAGCGGCTGGGTGACCGGCACTTCCAGCGTCTCGACGGCGGCGAGTTTACCCTCGCTGAAGCTCACCAGATGGACGGATTTGGCTTTGCCCGTCTCGTCAAAGCTGAGCGAAAGAGGCGAGCCGCAGTAGCGAATGTGCTCGCTGCCGCCGACCATCTGCGCCCGGTGAATGTGCCCGAGCGCAATGTAGTCGGCTGGCGGGAAATTTTGCGCCGGGAAAGCATCCAGCGTGCCGATATAGATGTCACGCACGGCGTCACTTTTACTGGCCCCGACGGTGGTGAGATGCCCGGTCGCAATCACCGGAATCGGCTGGTCGCCCCGCAGGGCGCAGGCATCGGCGTGCTGCTGGCGATAATAGTCGGTGATGGCCTCTAATAAATGCTGCTGCTTTTCCGCGCCCGATAGCCCCGCCTGGCTTTGCACGATGTCGCGCGGACGTAAAAACGGTATCGGGCACAGCACCGCCCCCGGCGACCCGTCGCGCTTTTTCAGGATCTGCGGGGCGTGCCCGGCACTGGCGACGACGGTGGTATTGAGAAACGCCAGGATATCGCGGGACTCGTTGAGCGTGGCGACGGAATCATGGTTGCCAGCGACAATCACCAGATGACAGCCGGTTTGCTGCAGATTCACCACGAAGCGGTTGTACAGCTCGCGCGCATAGCTCGGCGGCGAACCGGTATCAAAGATGTCACCCGCCACGATAATCGCGTCCACCTCGTGCGTCCGGGCCGTTTCCAGCAGCCAGTTCAGGAACGCTTCATGTTCAGCCGCACGGCTTTTGCTGTAAAAATTTTGACCCAGATGCCAGTCCGAGGTGTGAAGTATGCGCATAGCGGTTCCGTGGCAAAAAAGAGAAAGCAGGATTATAAACGTTCAGAGAGGGGAAAATAACCGCTGTAATAAAACAACGGTTTGCCCGCTAACGTGGTACTGTTTTTCATAAATCTGTCATAAATCTGACGCATAATGGCGCCGAATTACAAACTTGTAACGTAAATAAGATAAGACAGGGCAAAGTATGGCGAGACGTATTCTGGTCGTAGAAGATGAAGCTCCAATTCGTGAAATGGTGTGCTTCGTGCTCGAGCAAAACGGCTTCCAGCCGGTTGAAGCGGAAGATTATGACAGCGCTGTGAACCAGCTGAATGAACCCTGGCCCGATCTGATTCTGCTGGACTGGATGCTGCCCGGCGGCTCCGGACTGCAGTTTATCAAACACCTCAAGCGTGAAGCGCTGACCCGCGACATTCCGGTTGTGATGCTTACGGCGCGCGGAGAAGAAGAGGATCGCGTGCGCGGTCTGGAGACCGGCGCGGACGATTACATTACCAAACCGTTCTCCCCAAAAGAGCTGGTGGCCCGCATTAAAGCCGTGATGCGCCGTATTTCACCGATGGCGGTGGAAGAGGTGATTGAGATGCAGGGACTGAGCCTTGACCCCACGTCACACCGGGTGATGACCGGCGAAAATCCCCTCGACATGGGGCCTACCGAATTTAAGCTCCTGCACTTCTTTATGACCCACCCGGAGCGCGTTTACAGCCGCGAGCAGTTGCTGAATAACGTCTGGGGAACTAACGTGTATGTCGAAGACCGGACGGTTGACGTCCATATCCGCCGCCTGCGAAAAGCGCTGGAACTGAGCGGCCACGATCGCATGGTGCAGACGGTCCGCGGCACGGGTTATCGTTTTTCGACCCGTTTCTGAACAATGACAGGAGTGTGACGCGTGCTGGAACGTCTGTCATGGAAAAGGCTCGTCTTTGAACTGATCTTATGCTGTATTCCCGCCCTCATTCTGGGGGCCTTTCTTGGACACCTGCCGTGGTTTCTGCTGGCGTCGGTCACCGGGCTGCTGATCTGGCATTTCTGGAACCTGCTGCGCCTCTCGTGGTGGCTGTGGGTTGACCGAAGCATGACGCCGCCGCCGGGAAGCGGCAGCTGGGAGCCGCTGTTGTACGGTCTGCATCAGATGCAGATGCGTAATAAAAAGCGCCGCCGCGAGCTGGGAAGCCTGATTAAACGCTTTCGCAGCGGCGCGGAGTCGCTGCCGGATGCGGTGATCCTGACCACCGAAGAGGGGACGATCTTCTGGTGTAACGGCCTGGCGCAGCAGCTGCTCGGCCTGCGCTGGCCGGACGACAATGGTCAGAACATCCTCAACCTTCTGCGCTATCCCGAGTTCACGCTGTATCTGAAAAAGCGTGATTTTAGCCGCCCGCATAACCTCAAGCTCAATAACGGTCGTCATCTGGAAATCCGCGTGATGCCCTACAGCGATAAGCAGTGGCTGATGGTGGCGCGCGATGTCACCCAGATGCACCAGCTGGAAGGGGCGCGTCGCAACTTCTTCGCCAACGTCAGCCACGAGCTGCGTACCCCGCTGACCGTGCTTCAGGGCTACCTGGAGATGATGCAGGAGCAAACGCTGGAAGGCGCGCCGCGGGAAAAAGCGCTGCACACCATGCGTGAGCAAACGCACCGCATGGAAGGGCTGGTGAAGCAGCTGCTGACACTCTCGAAGATTGAAGCGGCGCCCACGCTCGCGCTGAATGACACCATTGATGTGCCGATGATGCTGCGGGTCGTGGAGCGCGAAGCGCAGACGTTGAGCCACAAAAAGCATCACCTGACCTTTGAGGTCGACAGCACGCTAAAGGTGCTGGGCAGCGAAGATGAACTGCGCAGCGCCATTTCCAACCTGGTGTATAACGCCGTGAATCATACGCCGGAGGGGACGGAGATCGTGGTGCGCTGGCGCCATACCTCAACGGGAGCCGAGTTTAGCGTGGAGGACAACGGGCCGGGGATTGCCCCTGAGCATATTCCGCGTCTGACCGAGCGCTTCTACCGTGTGGATAAAGCGCGATCGCGACAGACGGGCGGAAGCGGCCTGGGGCTGGCTATTGTGAAACACGCGGTGAATCACCACGAAAGCCGTCTCGATATTCAGAGTATGGTGGGGAAAGGAACTCGCTTCAGCTTCGTTATCCCGGAACGTTTAATTGCCAAAAAGAGCGCCTGACGGCAGGCGTGTCATTTTACCTTTCCACGGGTCAGCCATCGCTGGCCCGTTTGCTTTGCAGTCAAACGAAACGCGGATGAATTTTATACGGCTGACTGTTTTTTGTTCGCATGATTAGCCATGGGTTTTTCTTATAAATAGCGTATTGTTCTGGTGCGTATTTTCATGCTGGCATATTGTTCTGGTTTTACGATCCCACCTTGCCTTTAAACGTTATAAGCGTTTAAATTGCGCCCCAGATACTGTCGGACCGACTGTATTTGCGTGGTAAATCGAAAAACTATTCTTCTCCACGCCTGGACGGGAGCATATCCCGCTGAAATTGAGCAAATTTTCGGCTGTATCGTCCCGTCAGGGATAGCGAAAATCTCAATGTTTTCAACACCACATCCACAGGCAGTAAGGTTTTATGACCCATCACTTAAAATCGCGTGACATCATCGCGCTGGGCTTTATGACATTTGCGCTGTTCGTTGGCGCAGGCAACATCATTTTCCCTCCAATGGTTGGCTTACAGGCGGGTGAACACGTCTGGACCGCCGCGTTTGGCTTCCTGATTACTGCCGTGGGTCTGCCGGTACTGACCGTCATCGCGCTGGCGAAGGTCGGCGGCGGCGTGGATAGCCTCAGCACCCCGATTGGCAAAGTGGCTGGCGTACTGCTGGCTACCGTCTGCTATCTGGCCGTTGGCCCGCTGTTTGCCACCCCGCGCACGGCGACCGTCTCCTTCGAAGTGGGTATTGCTCCCCTGACCGGTGACGGCGCGATGCCGCTGTTTATCTACAGCCTGATCTACTTCGCGATCGTGATTCTGGTTTCCCTCTATCCGGGCAAACTGCTTGATACCGTGGGTAACTTCCTGGCTCCGCTGAAAATTGTGGCGCTGATTGTTCTGGCGGTAGCGGCTATTGTCTGGCCAGCGGGCCCGATTAGCGATGCGATGGACGCCTATAAAAACGCCGCGTTCTCTAACGGCTTTGTGAACGGCTACCTGACGATGGATACGCTGGGCGCCATGGTGTTTGGTATCGTTATCGTTAACGCCGCGCGTTCCCGCGGTGTGACCGAAGCGCGCCTGCTGACCCGCTATACCATTTGGGCTGGCCTGATGGCCGGTGTGGGCCTGACGCTGCTGTATCTGGCGCTGTTCCGTCTGGGTTCCGATAGCGCCATGCTGGTCGATCAGAACGCCAACGGTGCGGCTATCCTGCACGCCTACGTCCAGCACACCTTCGGCGGTGCGGGCAGTATGCTGCTGGCGGCGCTGATCTTCCTGGCCTGTCTGGTGACCGCGGTTGGCCTGACCTGCGCCTGTGCAGAGTTCTTTGCACAGTATCTGCCGCTCTCCTACCGCACCCTGGTGTTTATCCTCGGCATCTTCTCTATGGCGGTGTCCAACCTCGGTCTGAGCCACCTGATTCAGGTCTCTATTCCGGTACTGACGGCGATTTATCCGCCGTGCATCGTGCTGGTGGTGCTGAGCTTCACCCGCCCGTGGTGGAACAACTCCTCACGAATTATTGCGCCAGCCATGTTTATCAGCCTGATTTTTGGTATCCTTGACGGGATTAAAGCATCAGCTTTCGCTGACATTCTGCCAGCCTGGACACAGCGTCTGCCGCTGTCCGAGCAGGGCCTGGCTTGGCTGATGCCTACCGTTGTTGCGCTGGTTCTGGCGATTATCTGGGACCGTGCTGCAGGGCGTCAGGTTGCATCGAACGCGCATTAATCAACGGCAACAAACTGTTTAACCACGGGGCTTAAGGCCCCGTGGTTTTTTGTTTTTTTCGTGTTGAATGGCAAGACTTAAATGGAAAGCACTAACAAACTTAAGCGTGGATTGAGCACCCGCCACATCCGCTTTATGGCGCTGGGCTCTGCTATCGGCACCGGTCTTTTTTATGGCTCGGCAGATGCCATCAAAATGGCCGGTCCCAGCGTGCTGCTGGCGTACATCATCGGCGGCGTGGCGGCATATATCATCATGCGCGCGCTCGGCGAAATGTCGGTTCACAACCCGTCCGCCAGCTCATTCTCCCGCTATGCGCAGGAAAACCTTGGCCCGCTGGCCGGATTTATCACCGGCTGGACCTACTGCTTCGAAATCCTGATTGTCGCCATTGCCGACGTGACGGCGTTCGGCATCTATATGGGCGTCTGGTTCCCGGCGGTGCCGCACTGGATATGGGTGCTGAGCGTGGTGCTGATTATCTGTGCCGTCAACCTGATGAGCGTGAAGGTGTTCGGCGAGCTGGAATTCTGGTTCTCCTTCTTCAAGGTCGCCACCATCATCATCATGATTGTGGCCGGTTTTGGCATCATCATCTGGGGGATCGGCAACGGCGGGCAGCCGACCGGTATTCACAACCTCTGGAGCAACGGGGGCTTCTTCAGCAACGGCTGGCTCGGGATGGTCATGTCGCTGCAAATGGTAATGTTCGCCTACGGCGGTATTGAGATTATCGGCATCACCGCCGGAGAAGCGAAAGACCCGGAGAAATCCATTCCGCGCGCCATCAACTCGGTGCCGATGCGTATTCTGGTGTTCTACGTGGGTACGCTGTTCGTGATCATGTCCATCTACCCGTGGAATCAGGTCGGCACCAACGGTAGCCCGTTTGTTCTGACCTTCCAGCATATGGGCATCGCCTTTGCGGCCAGCATTCTGAACTTTGTGGTGCTGACCGCGTCGCTCTCCGCGATCAACAGCGACGTATTCGGCGTGGGCCGTATGCTGCACGGCATGGCGGAGCAGGGCAGCGCGCCGAAGGTGTTCGCCAAAACCTCACGCCGCGGCACGCCGTGGGTGACCGTCGTGGTGATGACCGTGGCGCTGCTGTTCTCGGTTTACCTGAACTACATCATGCCGGAGAACGTCTTCCTGGTGATTGCGTCGCTGGCGACCTTCGCGACGGTGTGGGTGTGGATCATGATCCTGCTGTCGCAGATTGCCTTCCGCCGTCGCCTGTCGCCGGATGAGGCGAAAGCGCTGAAGTTCAAAGTCCCGGGCGGGGTGGCAACCACCGTCGTCGGGCTGATCTTCCTGGTGTTTATCATTGGCCTGATTGGCTACCATCCGGACACCCGCATTTCGCTGTACGTGGGCTGCGCGTGGATCGTGCTGCTGCTGGTGGGATGGGTGTTTAAATGCCGCCGCGACCGCCAGCTGGCGGAAGTGCAGTAAGGTAAAAATGCCGGGTGGCGCTGCGCTTACCCGGCCTACACTCCCTTTTGCCCCGAAAAAAATCTCCTCCTCCGTTCTCCTCCCCCAATAATCCCGAACACGATGAGCTATCCTTAACCACCCTGTGGCAAGGTGACGTCAATTTCATCAAAGGGGATTCGTGATGTTAAACGCCTGGCACCTTCCGGTTGCCCCATTTGTTAAGCAAAACAAAGACAACCTTGTGATTACGCTCTGGCTGGCGGGAGAAAATCAGCCTGAACGCGTGACGCTCCGCGCCGAAGTGGATAACGAAGAAACGTCGCTGAAAATGCACAAGCAGCGCAGCCAGCCGCAGCCGGGGATTACGGCGTGGCGGGCGAATATCGACCTGAACAGCGGACAGCCTCGCCGCCGCTATAGCTTTAAGCTGCTGTGGAATAACCGCCAGCTGTGGTTTACCCCCCAGGGGTTTAGCCGTTTCCCGCCCGCCCGGCTGGAGCAGTTCGCGGTAGATTACCCGGATAACGGCCCGCACTGGGTTAACGATCAGGTCTTTTACCAGATTTTCCCGGACCGTTTTGCGCGCAGCGAAAAGCGTACGGCGGATCAGGATAAGGTCTATTACCACCACGCGGCGGGTCATGACATCATTCTGAAAGCGTGGGATGAGCCGCTGACCGCCCAGGCAGGGGGATCGACCTTCTACGGCGGCGACCTCGACGGCATCAGCGAAAAGCTGTCGTACCTGAAAAAACTGGGCGTGACGGCCCTGTATCTCAACCCGGTGTTTAAAGCCCCCAGCGTACACAAATACGATACCGAAGATTATCGCCACGTTGACGCGCAGTTTGGCGGCGACGAGGCGCTGCTGCGCCTGCGTAAGAACACCCAAAATGAAGGCATGCGCCTGATTCTGGACGGCGTGTTCAACCACAGCGGCGATTCGCACGCCTGGTTTGACCGGCATAACCAGTCGATGGGCGGGGCGTGCCATAACCCGGACTCGCCGCAGCGCGACTGGTACAGATTTAACGAGGAGGGGCGCGCGCTGGACTGGCTGGGCTACGCGAGCCTGCCGAAGCTGGATTTCCAGTCATCAACGCTTGTGAATGAAATCTACGGCGGCGAGGACAGCATCGTCCGCCACTGGCTGAAGGCACCGTGGAATATGGACGGCTGGCGTCTGGACGTGGTGCATATGCTCGGCGAGGCGGGCGGGGCGCGCAATAATCTTCAGCACGTCGCCGGGATTACGCGCTCGGCGAAGGCGGCCCGGCCGGAGGCGTTCGTCTTTGGCGAGCACTTTGGCGACGCGCGCCAGTGGCTGCAGAATGATGCGGAAGATGCTGCGATGAACTATCGCGGCTTTACCTTCCCGCTGTGGGGATTCCTCGCCAACACCGATATCTCCTACGATCCGAATCATATCGACGCGGAAACCTGCATGGCGTGGATGGAGAACTACCGCGCCGGCCTGTCGCATCAGCAGCAGCTGCGGATGTTTAACCAGCTCGATAGCCACGATACCGCGCGCTTTAAGTCCCTGCTCGGCAAGGACGTGGCGCGTCTGCCGCTCGCAGTGACCTGGCTTTTCACCTGGCCGGGCGTGCCGTGCATCTATTACGGCGACGAAGTGGGGCTGGACGGCAACAACGATCCGTTCTGCCGCAAAACCTTCCCGTGGGAGCCCGAGAAACAGGACAAGGTGCTGTTCAGCCTGTATCAGCGGCTGGCGAAGCTGCGTAAGCAGAGTCTCGCCCTGCGCTATGGCGGCTGTCAGGTGGTGTACGCCCACGATAACGTGGTGGTGTTTGCCCGCGTCTATAACCAGCAGCGCGTGCTGGTGGCGATCAACCGGGGCGAAGCCTGCGAAGTGGTGCTGGATGATTCTCCGCTGCTGAAGGTGGCCATGTGGAAGAATAAAGAGGGCAAGGCGACGATACAGGACGGCGTGCTGGCGCTGCCGGCGATATCCGCGACGATCTGGCTCGGTAGCTAACGCGCCCGCGAATGTTTCCACCTTTTAAGATGGCGCAAATGCAACGATTTGTGTCAATCTTAACGGATCGTTTACGGTGAAGGTGGAAACATGGACGAGCTTTACATCCTTGGCTGTTTATTCCTGGTTTTTGCGCTGGGGGTTGCGCCCGTGCTGGCGGTTATCGGCTTTAACCGAAGCACGGCAGCGCGGCAGGAGATTGCCCGGCTGCGCCAGCGCATTGAGGCGCTTGAGCAGCGCGGCGTGGCTGATAATCCGCCGGAACCGGTGCAGACCGCCGCGCCGGATAGCGTGACCGCGCCGGTGGTCGAGGATGCGCCCGCGCCTGTCGACCCCTGGCGTCCCGATACTCCCGCTGCCGTGGCAGAACCGGCCCCGGCCCCGGTGCCTGCGGCAAAACAGCCTTCTGCCTTTGGCGGCATCCTGACGTCGCTGTCGCGCTGGTTCATGCAGGGTAACCCGCTGGCGAAGCTGGGGATCCTGCTGCTCTTCCTCGGCCTCTCTTTCCTGCTGCGCTATACCGTTGAACATTCCCTGTTCCCGCTTGAGCTGCGCCTCGTGGCAGCGGCGCTGTTTGCCATCGTTCTACTGGCTGTCGGGTGGCGGCTGCGGGACAGGCAGCGCGTCTATGCCCTGATCCTCCAGGGCGGGGCGACCGGCGTGCTCTACCTGACGGTGTTTGGCGCCTTCCGGCTCTGGCAGATGCTGCCGATGACGCTGGCCTTTGCGCTGCTGGTGGTCATTTGCGCGGCGAGCGTCGGGCTGGCGGTGCTGCAGAAGGCGCTAAGCCTTGCCATGCTGGCGAGCCTCGGCGGGTATCTTGCGCCGCTGCTCTTGTCTACCGGGAGCGGCAGCTTTGTGGCGCTGTTCTCTTTCTATCTCCTGCTGTCCATCGGCATTCTCGCTATTAGCATCTGGCAGCACTGGCGCGAGCTGAATCTCCTCGGGCTGCTGTTTACGTTCGGCGTGGGCGGCCTGTGGGGGCTGAATGACTACCAGCCGGAAGACTATTGGGTCTGCCAGCTGTTCCTGATTGCCAATACGCTGATATTCGGCGTCCTGAGCGTGGCGCTGTCGCTGCGGGCGCAGGAGAAAGGGAAGCAGATTATTGACGGCGTGCTGCTGTTTGCCCCGCCGCTGATCGGCTTCGGGATGCAGTACGGCATGACCCGGCACTGGGAATATGGCCCCGCGCTGAGCGCGCTGGGATATGGGGCATTTTATCTCACCCTCGCGTTCCTTGCGCTGCGGCGCTACCCCTCCATCGGGCGACCGCTGGTCCTGGCGGCGCTGGCCATCGGCGGCGGGTTCGCGACCCTCGCCATTCCGCTGGCGCTGTCGGCGCGCTGGACGGCGATGGCGTGGGCGCTGGAAGGGCTGGGTATCCTCTGGCTCAGCGTGCAGCAGCACCAGCGCCGCATGAGCTATAGCGGGACGGCGCTGCTGGTGCTGGCGCTCGGCAGCGCGCTGTGGGCGCAAACGAGCGGCGTGACGTCGCTGAGCCTGCTGCTGATCTTCGCCATCCTCAGCCTTTGCTGGCTGGCCGCGGCCTGGCTGTGGCGGGCTCTCTTCCTGCCGGTCAGCCGGGTGCTGCTGGCGGGCGGTCTGCTGTTCTGGCTCGTGGCACTGCTCGGCGCGTCGCAGCTGGCACTGACGAAACAATTACCGATTCTGGCGGGCGTGCTGGCGCTGACGGCGGCGTCGGTTTGGGGCTGGCGGC
Source organism: Enterobacter sp. PP-008-ECC_S150 (assembly GCF_045257065.1). NCBI lineage: Bacteria > Pseudomonadati > Pseudomonadota > Gammaproteobacteria > Enterobacterales > Enterobacteriaceae > Enterobacter > Enterobacter sp. PP-008-ECC_S150. The sequence continues at coordinate 132,289 of NZ_JBJHHG010000006.1, read as the reverse complement.
AGGTGGCCGCGCGTCTGGCGTGGCGAGAGCTGGATGCCAGCAAATGGCTGCTGTGGCCGGTTATGCTGCTGATGGTGGGGTATCAGATCTGGCATCAGCAGATCGTTGCCGCCGGCTGGTCAAACCTGGCCTGGTGCGTTGCGCTTCCCGCCGCGCTGATGCTGCTGCGGCGCGACGGTGAAAGACTCCTGCCGCGCATCGCGATGGGGCTGCATCTGTCGCTGTTCTGGATGATTTTACTGGCGCTGGCCGCCGAGCTTTACTGGTTTGCCCGGTCGCTGCCGTGGGGCATGGAGGCGTGGGGCAGCGGATTAGCAATGGCCGCAGGCGGCGGGATAATTACGGCGCTTTCTGCTGCGGTACGCCGTCGCGGATGGCCGTTCCGGGAGTGGCCTGCGCTCTACGCCTGCCTGGCACCGATTCCCGTGGTCGTGGCGCTGCTGGTATTGCTGGTGGTGACCAATTTCCAGGACGGCGTGATCTATCGCCAGACCTGGCTGCCGCTGGTGAACCCGCTGGAGGAAGGCGCCGCGTTCGCGCTGCTGGGGCTGGTGGTCTTTTATCGGGCGGTGGATCGCTACTACCCGACGTGGCTTGCGCAGGCGCGCCCGTGGCCAGCCGTCGCGCTTATGGCGTTTGGCTTCTGGTGGCTGAACGGTGCGCTGATGCGCGCCCTGGCCTGGTACGGCGACGTGGCCTGGAATATGGCATCGCTGTGGGATTCGCGTCTCGTGCAGACCAGCTTTGCCCTGTTCTGGATGCTGAGTGCGCTGGTGGTGATGATCCATGCCACCCGGCGGGCCTCCCGGCAGGAGTGGCTCTGCGGTGCCGCGCTGCTCGGCGTGGTGATGGTTAAACTGATGCTGGTGGACAGCGCGGGCGGAGGCGGTCTGGCGCGCGCGGTGGCGTTTATCGGTGTGGCGATACTGGTTCTGATCGTGGGCTATTTCTCACCGCTGCCGCCCAAAACAGGAGATGAAAAATGAAATGGATGAAAGCGGTAGCGTGTACCGCGCTGCTGGCGCTTTCCGGCCCGGCGCTCTGTGACGAGGCACCCGCGGATTCGCCCCGGGACTATGCCTTTGGGCGTTCACTGGATACGTCTGCTCCTTCCCAGTGGTATCGGGTGATGCTGCCGCTCGCCGTCTATGCGCAAAGCACGTCACCGGATCTGCATGACGTTCGCGTCTTTAACCAGTCGGGCGAGCCGGTCCCCTTTAGCCTGATCGCCGCGACGCGCCCGCAGGCGTCAGTGCAATCCACGGCGCTGCGCCTCTTTCCGCTGGACGCCTCGCCGCTTGCGCCTGACTCCGACGCCGGAGATAGCGATAAGATCCTGCTTCGTTCCCGAAACGGCGTGGAGATCGTGCTGGAGGGGCAAAAAGCCGCGGCAGCCGGGCAACATTATCTGCTGACCTTGCCGGAGCAGGCGTCGGGTGAGCTGACCATATCCCAGCTGCAGCTGCTCTGGAATACCCCTCAGTCGTCATGGCAGGGAACGGCGTCGGTCTATTACAGCGAAGATCTTAAGCGCTGGTATACCCTGGGCGAGGAGATGCCGCTCCTGGACGTCGCCAGCGGTCAGGATCGCCTTAAGCTCGATCGGATCGACACCGAGACGGTTTTATCTCCCGACGCGAATCGCTATCTCATGGTGGTGCTGAATGCGCAGAGCCAGGGGATAACCCTGACCGGCGTGAACGCCATCAGCGCAGCTGCGCAGGCGGACCCGGAAGAGATCAACCTCGAGGGGGAAGGGGAGCCGCTGTCGGCAAGCGAAGCGCAGTGGCGCTGGGCGCGTCCGCAGCCGCTGCATGCGGTCAGTATCTCGCTGAACGGCGAGGGCGTTCTTCCGGTTGAGATCGCGTGGCGGGCCTCGGAAAAGGACGCGTGGCACCCCCTGAAAAAAGAGGTTCTTTACCGTCTTGACGGAAAAACGTCGCCACCGGTTTCGCTGAGCGGGGGCCTGGTGCAGGCCGTGAAAATCACGACGCTGAACGCGCGGCTGCCAGAATACCTGCCGAGCGTTACGGGATATCGCGACCGCTACGACCTGGTGTTCAACGCGCAGGGGAAAGCGCCCTACGTGCTGGCGTGGGGAAACGGGGCGGCAAAACCTGCAAAGGTGGAGCCTGACATGCTGATCCCCGCCGACCTGCGCAAAACCTATGATATGGCGAATCTGCCGCAGGCCGACGTTGTGGATGATGTCGCGCTAGGCGGCGAGGCGCGTCTGACCGCCACCTCTGCGGCCGATCGGGCGAGCTGGATGAACGCCCTGCTGGTGTGGGGCGTGCTGATTGCGGGCGTAATTCTGCTGGCGGGCATGGCCTGGCGCATCTGGCGTGAGACGCAGCGTTAGGCATAAAAAAAGGCCCGCACGTGCGGGCCTTCTTCGTAAACCGTGCCGATTACAGGCTGGATACGTTCTCAGACAGGTATTTAGCCACGCCGTCTGGGGAAGCGGCCATACCTTCTTTACCTTTTTCCCACTGAGCCGGGCACACTTCGCCGTGCTCTTCGTGGAACTGCAGCGCGTCAACCATGCGCAGCATTTCGTCGATGTTACGACCCAGCGGCAGATCGTTCACAACCTGGTGACGAACGATGCCGTTTGCGTCGATCAGGAAGGAACCGCGCAGCGCAACGCCAGCGTCCGGATGTTCGATACCGTAAGCCTGCTGGATTTCGCGTTTGATGTCCGCAACCATTGCGTATTTCACCGCACCGATGCCGCCTTTGTCGACAGGGGTGTTACGCCATGCGTTGTGTACAAACTCAGAGTCGAAGGAGACGCCAACCACTTCCACGCCACGCTTCTGGAATTCTTCATAACGTTTGTCGAACGCGATCAGCTCAGACGGGCAAACGAAAGTGAAGTCCATTGGCCAGAAGAACAGAACGGTCGCTTTACCGTTGGTGTGCTGTTTGAAGTTGAAGTTTTCAACGATTTCACCGTTGCCCAGAACTGCTGCAGCCGTAAAATCCGGAGCCGGACGAGTTACCAGAACCATATGATTCTCCTGTAGATACTAAGGTTATTTGGAACGCAACGCCGCCCAGTATAGAGAGTGTTCGTTGAGAAGACAAAGAGGCGCTGACAATCGTTCAACAAGCTTTCGCCTATCAAGGTGCATTCAGTCAGAGCTGTTTGTTTTTCGCCTGCGCCATCATGCGGGGATAGAACTGCCAGAAGCGGGTTTCCAGCGCATCGTAATGTTCGTCCAGGTCATACCAGGAGTCGCGCAGCGCCTCAAGCCGTGGTCGACGGCTTGCCATCCCGTTCAGCACGTTCTGGATGAAGTCCATCTCGCGATAGCGCTCCAGCCAGCGTTCCGACCACAGATAGTTATTCAGATTCACAAAGCGCGGCGGCGAGTCGGGCAGAATGATCGACACCTGCTGGTGGGCATAGCGCACAAATTCGGGCAGGGATAGCTCCGGCGACAGCTGTTCCCAGTGGCGCGACAGAAAGTGATCCCACATTACGTCGAGCGTGATCGGCGCAACGCGGCGCGTTTCCGGGCGAAACCACGCTTTGGCTTCCGTCACTTCCGGCAGCTTATCCGTCAGCACGTCGATGCGGCGGTGCATAAAAATCCCGTCGACGACCTCAGGGGCGTACTCTTCAGCGGGATTGCCGCGAACGAAATCGGCCAGCAAATTGCCGGAGAGTGAGCTGTCCGCGAGGTGAGCGAGATGCAGGTGAGCGAGAAAATTCATGCGTTTTATTTGTCCGGGGGCGGCTAGTTGTTGCAGCAAAAGGGTGTGAGCACTAGACTATGCCGCCTGTTTTTAAGTCACGAGTATACGTCATGCGCGTCGCCGATTTCTCCTTTGAACTACCTGAATCCCTGATTGCTCACTATCCCATGCCTGAGCGCAGCAGCTGTCGCTTACTGTCACTGGATGGGCCGACGGGCGAGCTGACGCACGGTACTTTCACCGATTTGCTCGACAAGCTCAACCCCGGCGATCTGCTGGTCTTTAACAATACCCGCGTTATCCCGGCGCGCCTGTTTGGCCGCAAGGCCAGCGGCGGCAAGATTGAAGTGCTGGTCGAACGTATGCTCGATGATAAGCGTATTCTGGCACATATTCGCGCGTCTAAGGCACCGAAGCCGGGCGCTGAGCTGCTGCTGGGCGATGATGAGAGCATTAAGGCGACCATGACCGCGCGCCACGACGCGCTGTTCGAAGTGGAATTCAACGACGAACGCACGGTGCTCGATATCCTGAACGCCATCGGCCACATGCCGCTGCCGCCGTATATTGAGCGTCCGGACGAAGAGGCCGACCGCGAGCTGTACCAGACCGTCTACAGCCAGAAGCCTGGCGCGGTCGCGGCCCCAACGGCGGGCCTGCACTTTGATGAGCCGCTGCTGGAAAAACTGCGCGCGAAGGGCGTGGAGATGGCGTTCGTGACGCTGCACGTCGGTGCGGGCACCTTCCAGCCTGTGCGCGTCGACAGCATTGAAGATCACATCATGCACTCCGAGTATGCGGAAGTGCCTCAGGACGTCGTGGACGCGGTGCTGGCGGCGAAAGCGCGCGGAAGCCGCGTGGTGGCGGTCGGTACGACCTCGGTGCGTTCACTCGAGAGCGCCGCGCAGGCGGCGAAGAACGGGCTTATCGAGCCGTTCTTTGGCGATACGCAGATCTTTATCTACCCAGGCTATCAGTACAAAGTCATTGACGCGCTGGTGACCAACTTCCATCTGCCTGAATCGACGCTGATTATGCTGGTCTCGGCATTTGCCGGTTATCAGCACACCATGGCGGCCTACAAGTCTGCGGTAGAACAAAAATATCGCTTTTTTAGCTACGGGGACGCGATGTTTATCACGTACAATCCGCTGGCTTTGAATGAGCGTGTCGGGGAATAAGTCCGCGGCACCGTGTTACAACGTTGGACTGTTTTTCTGACGTCGGAGAAAAAATGAAATTTGAACTCGATACCACCGACGGTCGCGCGCGTCGCGGTCGCCTGGTGTTTGATCGCGGCGTGGTGGAAACCCCCGCGTTTATGCCTGTGGGCACCTACGGCACCGTAAAAGGGATGACGCCGGAAGAAGTGGAAGCCACGGGCGCACAGATTATCCTCGGCAACACCTTCCACCTGTGGCTGCGTCCGGGCCAGGAGATCATGAAGCTCCACGGCGACCTGCATGACTTCATGCAATGGAAAGGCCCGATCCTGACCGACTCCGGCGGCTTCCAGGTCTTCAGCCTGGGCGATATCCGTAAGATCACCGAGCAGGGCGTACACTTCCGTAACCCGATCAACGGCGATCCGATTTTCCTCGATCCTGAAAAATCGATGGAGATTCAGTACGATCTCGGCTCTGACATCGTGATGATCTTCGACGAATGTACGCCGTATCCGGCCGACTGGGATTACGCAAAACGCTCCATGGAGATGTCTCTGCGCTGGGCGAAGCGTAGCCGCGACCGTTTTGACTCCCTGCAGAACAAAAATGCGCTCTTCGGCATTATCCAGGGCAGCGTTTACGAAGATTTACGCGATATCTCCGTTAAAGGTCTGGTAGAGATAGGTTTTGATGGCTACGCTGTCGGCGGTTTGGCTGTGGGTGAGCCGAAGGAAGACATGCACCGCATTCTGGAGCACGTCTGCCCGCAAATCCCGGCGGATAAACCACGATACCTGATGGGCGTGGGTAAACCAGAAGATCTGGTTGAAGGCGTACGCCGCGGCATTGATATGTTCGACTGCGTCATGCCAACCCGCAACGCGCGTAACGGCCATTTGTTCGTTACCGATGGCGTGGTGAAAATCCGTAACGCGAAGCATAAGAGTGACACCAGCCCGCTCGATTCCGAGTGCGATTGCTATACCTGTCGCAATTATTCTCGCGCGTATCTGCATCATCTCGATCGTTGCAACGAGATTTTGGGCGCGCGTCTCAATACCATTCATAATCTTCGTTATTATCAGCGCTTAATGGCTGGTTTACGTAAGGCTATCGAAGAGGGTAAATTAGAGAGCTTCGTGACCGATTTCTACCAACGTCAGGGGCGGGAAGTCCCACCGTTGAACGTTGATTAATTTTAATAATGAGGGAATTTGAATGAGCTTTTTTATTTCTGATGCGGTAGCGGCAACAGGTGCTCCAGCGCAGGGCAGCCCGATGTCTCTGATTCTGATGCTGGTTGTGTTCGGTCTGATCTTCTACTTCATGATCCTGCGTCCACAGCAGAAGCGCACCAAAGAGCACAAAAACCTGATGAACTCCATTGCGAAAGGCGATGAAGTGCTGACTAACGGTGGTCTGGTGGGTCGCGTAACCAAAGTGGCTGAAAACGGCTACATTGCGATCGCCCTGAACGACACCACTGAAGTGGTTATCAAACGTGACTTCGTAGCTGCCGTTCTGCCGAAAGGCACCATGAAGGCGCTGTAATCCCAACTTTTCCCAAAGGGAACTGCCGTGTTAAACCGTTATCCTTTGTGGAAGTACATCATGCTGGTCGTCGTGATTCTCGTCGGCCTGCTGTACGCACTTCCCAACCTGTATGGTGAGGATCCGGCCGTTCAAATCACTGGCGCGCGCGGTGTCGCCGCCAGTGAGCAAACGCTGATCCAGGTCCAGAAAACGTTACAAGAAGAAAAAATTACCGCTAAGTCTGTGGCTCTGGAAGAGGGTGCAATTCTTGCTCGCTTCGACACCACCGACACGCAGCTTCGCGCACGTGAAGCGCTGATGGGCGTGCTGGGTGATAAATACGTCGTGGCGCTTAACCTTGCCCCTGCAACCCCGCGCTGGCTGGCTGCGATGAACGCAGAGCCAATGAAGCTCGGTCTTGACCTGCGTGGTGGCGTTCACTTCCTGATGGAAGTGGATATGGATACCGCGCTCGGCAAGCTGCAGGAACAGAATATCGACAGCCTGCGCAGCGATCTGCGTGAAAAAGGCATCGCTTACACCACCGTGCGTAAAGAAGATAACTACGGCATGAGCATCACGTTCCGCGACAGCGCGGCGCGCGATCAGGCTGTAGATTACCTGACCCAACGTCACCGTGACCTGGTGATCACTTCGCAGGGCAGCAACCAGCTGCGCGCGGTGATGACCGATGCGCGCCTGAAAGAAGCGCGTGAATATGCCGTTCAGCAGAACATCAACATTCTGCGTAACCGTGTAAACCAGCTGGGTGTGGCTGAGCCACTGGTACAGCGTCAGGGTGCTGACCGTATCGTGGTTGAACTGCCGGGTATCCAGGATACCGCGCGTGCGAAAGAGATTCTGGGTGCCACCGCCACGCTGGAATTCCGTCTGGTCAATTCCAACGTCGATCAGTCCGCTGCCGCAGCAGGTCGTATTCCGGGTGACTCCGAAGTGAAACAGACCCGCGAAGGTCAGCCAGTGGTGCTGTACAAACGCGTGATTCTGACCGGTGACCACATCACCGACTCCACGTCGAGCCAGGACGAATACAACCAGCCGCAGGTTAACATCTCGCTCGATAGCGCGGGTGGTAACATCATGTCTAACTTCACCAAGGACAACATCGGCAAGCCGATGGCGACCCTGTTCGTGGAGTACAAAGACAGCGGTAAGAAAGATGCAAACGGTCGTGCGGTGCTGGTGAAAGAGGAAGAGGTGATTAACATCGCCAACATCCAGTCTCGTCTGGGTAACAGCTTCCGTATTACCGGTATTAGCAACCCGAACGAAGCGCGCCAGCTCTCTCTGCTGCTGCGTGCCGGTGCGCTGATTGCGCCGATTCAGATTGTTGAAGAACGCACCATTGGTCCAACGCTGGGTATGCAGAACATCCAGCAGGGTCTGGAAGCGTGTCTGGCCGGTCTGGTGGTCTCTATCCTCTTCATGATCTTCTTCTATAAGAAGTTTGGTCTGATTGCGACCTCCGCGCTGATCGCCAACCTGGTGCTGATTATCGGCATCATGTCCCTGCTGCCGGGGGCGACGCTGACCATGCCGGGTATTGCGGGTATCGTTCTGACCCTTGCGGTGGCGGTCGACGCCAACGTACTGATTAACGAACGTATTAAAGAAGAGTTGAGCAACGGTCGCTCTGTTCAGCAGGCGATTGACGAAGGCTATAAAGGCGCGTTCAGCTCTATCTTCGATGCGAACGTAACAACACTGATTAAGGTTCTTATCCTGTATGCAGTGGGTACTGGCGCGATCAAAGGCTTTGCGATTACAACCGGTATCGGTGTCGCAACGTCAATGTTTACCGCTATTGTCGGCACCCGTGCCATCGTGAACCTGCTGTACGGCGGCAAGCGCGTCAAAAAGCTGTCTATCTGAGGAGTGCGTTGTGGCACAGGAATATACTGTTGAACAATTGAACCACGGCCGTAAAGTCTGGGACTTTATGCGCTGGGACTACTGGGCCTTCGGCATTTCAGGTTTTCTGCTGATTCTGTCCATCGTCATTATGGGCGTGAAGGGCTTTAACTGGGGTCTCGATTTCACCGGTGGTACGGTCATCGAGATCTCCCTGGAAAAACCGGTCGATATGGACCAGATGCGTCTGTCTCTGCAGAAAGCGGGCTTTGAAGAGCCGCTGCTGCAGAATTTCGGCAGCAGCCGCGACATCATGGTGCGTATGCCGCCGGTGCACGATGCCAACGGCAGCCAGGAGCTGGGCAGCAAGGTTGTGAGCGTGATTAACGAAACAACCAGCCAGAACGCGGCGGTTAAGCGTATCGAGTTCGTCGGCCCGAGCGTGGGTGCTGACCTGGCGCAGACCGGCGCGATGGCGCTGCTGGTGGCGCTGATTTCCATCCTGGTGTACGTCGGTTTCCGCTTTGAGTGGCGACTGGCGGCCGGTGTGGTTATCGCCCTGGCGCACGACGTGGTCATCACCATGGGCATACTGTCGCTGTTCCACATTGAGATTGACCTGACGATTGTGGCATCCCTGATGTCCGTTATCGGTTACTCACTGAACGACAGCATCGTGGTATCTGACCGTATTCGTGAAAACTTCCGTAAGATCCGTCGCGGTACGCCGTACGAAATCTTTAACGTGTCGTTGACCCAGACGCTGCACCGTACCTTGATCACATCCGGGACTACCCTGATGGTGATCCTGATGCTGTTCCTCTTCGGTGGTCCGGTACTGGAAGGCTTCTCGCTGACCATGTTGATTGGTGTCACCATCGGTACGGCGTCGTCTATCTACGTTGCGTCCGCGCTGGCGCTGAAACTCGGCATGAAGCGCGAGCACCTGCTCCAGCAGAAAGTCGAGAAAGAAGGGGCGGATCAGCCGTCCATTCTGCCGTAAGGCGATGTTTAGCGTTATCGAAATCCCGGTCGGTTGACCGGGATTTTTTTTATCTGCTCCTGACAAACACTCCTGACAGTATGCTGTCAGGAGCCCTGGCGTAGACTCCTTCTGAACCCAAACAACAGGCAGGAGGATGTATGAAAAGCGTCATTAACTGGTTTGAAATCCCGGTATCGGATATGGATCGCGCCGTTAAATTTTATGAACCGGTGATGCAGCTCGCGCTGCGTCGCGAGAAAATGGACTGCGCGGAGCTGGCGGTTTTCCCGCATGAGGATCCCGCCACCGGCGGCGCACTGGCAAAATTTGACGGCGTTACACCGTCTTTGCAGGGCGCTATTATTTACCTGCATACTGACAATCTGGCGGCCACGCTCGATCGCATTGCCTCTGCGGGCGGCGAGTGCGTGTTTGGCCCGCTGGAACTGCCGCATGGCATTGGCACTATCGCATTGTTTACCGACAGCGAGGGCAACCGCGTCGGCCTCCATCAACCTGCCTGAGAGCGGAATAAGAGATGACCCGACGCGCTGACCGTTTGTTTCAGATTGTGCAGATCCTGCGGGGCAGGCGTCTGACAACGGCAGCGCATCTGGCGGAGCGGCTTGGCGTGTCCGAGCGCACGGTCTACCGCGATATCCGCGACCTGTCGCTTTCCGGCGTGCCGGTGGAAGGTGAGGCGGGAAGCGGATACCGGCTGATGTCGGGCTTTGACCTGCCGCCGCTGATGCTGACAAATAAGGAGTCAGAGGCGCTGATCGTCGCGATCCGCCTGCTTAAAACCTGGGGTGGGGAATCGCTGTCGCGCGAGCTTGAATCGGCCCAGGAGAAGGTGCTGGCTATTCTTCCCGACGAGAGTCGTCGAAAGGCGGAGCAGACGCGGATCTACGCCCCGGATTTTGGCATGCAAAGCCACTCCCGCTGCGATTTTGACAGGATCCATCAGGCGATCTCTGCCCAGCGCGTGCTGGCGCTACATTACCGTGACGAAGCCGGACAGCTTTCTAAACGTGAGGTTCAGCCGCTGGGGCTGTTCTTCTGGGGAGAGCGCTGGCTGCTGGCGGCGTGGTGTGAGCGGCGCGATGACTATCGCTGTTTCCGGCTCGACCGGTGCCTCAATATTGTGCAGACGGAGAGAAGGTTCAGCGAGAGTGCGGACAGGTCACTGGCCGATTTTTTGCGTAAGGTGAGGCAGTAAAAAGCCGGGTGGCGGCTACGCCTTACCCGGCCTACATTCGGATCGTATTTTGTAGGCCGGGTAAGGCGTAGCCGCCACCCGGCACCAACCACAAGGTTAGAAGTTATAACCCACGACCAGGTAACCACCCCAGCCGGTAGAACGGACGCTGAAGTCGCCGTTGCCGAAGTTCAGGCTGGCGTCGTCGTTCCACTGGCCGCCGTTGTGCCAGTAACGCGCCACAACAGAGTAGTGCCAGTGATCGTAGTTCAGCGCCAGAATATGGCTGGAGGCGATGGAGTTGTTGGTACGCGCTTTTCTACCGTTCAGGTCACGGAAGTCGTTGTCGCCCAGGTCTGAACCCCAGTCAAAGTTGGTGAAGCCGATATAGCTTAGGTTACCACCCCACAGCTGGGTAATTGGCACAAAGTATTTCACCTTGAAACGGTAGCCATCCCACTCGTTTTCGTTCGCGGCACCGTAGTTCTGCCACTGATATTTCGCGTAGACGTTCATAGACAGGCTCATTGGCAGGCCAGTGTCGATGTCCGTACCCAGACCCATATACCAGGTGCTCTGACGACCGGACTTGTTGCGGCCCATGTCGTAGATGTAGTTGTTCGCGAAGTACCACTCTTTGAACGGACCAAACGCCAGGCTGGTACCGGTCAGTTTATCAATAGAGAAGCGCGGTTCAATTTCCATGAACAGCGGGGAACCGTGGTTCCAGATACCTTTCGCATCTGTGTTACCGCCGAAGAAGACCGGCGCATCCATATAGCCGTAGAAATCAAACCAGTCTTTCTTGGCGAACGCTTCGTATTCCAGGTAGGTATCGTTGCGGATCTGCGGTCCGAAGCGCGTGTGGTAGCTGCCGACCACGTTAACGCTCTGGTGCCACCAGTCGGAGAGGTATTGTGGTTTGTCGTTTTCCGCTGCGTTAACAGTGAATGAGGAAGACAGTGCCAGCACGGCGCCAGCTGCGAGTAATGTTTTTTTCATAATCATGCCACTGATTGAAATTCCCTTCCGGGAGTGAAAAATGCGCGAATTGCGTTTCTAAATATTTCGTGTTTCTGCGGTGCCTATTATAGGAATCCCTGCTCACAAAAATATGTGTTGTTTCACATATCTCTCATACGCGTAATCGATTGCGTTCACGTTTGCGTACTTTAAACGGCCGGGATTGTAGCGGCAATCATTTATGTTGCCAATCCATACGAAATGTAAATGTTAGCGGAGTGACATTTCACTCCGCTAAAAAGGAGGGGATTAGTGCGCGGCAGGTTGAATGTCGTGAATGCGGATAAAGCCTAACTGTTCCGGCGTAAGGCCGCTTAACTGAAGAGGAATATCCACATCGCTTGGTGCTAAAACACTGGCCGGGGCGGTGAAGAGTTGATTCTTCACGTTCACCTCCTGGTAATTCTCAGTGGTGCCCTGGATCTGGCCCCACTCGACGGTGCCGCTGAAGGCCGGGAGCGGATCGTTGGATTCACCCTGAATGCGTAATGTTGCGCGAGTACCATCTGCATTCGCCGCAACATTCACCAGAGACATTTTTAGCGTGCCAATCTGGCTGTTGAGGCGCGCAGGCGTATTCGCGCCCGGCAGCAGGTAAACCCCGCTGCTGGATTTGGCGTTTAGCGCGTTTTGCTGGGTGATCTTCACCGTTTCTTTGTTCAGCTTGTCCAGCGCCGTATTGAGCGTATTGACGCTCTGTTTCATCTGGCGGACTTCGGTTTGCTGTGCACAGGCGCTAAGGGTGAAGAGGCTCCCCACCAGCAAAATTTTAAGGTAACGTCTTGTCATTGCGTTTAATTCCTTGAAATAACGGATCGCATTTATGGTAGCCAGTATCAGCGCGTCAGACATAGATCCTTTGTCTCAAAAAGCTCTTCCTTTGTTGTCAGGCCAGATCAGGGTAAAATGAAAATCAGTTAACCGGATAACAGGGATACCGTATGCATTGCCCATTCTGCTCCGCTGTGGATACCAAAGTCATCGACTCTCGTCTCGTGGGCGAAGGGTCTTCCGTACGCCGTCGTCGACAGTGTCTGGTGTGCAACGAGCGTTTCACGACCTTTGAGGTTGCAGAGCTGGTAATGCCGCGCGTGGTAAAAAGTAACGATGTGCGCGAGCCGTTTAACGAAGAGAAACTGCGCAGCGGGATGCTGAAGGCTCTCGAAAAACGTCCCGTTAGCGCGGATGACGTTGAAATGGCGTTAAACCACATAAAATCTTACCTTCGTGGTTTGGGTGAACGTGAAGTGCCAAGCAAAATGATCGGCAACCTGGTGATGGAGCAGCTGAAAAAGCTCGATAAGGTTGCCTATATCCGCTTCGCCTCCGTCTACCGCAGCTTCGAAGACATCAAAGAGTTTGGCGAAGAGATCGCCCGCTTACAGGATTAAGCTCATGCAGGATGAGATTTACATGGCGCGAGCCATGAAGCTGGCGCAGCGCGGGCGTTTTACCACCCATCCCAACCCGAACGTGGGATGCGTTATCGTCAAAGATGGCGAAATCGTGGGGGAGGGTTTCCACTACCGTGCTGGCGAGCCGCATGCTGAGGTTCATGCCTTGCGCATGGCCGGTGAGAAGGCGCGCGGCGCTACCGCCTACGTCACGCTGGAGCCCTGCAGCCACCACGGGCGTACGCCGCCGTGCTGTGAGGCGCTGATCGCGGCAGGAGTTTCACGCGTGGTCGCATCCATGCAGGATCCAAATCCGCAGGTGGCCGGACGCGGCCTGTATCGCCTGCAGCAGGAAGGCATTGACGTCAGCCACGGGCTGATGATGCAGGATGCCGAAGCAATCAACAAAGGCTTCCTGAAGCGCATGCGCACGGGGTTCCCGTATATCCAGCTCAAGCTGGGCGCCTCGCTGGACGGCCGCACGGCGATGGCAAACGGCGAAAGCCAGTGGATCACGTCGCCGCAGGCAAGGCGCGATGTGCAACGTCTGCGCGCGCAAAGCCATGCTATTCTCACCAGCAGTGAAACTGTTTTGGCTGACGATCCGGCCATGACCGTGCGCTGGGACGAGCTGAATGCCGAGACCCAGGCGCTTTACCCGCAGGAGAACCTGCGTCAGCCGCTGCGTATTGTCATTGACAGCCAGAACCGCGTGACGCCAGCGCACCGCATCGTCCAGCAGCCGGGGGAAACCTGGATTGCCCGCACCGCAGAAGATACCCGCGAATGGCCGGAAGGCGTGCGGAGCATCATGGTGCCGGAGCATAACGGGCATCTGGATCTCGTGGTGCTGATGATGCTGCTCGGCAAGCAGCAGGTAAACAGTATCTGGGTGGAAGCGGGTCCAACGCTCGCCGGTGCGCTGTTGCAGGCCGGGCTGGTGGATGAACTGCTGGTATACGTTGCGCCTAAACTGTTAGGTCACGACGCGCGCGGGCTGTTTGTGCTGCCCGGACTTGAAAAGCTGGCCGACGCACCGCAACTCACATTCAGCGAGATTCGTCCGGTGGGTCCGGATGTCTGCCTCCACTTAACGACAGCGTAATTGCTCCCGAAATAGGGAAGCAGTACGCAAAGTATTATGATAAAATCCGCCCCCCTGCGGGGCCACATGAACCCGTAAAGGAAGAGTATGAACATTATTGAAGCTGCTGTAGCTACCCCGGACGCTCGCGTCGCCATCACCATTGCGCGTTTCAACAACTTCATCAACGACAGCCTGCTGGAAGGCGCGATTGACGCCCTGAAACGCATCGGCCAGGTTAAAGATGACAACATTACCGTTGTTTGGGTTCCAGGCGCTTACGAACTGCCACTGGCTGCGGGCGCGCTGGCGAAAACCGGTAAATACGACGCGGTGATTGCACTGGGTACCGTTATTCGTGGCGGCACTGCGCACTTCGAATACGTTGCGGGCGGTGCAAGCAACGGTCTGGCACACGTTGCGCAGGATGCTGAAATTCCTGTCGCGTTCGGCGTGCTGACTACCGAAAGTATTGAACAAGCCATCGAACGTGCTGGCACCAAAGCCGGTAACAAAGGTGCAGAAGCTGCACTGACCGCGCTTGAAATGATCAATGTATTGAAAGCCATCAAGGCCTGATTTTTTTGTAAGGGGAATTCCGTGAAACCTGCTGCTCGTCGCCGCGCCCGTGAATGTGCCGTCCAGGCACTTTACTCCTGGCAGTTGTCCCAGAACGACATCGCTGATGTTGAATACCAGTTCCTGTCAGAACAGGACGTGAAAGACGTTGACGTTCTGTACTTCCGTGAACTGCTGTCGGGAGTGGCGACTAATAGCGCGTATCTCGATGGTCTGATGAAACCTTACCTGTCCCGCCTGCTCGAAGAGCTGGGCCAGGTGGAAAAAGCAGTGTTGCGTATCGCGCTGTTTGAGCTGTCTAAACGTGATGATGTGCCGTACAAAGTGGCCATCAATGAAGCGATCGAGCTGGCAAAAACCTTCGGCGCTGAAGACAGCCACAAGTTCGTAAACGGCGTACTTGATAAAGCAGCACCTGCGATCCGTCCCCACAAAAAGTGATCCGCAAACCGGAGTCCTGCATTGCCCGACGGGCAGTGCGGCTCCGGTTTTTTCTTTTATTTGCTGAGGCATAACGTATGGCATGCGGCGAATTCTCCCTGATTGCCCGTTATTTCGACCGTGTCAGAACCTCTCGTCTTGATGTTGAAACCGGCATTGGCGATGACTGTGCACTTCTCAATATTCCCGAAAAACAGACGCTGGCAATCAGCACCGACACCTTAGTGTGCGGGCGTCATTTCTTACCGGATATCGATCCTGCCGATCTGGCGTATAAAGCTCTCGCGGTTAACGTCAGCGATCTGGCCGCAATGGGCGCCGATCCCGCCTGGCTGACGCTGGCCCTGACGCTGCCAGAGGTGGATGAAGCCTGGCTGGAAGCCTTTAGCGACGCGCTGTTTGAACAGCTGAATTATTACGATATGCAGCTGATTGGCGGTGATACCACTGCCGGGCCGCTGTCGATGACGCTGGCGATCCACGGCTACGTGCCGCTTGGCCGCGCGCTGAAGCGATCGGGCGCAAAACCGGGCGACTGGATATACGTCACCGGTACGCCGGGCGACAGCGCGGCAGGGCTGGCTATCCTTCAGCACCGTTTAGCGGTTGAAAACGCTGACGATGCGGCGTATCTGGTGAAACGCCATCTGCGCCCGACGCCGCGCATTCTGCACGGTCAGGCGCTGCGCGAACGGGCAAGCTCGGCTATCGATCTCTCTGACGGGCTGATCTCGGATCTCGGGCATATCCTGAAGGCCAGCGGCGTGGGCGCGCGCGTTGACCTGGATCTGTTCCCGCTGTCAGAACAGCTGCTTCGCCATGTGGAACCTGACCAGGCGCTGCGCTGGGCGCTTTCCGGTGGTGAAGACTACGAACTGTGCTTCACGGTGCCTGAACTCAACCGTGGAACGCTGGACGTGGCATTAGCGCATCTTGGCGCGAAGTTTACCTGCATCGGTCAGATCATGCCGGAGAGCGAAGGGCTGAAGTTTGTGAAGGACGGTGCGCCGGTGACGCTCGACTGGAAAGGGTACGATCACTTCGCGTGAGTTTGTGCGCACTGTACTGCCGGGTGGCGGCTTCGCCTTACCCGGCCTACAAAAGATGGGCTTATTTAAACCCTACCACCGGATGCGGCTGATATGGTGTTTCCAGCTCGGCAACCTGCTCCGGCGTCAGCGTGATATCCACCGCATTCAGCAGTTCGTCAAGCTGCTCCGCCCGGGATGTGCCGATAATCGGTGCCGCGACGCCGCGCTTGCCCAGCAGCCACGCTAGCGCCACCTGGGCGCGGGTTGCGCCGGTATCGTCGGCGATCCCGGCTAAGCGTTCGGCAATCAGTGCATCGCTGCCTTCGGTTCCTTCGTAGAGATTTTTCCCCACTTCATCCGATACCAGGCGAGCCGTGGTTTCTCCCCACGGACGGGTCAGGCGACCGCGCGCCAGCGGGCTCCACGGGATGACCGCGATGCCTTCCTGATGGCACAGGGGCAACATCTCACGTTCTTCTTCACGGTAGATCAAGTTGTAGTGATCCTGCATGGTGACAAAGCGCGCCCAGCCGTGTTGCGCCTGGAGATCAAGCGCCTGGGCAAACTGCGACGCGTGCATAGACGACGCGCCGATGTAGCGTGCTTTCCCGGCTTTGACCACGTCGTTCAGCGCTTCGAGCGTCTCCTCGATCGGGGTGTTGTAATCCCAGCGGTGAATTTGCAGCAGATCGACGTAATCCATGTTCAGGCGTCTGAGGCTGTCATCAATGGATCGCAGGATCTGCGCGCGAGAAAGCCCCTGATCCAGGTCGCCTGACGGGTAGTACACCTTGGTGGCGACGACGATGTCATCGCGACGGGCAAAATCGCGCAGGGCGCGGCCGACAATCTCCTCGCTGCTGCCGTCGGAGTAGCTGTTGGCGGTGTCAAAGAAGTTAATGCCGCCCTCGATGGCGCGTTTGATAATCGGACGGCTGCTCTCTTCCGGCAGCGTCCAGGCGTGATTTCCGCGATCGGGTTCGCCAAAGGTCATGCATCCCAGACAAAGTCGGGAAACCTTAAGGTCCGTTTTTCCTAATGTTGTGTATTGCACGGTTCCGCTCCTGCAGTTTAAACAATACGTTTAAGCATAGCAGGAGCAGAACAGGGGGAGGGGGTCAGTCCAGCCAGCTGCGGATTTTGGCTTCGATCCCGGCGGCGTCCAGGCCAATCGCCGCGCGGGCTTCGTCCTGAGTACCTTGCGGAATGAAATGGTCCGGCAGGCCGAGGTTTAGCACCGGCACGGCTTTACGATTTGCCATCAGCACTTCGTTCACGCCGCTGCCCGCGCCGCCCATAATGGCGTTTTCTTCCAGCGTGACCAGCACGTCATGCGTCTCAGCCATGCTCAGGATCAGAGCATCGTCGAGCGGCTTCACAAAGCGCATATCCACCAGGGTGGCGTTCAGCGTTTCAGCCACTTTGGCCGCCTCTGGCATCAGGGTGCCGAAGTTCAGAATCGCCACTTTTTCGCCGCGACGCTTCACCAGACCTTTACCGATCGCCAGCTTTTCCAGCGGCTTCAGCTCAACGCCAACCGCATTGCCGCGCGGGTAGCGAACCGCGCTTGGGCCGTTCTGATAGTGGTAGCCGGTAAACAGCATCTGACGACATTCGTTCTCGTCGCTTGGCGTCATGACAACCATATCCGGAATGCAGCGCAGGAACGACAGGTCAAATGCGCCCTGGTGCGTCTGGCCGTCGGCACCGACGATGCCCGCACGATCGATAGCAAACAGTACCGGCAGCTTCTGGATCGCCACGTCGTGGATCACCTGATCGTAGGCGCGCTGCAGGAAGGTGGAATAGATCGCGACAACCGGCTTGTAGCCGCCAATGGCCAGGCCCGCTGCAAACGTTACCGCGTGCTGCTCGGCAATGGCCACGTCGAAATACTGGTCAGGGTATTTTCTGGAGAACTCCACCATGCCGGAGCCTTCACGCATGGCCGGGGTGATCGCCATCAGCTTGTTGTCTTTGGCGGCGGTTTCGCACAGCCAGTCGCCGAAGATTTTAGAATAGCTCGGCATGCCGCCGCTGCTTTTTGGCAGACAGCCGCTGGACGGGTCAAATTTCGGCACCGCGTGGAAGGTGATCGGATCTTTTTCCGCCGGTTCGTAGCCACGTCCTTTTTTGGTCATGATGTGCAGGAACTGCGGGCCCTTCAGGTCGCGCATGTTCTTGAGCGTGGTCACCAGGCCCAGCACGTCATGGCCGTCAACCGGGCCAATATAGTTAAAGCCCAGCTCTTCGAACAGGGTACCCGGCACGACCATGCCTTTGATGTGTTCTTCGGTACGCTTGAGCAGCTCTTTAATCGGCGGGACGCCGGAGAAGACTTTCTTGCCGCCTTCACGCAGCGAGGAGTAAAGCTTGCCGGAGAGCAGCTGCGCCAGATGGTTGTTCAGCGCGCCGACGTTCTCGGAGATGGACATTTCGTTATCGTTAAGGATAACCAGCATGTCCGGCTTGATGTCGCCCGCATGGTTCATGGCTTCGAAGGCCATGCCGGCAGTAATGGCACCGTCGCCAATCACGCAGACGGTGCGGCGCTGCTTGTTCTCTTTTTCGGCGGCAACGGCGATACCGATGCCCGCAGAAATGGAGGTAGAGGAGTGGCCGACGCTCAGCACGTCGTACTCGCTCTCCCCGCGCCACGGGAACGGGTGTAGGCCGCCTTTCTGACGAATGGTGCCAATTTTATCGCGACGTCCGGTCAGAATTTTGTGCGGATAGGCCTGGTGGCCCACGTCCCAGATGAGCTGATCGAACGGCGTGTTATAGACGTAGTGCAGCGCCACGGTCAGCTCTACCGTGCCAAGCCCGGAGGCGAAATGGCCGCTGGAGCGGCTTACGCTGTCGAGCAGGTAGCGACGCAGCTCGTCGCACAGCTTCGGCAGGCTCTCTTTCGGCAACAGACGTAACTCCTGGGTGGAGTCAACTAACGCCAGTGTCGGGTATTTGGCAATATCAAAACTCATCAAAGGCTCATCGAGATATATAGTTTATTTATTACGCTGGATGATATAGTCCGCTAGCGCTTCCAGTGCCGAGGTATCCAGCGATTGCGCGGCCAGCTGATTCAGCGACTGGCGGGCATCGTCAATCAGATCCCGGGCTTTACGTTGGGCTTGCTCAAGACCCAGCAGGGCGGGGTAGGTACTTTTGCCAAGCTGCTGGTCCGCACCCTGACGTTTACCCAATGTTGCAGTATCGCCCACCACATCCAGAATGTCATCCTGAACCTGAAATGCCAGACCGATACTTTCTGCGTATCTGTCCAGAATCGGCAGGGCTTTGCGCCCTCGTTCGCCCGCGCTCAGCGCGCCCAGGCGAACGGCGGAACGAATCAATGCCCCTGTTTTATGGCGATGAATACGCTCCAGCTGTTCCAGATTAACCTGACGTCCTTCCGCTTCAAGATCCAATGCCTGGCCGCCGCACATGCCCGCCACGCCGCTGGCCATGGCCAGTTCGGAGATCATCGCCAGGCGGTCGCGATCGGCCACTTCCGCCATCGGCGCATCGCTCAGAATCGAGAAGGCCAGCGTTTGCAGGGCATCACCCGCCAGAATGGCATTCGCTTCGCCAAACTTGATATGGCAGGTGGGCTGACCCCGACGCAAATCGTCGTCGTCCATCGACGGGAGATCGTCGTGGATCAGCGAGTAGGCGTGAATGCACTCAACGGCGGCTGCCGGGGCATCCAGCGTGTTATCGCTGATACCAAACATATTGCCTGTGGCGTACACCAGGAACGGACGCAGGCGTTTTCCACCCAAGAGTGCGCCATAGTGCATGGCCTCAACCAGTGGAGTGTTCTGAAAAGGCTGTGGGGCAATAAAACGGCGCAGGGCGTCGTTGGCGCGTACGACGCGCGCCTCAAGCTCGTTGGCAAAATCCATTTACTCAGCGTCCGGTGTGAAAGGCGTGGTTTTCGCGTCTTCGCTGTCGGAAAGCAGGATCTGCACGCGCTGTTCGGCCTGCTGCAGCTTGACCTGCCCCTGGCGCGCCAGCTGCACGCCACGCTCGAATTCGTTGAGCGCCTCTTCCAGCGGGAGATCGCCGCTCTCAAGACGGGTAACGATTTGCTCCAGTTCATTCAGCGCAGTTTCGAAACTGGCCGGTGCGTCGTTCTTCTTCGGCATAGTGAATTGACTCTTATATTCTCAGCCCCGACATGGTAACGGACTCAGGGCAATTATCAAATAACGCGCAATGTGCACAGGAGCGGCGCGATGGTGGTATACTTGCGCGCCTGGATGCAGCCACGGGTGTGGGCTGCTGTACTCTTTTCCATTACAAGCCTTAATAAGCTTGCCTAAGAAACATTGCCGCCATGAAGTTTATCATTAAATTGTTCCCTGAAATCACCATCAAAAGCCAATCTGTGCGTTTGCGCTTTATTAAAATTCTCACCGGGAACATTCGTAACGTATTAAAGCACTACGACGAAACCCTCGCCGTGGTGCGCCACTGGGACCACGTTGAGGTCCGTGCGAAAGACGAAAACAAGCGTCAGGATATTCGCGATGCGCTGACCCGCATTCCGGGGATCCACCATATTCTGGAAGTGGAAGACGTTCCGTTCAGCGATATGCACGACATCTTCGAAAAAGCGCTGGTTCAGTACCGCGACCAGATTGAAGGTAAAACCTTCTGCGTGCGCGTGAAGCGTCGCGGCAAGCACGAATTCAGCTCCATCGAAGTGGAACGTTACGTCGGCGGCGGTTTGAACCAGCACGTTGAGTCTGCGCGCGTGCGCCTGACGAACCCTGAAGTGACGGTTAACCTGGAGATCGAAAACGATCGCCTGCTGCTGGTGAAAGGGCGCTATGAAGGTATCGGCGGCTTCCCGATTGGCACCCAGGAAGACGTATTGTCCCTGATCTCCGGCGGCTTCGACTCCGGCGTCTCCAGCTATATGCTGATGCGTCGCGGCTGCCGCGTGCATTACTGCTTCTTCAACCTGGGCGGCGCGGCGCACGAAATCGGCGTGCGTCAGGTGGCGCACTACCTGTGGAACCGCTTCGGTAGCTCCCACCGCGTGCGTTTCGTGGCGATCAACTTCGAACCTGTGGTCGGCGAAATCCTTGAAAAAGTGGACGACGGCCAGATGGGCGTCATCCTGAAGCGAATGATGGTGCGCGCGGCGTCCAAAGTGGCCGAACGCTACGGCGTGCAGGCGCTGGTCACCGGTGAAGCGCTGGGGCAGGTCTCCAGCCAGACGCTGACCAACCTGCGTCTGATCGACAACGTGTCTGATACGCTGATCCTGCGTCCGCTCATCTCCCACGATAAAGAGCACATCATCGATCTGGCGCGTGAAATCGGTACCGAAGATTTTGCCCGCACCATGCCGGAATACTGCGGCGTGATCTCAAAAAGCCCAACGGTGAAGGCGGTGAAGGCGAAGATCGAAGCCGAAGAAGAGAACTTCGATTTCAGCATCCTGGAAAAAGTGGTGGCGGAAGCGTCCAACATTGATATCCGCGAGATTGCTCAGCAGACCGAGCAGGACGTGGTTGAAGTGGAAACCGTGAGCGGTTTCGGCCCTAACGATGCGATTCTGGATATCCGCTCGATTGACGAGCAGGACGACAAGCCGCTGCAGGTTGAAGGCGTCGAGGTGGTTTCTCTGCCGTTCTACAAGCTGAGCACGAAGTTTGGCGATCTCGACCAGAGCAAAACGTATCTGCTGTGGTGCGAGCGCGGGGTGATGAGTCGACTGCAGGCGCTGTATCTGCGCGAGCAGGGTTTTGCCAATGTGAAGGTGTATCGCCCGTAGTTTCTCGCCCGGTGGCGCTTCGCTTACCGGGCCTACGGTACCGTGCATTTGTAGGCCGGGTAAGGCGTAGCCGCCACCCGGCTTTTTTTACTCATAGTAATTATAAATCCCCGCCGGCATCACCAGCGATGACGCCACTTCGTAGGCCTTCTCGCGCCCGACCAGCAGGTCAATAATCTTTAAGCCAAAATCAATCGCGGTGCCCGGGCCCTGGCTGGTCAGCAGGTTGACGCGCGGGTCCCAGACGACGCGTTTATCCACCCAGTGCTCGTCCGGGATCGTATCCTTAAGCCCCGGGAAGCCGGTCATATTGCCGATGGGGAAGATATCGTGCGGAACCAGAACCGTTCCGGCGGCGGCGCAGATGGCTGCGACGATACGGCCGGATAGATGAAACTGACGCACGGTCTCCACCAGCAGCGGGCTGTCGCGGAAACATTCCGCGCCTTTTAAGCCGCCGGGCAGCACGATGATGTCGAAATCTCCGTCCGCCACGTGTACCAGCGGGGCATCCGCGAGGATTTTTACCCCGCGTGAACAGGTGATTGCCAGATTGCCGTCGCTGGCGACGCTGGCGGTGGTGACCTTAATGCCGCCGCGCACCATCAAATCAATGGCGGTGACCGCTTCCATCTCTTCGCTACCAGGGGCGAGGCATACCAGTGCTGACGCGCTCATATTCATTTTCCTTACGTTTTACCCGATCGTACAGGCGGGCGTTTTCCGGCACCGCGATACCGTGCGCACGGGCGCGCTTTAGCAGATAGCCGGTGATGTAGTCGATTTCGGTGTGGCGTAACGCCCGCACGTCCTGCAGCATCGAGGAGATGTTTTCTGCAGTGCTATCAATCACCTGCTCGACATAATAGCGTAAATCATCCGCCGAGGTGTGTAAGCCCTCACGCTCAACGACCGAAGCCACCTCTTCGCACAGCGCCGCGATTTCCTGCGGATGGTTTTTTAGCGCGCCGTTTGGACAGTCCCACAGCGCCGTCAGCGGGTTGATCACGCAGTTTACCGCCAGCTTGCGCCACAGCTGAGGGCGGATGTTGTTGTGCCAGGCGACATCCGGCAATACGTTCTGCAGCACGTCGGCGAGATAGCTGTAGTCGCCATCATGCGTCCTCGCGGGGCCAATATGCGTCACGCCGCTGGCAACGTGCACGATAATATTGCCGTCGCGACGCGCGGCGTGCGTCGTTGTCGCCATAAGCAGAGGCTGCGCAACGCTTTTCAACTCATCAATGGTCCCCATGCCGTTATGCAACAGCAGTATGGGAGAAGTGGAGGGGAGCTGCGCCGCCAGCGTCTTTACCGCGTCTGAGACCTGCCACGCCTTGAGCGTCACCAGCAGGAGGTCGCTTTTTGCCAGGAAATCGGGATCGTTCGCGGTGAGGGATTCGTTAAAGATACTTCCGTCTTCGCTAATCAGGTTTACACTGCAATAGGGCTGGGGCACGCGCAGCCAGCCCTGAACCTCATGTCCGTGCTTGCACAGCGCGGTCATCCACAGCTGACCAAGCGCTCCGCATCCGAGCACCGTAATTTTCATTGTTCCTCCTCACCTGCAACTGCGCCAGGTGTTACAGCTTAATTATACAGCTAAGCTTCTGTTGAGTTATGCCTCGTAGCGGGTATTATGCAACGCAACAAAAGTGAAGGGAGAAGAAAAGATGCCATCTTTCGATATTGTTTCCGAAGTTGATATCCAGGAAGTTCGCAACGGCGTTGAGAACGCAACCCGCGAAGTTGAGTCACGTTTCGATTTTCGTGGCGTTGAGGCGTCGTTTGAGCTGAACGACGCAAATAAGACCATTAAGGTGCTGAGCGAATCTGATTTCCAGGTGAATCAGCTGCTCGACATTCTGCGCGCCAAGCTGTTAAAGCGCGGCATCGAAGGAACGTCTCTGGACGTGCCGGAAGAGTTTGTGCACAGCGGCAAGAACTGGTTTGTTGAAGCCAAGCTTAAGCAGGGCATCGAGAGCGCGGTGCAGAGGAAGATCGTGAAGCTCATCAAAGACAGCAAGCTGAAGGTGCAGGCGCAGATCCAGGGCGAAGAGATTCGCGTGACCGGTAAGTCCCGCGACGACCTCCAGTCCGTAATGGCGCTGGTGCGCGGCGGCGATCTGGGACAGCCGTTCCAGTTTAAAAACTTCCGCGATTAATACAATAAAGCCCGGCTTCACCGGGCTTTTTTTACGCCTTTAGGGCCTGCTCGACCTCGAAGCGGTTGGTCACCTTGCTGTCTATTTTGACGTAAGCGCTGCGCTCTTCCGGGACAATCAACACCTCCGTCACGCCCTCTTTGACTTCCAGACGCTGCTTCAGCGCGTCGCTGATTTCCACATCCTCCGGAATTTCAACCCGCAGGCTGCTCACGTAGCGCGGCTCTTTCATGGTGCTGGCGACCAGCAGCCAGATCGTCGCCAGCAGCGCACCGGCGAGAAACACGGTTTGAGAGTCAAACAGACCGTCCACCCAGCCGCCGAGCGAGCCGCCGATCGCCACGCCGAGGAACTGGCTGGTGGAGTAGATGCCCATCGCCGTGCCTTTATACCCGGCGGGTGACTCTTTGCTGATCAGCGACGGGAGCAGGGCTTCCATCAGGTTAAAGGCCAGGAAGAACAGCTGCACGCCGGCAATTAGCTCCCAGAAGTGCGGACCGGCACCCCAGAGCACAATCTCGGCAACCAGCAGGACCGCCACGCAGCCCACGAAGACGCGCTTCATTTTGCGCTTCACTTCGGCGTAGATGATGAACGGCACGACGGAGACAAAGGAAATCAGCATCGTGACCAGATAGATTTTCCAGTGCTCAGACGCCGGGAAACCCGCAGCGGCAAGCTGGCCGGGCAGGGCGACAAAGGTCGACATCAGCAGGATGTGCAGACACATAATGCCAAAATTGAGCTTCAGCAGGCGCGGCTCGACAATCACTTTGCTGAAGCAGCCTTTTACCATCCCCGATTCACGGTTCAGAACATGGTTCTTGCTGTCCGGCACCACCCACAGGGTTAAGGCAATGCCGATGGTGGCCAGCACGGCAATCATCCAGAACAGGGCGTGCAGGCCCAGCTTGTGCGTGATGATGGGGCCCAGCACCATCGCAATCGCAAACGTCACGCCAAAGCTGACTCCGATAAACGCCATCGCTTTGGTGCGGTTTTGCTCGCGCGTTAAGTCTGACAGCAGCGCCATGACGGCGGCGGCAATCGCGCCGGAACCCTGCAGGGCGCGGCCGAGAATAATTCCCCAGATGGAGTGGGAGAGGGCGGCAATCACGCTTCCGAGCACAAAGACCAGCAGCCCGCCGACGATCAGCGGCTTGCGGCCCACCCGGTCAGAGAGAAGGCCAAACGGAATCTGGAACACCGCCTGCGCCAGACCGTAAATGCCAATTGCGAGCCCAATCAGCGCCTCGCTGGCCCCCTGCAGCGCCATACCGTACGTGGTCAGAACAGGCAGGACCATAAACATGCCGAGCATCCGTAGCGAGAAGACAGTCCCTAAGCCCCAGGTCGCGCGAAGCTCGCCTGGCGTCATTTTATAATCGTTCATTACCACCTCAGTTCAAAAGCAGGCACTAGTTTAGGCGGGGTGTTAATTGCGGTAAATAGGCGTTTGTTTAAGAGATATTACCATCGTGCAAAACCGCATCGGGTGGCGGCGATGCCTTACCCGACCTACCGATCCCGTATGCCCGTGCAAGCGTAGAGCCGCCGGGCAAAAAAAAAGCCAGGTGATTAACCTGGCTTTTTCAATTCAGCACGCTTACCAGACGTAAGTCAGCAGGTTATGTGAATCCGGCACCATGAAGTCTACGGACATCATCACGGACAGCGAGGTGATGGCAACAATCGAGAACACAAACAGCTTACGTGCCCAGACTTTGTCATCTTCCACTTTGTAGCCGCGCAGCGCCATACCGAGCCACCAGACGCTCACCGCTGCCGCTACCGCCAGATATTTATACCCGGCGTAACCGCCCAGAGAGAGCATCAGCGTTGCCACGGCAAAGGCGATGATGTACAGCGTGATGTGGTTCTTGGCAACGGAGATGCCCTTCACGACCGGCAGAACCGGGATGTTCGCTGCCTGATAATCCTTAAAGCGGAAAATCGCGATGGCATAGGAGTGCGGCATCTGCCACAGGCTAAAGATAGCCAGCAGGATCAGCGCACCGCTGTCGAACTCGTTCGTGACCGCGCAGTAGCCAATCACCGGCGGCGCAGCGCCGGAGAGAGAACCAATCAGCGTGCCGTAGACGGAGTGACGTTTCATATACAGGCTGTAGACGCCCACATACACCACGAACCCCATCACCCCCAGCCAGCAGGCCAGCGGGTTAGCACCAAACCACAGCAGCATAAAGCCAGCAATACCCAGCAAGGTGGCGTACACCAGCGAGACGGAAGGGGCGATCAGGCCTTTCACCAGCACCCGATTTTTGGTCCTTTCCATCTTCTTGTCGATATCCATGTCGATGTAGTTGTTAAATACACAACCGGACGCAACAACCAGTGACACACCGACCAGCGTGTAGATAAAGAGGGTGTAATCAATGCTGCCCTTAGAGGCCAGCAGGAACCCTCCGATCACGGAGATCAGGTTGCCAAAGATGATGCCTGGTTTCGTAACTTGCAGGTATTGCTTAAACATACTCGCCGCTCTTAGTGAACCATCATGTTGTAGTTGAGGTTCCACATAATCCAGATGGAACCGACTACCAGGATAGCGATGATAATCACGGTAAAGATAAAGGCGGTCATATTCCAGCCTTCATCGGACTTGGTGTTCATGTGCAGGAAGCAAACCAGATGCACCAGAATCTGAATCACCGCGGTCACCAGGATTGCACCCAGGATAACCGGTTTAGACGCAGAACCGCTCATCACCATCCAGAACGGGATCACCGTCAGAATGATCGACAGGATGAAACCTGTCATGTAGGTTTTTACGCTGCCGTGGGAAGCGCCATGATCGTTAGAATGACTCATTACATCGCCCCCATCAGATAAACAACAGAGAACACACAGATCCACACCACGTCCAGGAAGTGCCAGAACAGGCTCAGGCACAGGATACGGGTACGGTTAGTGCTGGTCAGGCCGCGACGGGAGATCTGGAACATCAGTACCGCCATCCAGATCAGACCCGAGGTCACGTGCAGACCGTGGGTGCCGACCAGCGCGAAGAACGCTGACAGGAAGCCACTGCGATCCGGACCAAAACCTTCCATAATCAGGTGATGGAATTCATAGATTTCCATCCCGATAAATCCAGCACCAAACAGCCAGGTCAACGCCAGCCAGGAGACAACCTGGCTCTTGTTGTTTTTGTACATGGCGATAGCCGCCATGCCGTAGGTGATGGAGCTGAATAACAGCAGTGCGGTTTCAACCAGAACGAACGGCAGTTCAAAGATGTCCTTGCCGGTCGGGCCGCCCGCCGTGCCGTTCACCAGAACGGCATAGGTCGCGAACAGACAGCAGAACAGAATGCAGTCGCTCATCAGGTAGATCCAGAAACCGAAGACTTTGGTCGGTCCTGTATCGTGGTGCGCATGTTCATGCGCGTGGGCAGTTGAGTGCGCCAGAGTATCAGTTGCCATTTTTCAGCCCCGCTTTAGAAATCTCGTCGAAATGCTGATTTTCCAGCTTCTCGACTTCACGGACTGGTACGTAGTAGTCCACGTCCTCGTCAAAGCTCTTCACAATCCAGCTGATTACGATGCCGGCGAAGCCAACAATCGCCATCCACCAGATGTGCCAGATCATTGCGAAACCAAATACCGTTGCGAAGGCGGCAATAACAATGCCCGCACCGCTGTTTTTCGGCATGTGGATCTCTTCGTAATGAGCAGGTTGCTTGTACGCTTCACCTTTTTCTTTCATTTCCCAGAATGCGTCGCGTTCATGAACCTGCGGCACGATGGCAAAGTTATAGAAAGGCGGTGGAGAAGAGGTTGCCCACTCCAGCGTACGGCCACCCCATGGGTCACCGGTCAGGTCACGGTTCTGGTCGCGGTCGCGAATAGACACGTAGAACTGAATCAGCTGAGACGCGATACCGCAGGCAATCAGCACGGCGCCTCCCGCTGCAACCATCAGCATTGGGTGGAACTGTGGATCGATCTGCTGGCTCAGACGACGGGTCATACCCATGAAGCCCAGCACGTACAGCGGCATAAATGCCACGAAGAAGCCGATGATCCAGAACCAGAAGGCGCGTTTACCCCATTTTTCGTTCAGCGTGAAGCCGAACGCTTTTGGCCACCAGTAGGTTACGCCAGCGAAGCAGCCGAAGACCACGCCACCGATGATAACGTTATGGAAGTGCGCAATCAGGAACAGGCTGTTGTGCAGAACGAAGTCAGCGCCCGGTACCGCCAGCAGTACGCCGGTCATCCCACCTACGGAGAAGGTGACGATGAAGCCGATGGTCCACAGCATCGCTGAGTGGAACACGATACGGCCCTGGTACATGGTGAACAGCCAGTTGAAGATCTTCACCCCGGTCGGGATGGCGATAATCATGGTGGTGATACCGAAGAAGGCGTTTACGTTCGCGCCCGCACCCATGGTGAAGAAGTGGTGCAGCCAAACGATGAACGACAGAACGGTAATACACACGGTTGCCCACACCAGAGAGGTGTAACCAAACAGACGTTTACGCGAGAAGGTTGCCGCGATTTCGGAGAACACACCGAACACAGGCAGAACCAGAATGTACACTTCCGGGTGACCCCAGGCCCAAATCAGGTTGATGTACATCATCATGTTGCCACCCATATCGTTCGTGAAGAAATGGGTGCCCAGGTAGCGGTCCAGGGTCAGCAGCGCAATGGTGACGGTCAGAATTGGGAATGACGCGATAATCAGGATGTTGGCGCACAGAGATGCCCAGGTAAATACCGGCATCTTGAACATGGTCATGCCAGGGGCACGCATCTTGATAATGGTCACGAAGAAGTTAATACCGGTCAGGGTAGTACCGACACCGGAGAGCTGAAGCGCCCAAATCCAGTAGTCGACGCCAACGCCCGGACTGTACTCAATTCCTGACAGCGGCGGATAAGCCAGCCAGCCGGTCTGCGCGAATTCGCCCACGCCCAGTGACAGGTTAACCAGGATAACGCCGACAACCGTGAACCAGAAGCTCAGGTTGTTCAGGAACGGGAACGCCACGTCGCGCGCGCCAATCTGCAGCGGAACGACTACGTTCATCAGACCGATAACCAGCGGCATCGCCACGAAGAAGATCATGATAACGCCGTGGGCGGTAAAGATCTGATCGTAGTGGTGCGGCGGCAGGAAGCCGGCTTCACCCGCAGAAGCGAGTGCCTGCTGGCTACGCATCATGATCGCATCCGCAAAGCCACGAATTAACATGACGATACCGACGATGCAGTACATGATACCGAGTTTTTTGTGGTCAACCGAAGTCAGCCACTCGTTCCACAGGTAGCTCCACTTACCGAAGTAAGTGATCAGGGCCAGTAAGGCCGCGCCACCAATGATAATTGCAGCCACCGTAACCACGATAATCGGTTCATGGTAGGGCACTGCATCCAGTGTCAATTTTCCGAACATTTTCTTCCTCGGCCCCTTAGTGAGCGGTTTCCGCGTGGCTCATGTTCATGCCTTCCATACCTTCGTGCGCGCTGTGCTCGCCTTCAGGCTGAGTCATGTCCATGCTCTTGCCGTGATCCATAAATTTGCCAATAACGTCTTTGAACAAATCAGGTTTCACATTAGAGAAGTACTCCACCTTGTTGTATTCGCTAGGTGCAGCCACTTTTTCGAACGCCGCCATGTCAGACATGGTGTTTGGAGACTGCTTCGCTTTTTCAACCCACTGGTCGAAAGCGGCACGGTCTGGCGTTGCAATAGCTTTGAACTTCATACCTGAGAAGCCCGGGCCGCTATAGCTGGCGGAGATACCATCATAGGTGCCTGCTTCATTCGCGATCAGGTGCAGGTTGGTCTGCATACCGGCCATCGCGTAAATCTGGCTACCCAGACGTGGGATGAAGAAGGAGTTCATTACGGAGTTGGAGGTCACTTTGAACTGAACCGGAGTGTTCGCCGGGAAGGCGATTTCATTCACGGTAGCAATACCCTGCTCTGGATAGATGAAGAACCATTTCCAGTCCATGGAGACCACTTCAATGGTAATAGGTTTCTCATCGTGAACCAGCGGTTTGCTTGGCTCAAGTGCGTGAGTGGTTTTCCAGGTCAGTACGGCAAGGAACAGGATGATCAGGATAGGTACCGTCCAGACCACAGCTTCCACTTTATTGGAGTGTGACCAGTTAGGGCTATACTTCGCATCTTTATTGCTCGCACGATACTTCCAGGCGAAACCAACAGCCATCAAAATGGCAGGAATAACCACAATCAACATCAGGCCAAAAGCCGTCAGTATCAGTGAACGTTGTTCCAGTCCAATCTGTCCTTTGGGGTCTAGTAGTGCAGAATCGCAGCCACTGAGTAATACAGTGCCCGCGAATAATGACAACCATCCCAAACTTTTATTGTATTTCCCGAGTCTCATTTAACGACCTCAATTCCACGGAGTCTGGTGGCGTTTAAAGTGTGCGGGCATTTTACGGGAAGGTTACATTACTGTAAACATCATTAGGCCTGTGTCAGGAAGGTGTTACTGGGTTCTGCCGCACGTGTCACAAGTGTTGCAAATTATGTCGAATTTTATGACCGAAGCCGCATGGCGTGGGCTTTATAACGAAAGGACCCCCAAGCATACCTTAAAAGGGGCAATTGGTATAACCATTGTTAAAAATAAACAAAAAATTAACAATTAATTATCAATAAAAAGACATCTAAAAAACGAAAAATCAAACTATCGAATGCTGAATCGTTTAATGAAAAATAGCGTTTTGGAACCGTAGCCAATAATTTCCAAATCCTATCCCGCACAAAACAACAAATATTTTTTTACTGGTGTTGGCTATTTCGCCGTTATAATTTCGCTTAGTGATTACAACGGGAAATAACCTTTCGCCTTTTTCTTCAGGTCATCTGCGTTTTACGCAACGCCATGAAATCGAGTAGTCCCCCGGTCAGGATCCCGGCGATAGCCAGCAGCGCGCCAGCGTCCAGCAGCAGGGCTTCGAACGGCAGTGCCAGCGACGTGCTGGCGTGAATAATCAGCACCACAAGCCAGAGTGCCAGCGCAACGCAGCCCGCCATTAACAGACATAACGCAAAACGGTAGGCGCGGTGATATTCCGTGCGCGGCATAAAGTGCTCTGTCCGCTGGGTATATTCCAGCGTCTGACGGCAGACCAGCAGCAATAAAATTCCCGGCACGGCAGCCACGACCGAAAAGAGATAAAAGGTTGGCCAACCGTGGGCTTCTACGAACCAGCCGGCAATCGGGCCAACGTACACGCGGCCAACGGCGGAGAGCGCCGAGAGCAGCGCGAACTGGGTAGCGGAAAACGACTTGTTGCACAGGGTCATCAGCAGGGCGACAAATGCCGCTGTGCCCATGCCGCCGCAGAGGTTTTCGAAGAACACCGCCGCGGCCATGCTGATCGTATGTTTGTCGGTGATCGACAGCAGCCAGTAGCCAGCGTTAGAGGCGCCCTGAAGGATGCCGAAAATCAACAGCGCGCGGAACAGCGTCAGGCGCTGCATCAGCACGCCGCCATACAGCGCCCCGACAATGGTCGCAAACAGCCCCAGCGTTTTATTCACCACGCCCACTTCCCCGGCGTCAAAACCAACACCGCGGATCAGGAAGGTGGTGGTCAGGCTCATGGCAAAGGCATCGCCAAGCTTGTAAAGGACGATAAGTAGCAGGATCAGCCAGGCGTTGTTGCGGCCAAAGAAGTCTCGCAGCGGTTCGGCAACGGCCTGCTCCAGCGAGCGGGGAACCGGGATAACATCGCTCGGTTCGGGCGCGAAGAGCGTTGCGATAATGCAGGGGATCAGCAGGGCGGCCATCAGCCAGTACATGCCCTGCCAGCCGAGGTAACGGTCGGCCAGCCACAGCGCCAGCCCGCCGGAGACCAGCATCCCAAGGCGATAGCCCAGCACGCTAATGGCGGCACCTGCGCCGCGCTCTTCCGCAGGTAATACGTCCGTCTTCCAGGCGTCGAACACGATATCCTGAGAGGCAGAACAGAAGGCAATCACCACCGCAAGCGCGGCCATCCAGCGAAGCTGCGTGGTGGGTTCAAGAAAACCCATTCCCGCGATGGCCAGCAGTAGGAGGATCTGCGTCATCACCAGCCAGCCGCGTCGACGCCCGAGGAAAGGCGGCGTGTAGCGATCCATGACCGGGGACCACAGGAACTTAAAGACATAGGCCTGGCCCACAAGCGAGAAGAAGCCGATGGTTTTAAGATCGATATTCTCAACCGTCATCCACGCCTGAAGCGTGCCGGAGGTGAGCGCGAGGGGTAAACCCGAGGCAAAGCCGAGGATCAGCAGAATCGCTGATTTCGGTTGCTGGAAAATGCGTAAGTAATGACTGGACATGTTTTATAAAACTGACCCGGCGATTTACCGGGTCAGTTGGCAGGATTAACGCGCGTTCTGCTTGATGAAGTCGTGAATGCTGGTGTCCTGCGCCATATCGGAAATGGTATCCGTCAGCACGCTGTTAACCGCATCAGCAATATTTTTATTCGACGCCTGGAACGCGCCTTCGACAGAGTAGCTCGCACGGTAGTTCTTGGTCATCTTATTGCCGTTCTTCGCGGTTGCGATGATGGCGATATCCGCTTTAGTGGCGATGTTGTAGCGTACGTTACCCTGAGAGACGTCAGCGTACAGGTTGTTCACGATGATCTGCAGATCTACCGCGCCGCTTGGGCCAACCATATAGCCACGGGAGGTCATCTGTTTCTCCAGCACTTCCTGCAGCAGGAAGCGCAGGTCGCGGGACGCGGTCAGGGTCACCTGCTGGTTATCGCGGGTCACTTTTGCCAGGGCCTGATCCTGACGCTGATCGGCACCGTTAATGCTCACGGTAACGCCCATCAGGCTTGGGTCCTGCTGAGGCAGCGTGATTTTTGGTGAGACATCAATGGTGGTCGGCGGGGTAGCGCAGCCTGCCAGCATAAAAAGGGCTACCAACGGAAAGAAGAGTTTTTTTAACATTTTCGGGTTCTCAACGAATCGTAAGCATATAAAGAGAAAAATTGTCGCCATCATAACATCGCCAACGGCGAGGGGAAGTGGTCAACGCATGTAAATTCATCGCCTTGTCCGAAATCTGACCAGTTCCCCGATTTTCCCAATCCGTGTATGACAAAAGGTATGAGTTTCACAGTGAACTTCATTCGTTTGAATGAGAAAATCAGACGAAAGCTAAATATTTGTTGTCAAGATGTAATGGAAACGGTAAAAGCGGCTAACATTTAAAGGGATGGGTGACATCCTGGCGTTGTCGGAGGAGTAATTTCATGATGATACGTGAGCATATAGAAGATAAATTAAGGGCAGCGTTCAACCCTGTGTTCCTCGAAGTCGTCGACGAAAGCTATCGTCATAACGTGCCGGCAGGTTCTGAAAGCCACTTTAAAGTGGTTCTGGTCAGCGATCGCTTCACGGGAGAACGTTTCCTGAATCGACACCGCTTGATCTACAGCACCTTGACGGAAGAACTCTCCACGACCGTGCATGCGCTGGCACTGCATACTTACACCATTAAGGAATGGGAAGGTTTGCAGGATACGGTCTTCGCATCGCCGCCCTGTCGCGGTGCAGGCACTATCGCCTGATAAATCGGATTTGCAACGGCTGGAGCTTTTCCAGTATGTTGCTTACAGATTTCCTCAAAACGGCCTCCGGGCCGTTTTGTTTTGTCTGAGTTTTGAGCGGATGGTGCGATTTTAAGGCTAAAAATAGCCTTAAAGTGTGAAAAAAGCCGCAGCAACATGCTCCAACCGTTCTCGACTCACCTAAGTGATGCCGCTATAATGCCGCGTCTTATTGAATGTCTTCGGGATGATTCTGGCGACAGGGAATGTGAATCTGCACTAAGAGAGCATCCCGGTATAACAGACAGATTCAGAGTTGACCGAGCACTGTGATTTTTTTGAGGTAACAAGATGCAAGTTTCAGTTGAAACCACTCAAGGCCTTGGCCGCCGTGTAACGATTACTATCGCTGCTGACAGCATCGAAACTGCTGTGAAAAGCGAGCTGGTCAACGTAGCAAAAAAAGTACGTATTGACGGCTTCCGCAAGGGCAAAGTACCAATGAATGTTGTTGCTCAGCGTTATGGCGCTTCCGTGCGTCAGGATGTGCTGGGTGAACTGATGAGCCGTAACTTTATTGATGCGATCATCAAAGAAAAAATCAATCCGGCCGGTGCGCCAAACTACGTTCCAGGCGAATACAAACTGGGCGAAGACTTCACCTACTCCGTAGAGTTCGAAGTGTACCCGGAAGTTGAGCTGAAAGGTCTGGAATCTATCGAAGTTGAAAAGCCGATTGTCTCCGTGACTGACGAAGACGTTGACGGCATGCTGGATACCCTGCGCAAGCAGCAGGCTAACTGGAAAGAGAAAGACGGCGCTGTTGACGCGGAAGACCGTGTCACCATCGACTTCACCGGTTCTGTAGACGGCGAAGAGTTCGAAGGCGGCAAAGCGTCTGACTTCGTACTGGCAATGGGCCAGGGTCGTATGATCCCAGGCTTCGAAGACGGTATCAAAGGCCACAAGGCTGGCGAAGAGTTCACCATCGACGTGACCTTCCCGGAAGAGTACCACGCTGAAAACCTGAAAGGTAAAGCAGCGAAGTTCGTGATCAACCTGAAGAAAGTGGAAGAGCGCGAACTGCCAGAACTGACTGAAGAGTTCATCAAGCGTTTCGGCGTTGAAGATGGTTCCGTAGCGGGTCTGCGTACCGAAGTGCGTAAAAACATGGAACGCGAGCTGAACGGCGCGGTGCGTAACCGTGTGAAATCTCAGGCGATCGAAGGTCTGGTGAAAGCCAACGAAATCGACGTTCCAGCTGCCCTGATCGACAGCGAAATCGACGTTCTGCGCCGTCAGGCTGCACAGCGTTTCGGTGGCAACCAGCAGCAAGCGATGGAACTGCCGCGCGAGCTGTTCGAAGAGCAAGCCAAACGTCGCGTTGTGGTTGGCCTGCTGCTGGGCGAAGTGATTCGTACCCACGAGCTGAAAGCTGACGAAGAGCGTGTGAAAGGCCTGATAGAAGAGATGGCGTCTGCATACGAAGATCCATCAGAAGTGATCGAGTTCTACGGTAAGAACAAAGAGCTGATGGACAACATGCGCAACGTTGCCCTGGAAGAGCAGGCTGTTGAAGCGGTACTGGCGAAAGCGAAAGTGACCGAAAAAGCGACCTCTTTCAACGAACTGATGAACCAGCAGGCGTAATTTCGCCCCAACGGTTTAAAGTTTGAACAGAAAACCCGTTGCCTTGCGGCAGCGGGTTTTTTTTATCGCAGCCTGAGCCCAGGAAGAGTGCTAAAACGCCCTTTCGGTGTTAGCGTAACAACAAAAGGTTGTTATGCTTGAAATAGGGCACTGCGAACCCCATAAGTACGTAATCATGATGAATGAGACTGGCTGATAATCCGTCCGTAAGGTTACAATCAGTACAGCAGGTGTTTTCAATTTTGATCCAGGAGACGGAAATGTCATACAGTGGCGAACGAGATAACTTTGCACCCCATATGGCGCTGGTGCCAATGGTTATTGAACAGACCTCACGTGGTGAGCGTTCTTTTGATATCTATTCCCGTCTGCTCAAGGAACGCGTTATCTTTCTGACCGGCCAGGTAGAAGACCACATGGCTAACCTGATCGTGGCGCAGATGCTGTTTCTGGAAGCGGAAAACCCGGAAAAAGACATTTATCTGTACATTAACTCCCCGGGTGGCGTGATTACAGCAGGGATGTCCATTTATGACACCATGCAATTCATCAAACCGGATGTCAGCACCATCTGTATGGGTCAGGCTGCATCTATGGGCGCGTTCCTGTTAACGGCAGGGGCGAAGGGCAAGCGTTTCTGCTTGCCGAATTCCCGCGTGATGATTCACCAGCCGCTGGGCGGTTACCAGGGGCAGGCGACGGATATTGAAATCCACGCCCGCGAAATTCTGAAAGTAAAAGCGCGCATGAATGAACTTATGGCGCAGCATACGGGTCAACCCCTCGAGCAGATCGAGCGCGATACCGAGCGCGATCGCTTCCTCTCTGCTTCAGAGGCAGTTGAGTACGGCTTAGTCGACTCCGTGTTGACCCATCGTAATTGATGCCCGCGACGCGAGTGTGCCGCTATACTAAGGTAGGGCGGCACGCTGCTGAATGCAGCTTGCGTCTTAGAATGGCATTTGCGTCGTCATGTGCGGCACAAAGAACTTAAAAAGAGGTTTGGACTCATGACAGATAAACGCAAAGATGGTTCGGGCAAACTGCTGTACTGCTCTTTTTGCGGCAAAAGCCAGCATGAAGTGCGTAAACTGATTGCCGGGCCGTCCGTGTATATCTGCGACGAATGCGTCGATTTATGTAACGACATCATTCGCGAAGAGATTAAAGAAGTCGCACCGCACCGTGAGCGCAGCGCGCTGCCAACGCCGCATGAAATTCGTCATCACCTTGACGACTACGTCATCGGCCAGGAGCAGGCCAAGAAAGTGCTGGCGGTAGCGGTCTATAACCACTACAAACGTCTACGTAACGGCGATACCAGCAACGGCGTAGAACTGGGTAAAAGTAACATTCTGCTGATTGGCCCAACCGGTTCCGGTAAAACGCTGCTGGCTGAAACCCTGGCGCGTCTGCTTGATGTTCCGTTCACTATGGCGGATGCCACCACCCTGACCGAGGCCGGTTATGTGGGTGAGGATGTCGAAAACATCATCCAGAAACTGCTGCAGAAGTGTGATTACGACGTACAGAAAGCCCAGCGCGGGATTGTTTATATCGATGAGATCGACAAGATCTCCCGTAAATCAGACAACCCGTCCATCACCCGTGATGTGTCCGGTGAAGGCGTGCAGCAGGCGCTGCTGAAGCTGATCGAGGGTACGGTTGCCGCCGTTCCACCGCAGGGTGGACGTAAA
Organism: Enterobacter sp. PP-008-ECC_S150; assembly: GCF_045257065.1. NCBI lineage: Bacteria > Pseudomonadati > Pseudomonadota > Gammaproteobacteria > Enterobacterales > Enterobacteriaceae > Enterobacter > Enterobacter sp. PP-008-ECC_S150. Next base: position 95,409 of record NZ_JBJHHG010000006.1, on the reverse strand, counting down.
CATCCGCAGCAGGAGTTCCTGCAGGTTGATACCTCCAAGATCCTGTTTATCTGTGGCGGCGCGTTTGCCGGTCTGGACAAAGTCATCTCCCACCGTGTTGAAACCGGCTCCGGCATTGGTTTTGGCGCAACGGTGAAATCGACGGCTGAAAAACCGAACGAAGGCGAGCTGCTGTCTCAGGTTGAACCGGAAGATCTGATCAAATTCGGTCTGATCCCTGAGTTCATCGGTCGTCTGCCGGTTGTGGCAACGCTGAATGAGCTGAGTGAAGAGGCGCTGATCCAGATCCTGAAAGAGCCAAAAAATGCGCTGACCAAGCAGTATCAGGCGCTGTTCAATCTGGAAGGCGTTGACCTGGAATTCCGCGACGAAGCGCTGGATGCCATTGCCAAGAAAGCGATGGTTCGTAAAACCGGTGCCCGTGGTCTGCGTTCTATCGTTGAAGCGGCACTGCTCGACACCATGTACGATCTGCCGTCGATGGAAGACGTTGAGAAAGTGGTGATTGACGAGTCGGTCATCAGCGGTCAAACCAAGCCGCTGCTGATTTACGGCAAGCCGGAAGCACAGCAGGCATCTGGCGAATAATTCACCAAATCATACAAGCAGTTAATCAAAAAGGGGGGATTTTATCTCCCCTTTACTTTTTCCGTATTCATAGCGTTGAATGTGTGGGAAACATCCCCATATACTGGATACATGTTAATGGTTATGTGAAGCACAGTGACATGACCAGCTTACCTGGCGGACACTAACTAAGAGAGAGCTCTATGAATCCTGAGCGTTCTGAACGCATTGAAATCCCCGTATTGCCGTTGCGCGATGTGGTGGTTTATCCGCACATGGTCATACCCTTATTTGTAGGGCGGGAAAAATCTATCCGTTGCCTCGAAGCCGCTATGGATCATGATAAAAAAATCATGCTGGTGGCGCAGAAAGAAGCATCAACGGATGAGCCGGGTGTAAACGATCTTTTCACCGTCGGGACCGTGGCCTCTATTTTGCAGATGCTGAAGCTGCCTGACGGCACCGTGAAGGTGCTGGTAGAAGGGCTGCAGCGTGCGCGTATTACCACTCTGTCAGACGACGGCGAGCACTTCTCTGCGAAGGCAGAGTACCTTGATTCGCCTGAACTTGATGAGCGCGAGCAGGAAGTGCTGGTGCGCACCGCGATTAGCCAGTTTGAAGGCTATATCAAGCTGAACAAGAAAATCCCACCAGAAGTGCTGACGTCGCTGAACAGCATCGACGATCCTGCGCGTCTGGCGGACACCATCGCTGCACACATGCCGCTGAAGCTGGCTGACAAACAGTCCGTGCTGGAAATGTCCGACGTTAACGAACGTCTGGAATACCTGATGGCGATGATGGAGTCTGAAATCGATCTGCTGCAGGTTGAGAAGCGTATTCGCAACCGCGTGAAAAAGCAGATGGAGAAATCTCAGCGTGAGTACTATCTGAATGAGCAGATGAAGGCCATTCAGAAAGAACTGGGCGAGATGGACGACGCGCCGGACGAAAACGAAGCGCTGAAGCGTAAGATCGACGCGGCGAAAATGCCGAAAGAGGCAAAAGAGAAAGCTGAAGCAGAACTGCAGAAGCTGAAAATGATGTCTCCAATGTCGGCTGAAGCGACCGTCGTTCGCGGCTACATTGAATGGATGGTGCAGGTTCCGTGGAACGCCCGCAGCAAGGTCAAAAAAGACCTGCGTCAGGCGCAGGAGATCCTGGACACCGACCACTACGGCCTGGAACGCGTCAAAGACCGCATTCTTGAGTACCTCGCGGTACAAAGCCGTGTGAACAAAATTAAAGGCCCGATTCTGTGCCTGGTCGGACCGCCGGGGGTGGGTAAAACCTCTCTGGGTCAGTCCATCGCCAAAGCGACCGGACGTAAGTATATCCGTATGGCGCTGGGTGGCGTACGCGATGAAGCGGAAATCCGCGGTCACCGCCGTACCTACATCGGCTCTATGCCGGGTAAACTGATCCAGAAGATGGCGAAAGTGGGCGTTAAAAACCCGCTGTTCCTGCTCGATGAGATCGACAAGATGTCGTCGGACATGCGCGGCGATCCGGCATCTGCCCTGCTGGAAGTGCTTGATCCAGAACAGAACGTGGCGTTCAGCGATCACTACCTGGAAGTGGACTACGACCTGAGCGACGTGATGTTCGTGGCAACCTCCAACTCCATGAACATTCCGGCTCCGCTGCTGGACCGTATGGAAGTGATCCGTCTCTCTGGCTATACCGAAGACGAGAAGCTGAACATCGCTAAGCAGCACCTGCTGCCGAAGCAGATTGAGCGTAACGCGCTGAAAGCCAACGAGCTGACCGTCGAGGACAGCGCGATTATCGGCATCATTCGCTACTACACCCGTGAAGCGGGCGTGCGTAGCCTTGAGCGTGAAATCTCTAAGCTGTGTCGTAAAGCGGTGAAACAGCTCCTGCTGGATAAGAGCCTGAAACACATTGTGATTAACGGCGACAATCTGCATGCCTACCTGGGCGTTCAGCGCTTCGACTATGGTCGTGCGGACAACGAAAACCGCGTTGGCCAGGTGACCGGTCTGGCATGGACGGAAGTGGGCGGCGAGCTGCTGACCATCGAAACCGCCTGTGTGCCGGGCAAAGGCAAACTGACCTACACCGGCTCGCTGGGTGAAGTGATGCAGGAGTCCATCCAGGCGGCGCTGACCGTGGTGCGCGCGCGCGCGGAGAAACTGGGTATCAACCCTGATTTCTACGAAAAACGCGACATCCACGTACACGTTCCTGAAGGGGCGACGCCGAAAGATGGCCCAAGCGCGGGTATTGCCATGTGTACCGCTCTGGTTTCCTGTCTGACTGGCAACCCGGTGCGTGCCGATGTGGCAATGACCGGTGAAATTACGCTGCGCGGTCAGGTTCTGCCAATCGGTGGCTTAAAAGAAAAACTGCTGGCGGCACACCGCGGTGGGATCAAAACCGTATTGATCCCTTATGAAAATAAACGCGATCTGGAAGAGATTCCGGACAACGTGATTGCCGACCTGCAGATCCATCCTGTTAAGCGCATTGAGGAAGTTCTTAGCCTCGCATTGCAAAATGAACCGTCAGGAATGCAGGTTGTAACCGCAAAATAGTGACCTCGCGCAAAGAGCGTCAATAAAAACAAGGCTGGTAAGTCATTTCGCACTTGCCAGCCTTTTTTTGTATAGCTAATTTAGATTGCTGATTAGGTCAGCCATCAACAACGGGTGTTGTAAGGTCATGGCAGGCCTGATATAACTGCTGCGCGGTCGCGTCGTGAAGGATTCAGGCGCGATATAAATTATAAAGAGAGGAAGAGAACAGTGAATAAATCTCAACTGATTGACAAAATTGCTGCGGGTGCTGATATTTCTAAAGCTGCAGCTGGACGTGCGTTAGATGCATTAATTGCTTCTGTTACTGAATCTCTGCAGGCTGGAGACGACGTTGCACTGGTAGGCTTCGGTACTTTTGCTGTTAAAGAGCGTGCTGCCCGTACTGGCCGCAACCCTCAGACCGGTAAAGAGATCACCATTGCTGCTGCTAAAGTGCCGGGTTTCCGTGCAGGTAAAGCGCTGAAAGACGCAGTAAACTGATTGCTTTCCCGTTTCAGGGAAGCCGGAAAGTACAAGGGCGCATCATTTGATGTGCCTTTTTTATTTGTCCAGACCTGATTTGTGCGAGTTTATGCGAGTTGTGGGCTGACAATCGCCCCGTTTTCTTGTCACAATACGCCTTCACGCGCGACGGGCAGGATTTTCCGTCAGCGTCAGGTAACCAGTCACCTACAGCGGAGTGTTGTTACACCATGATGGACAGCTTACGCACGGCTGCTAACAGTCTCGTGCTCAAGATTATTTTCGGTATCATTATCGTGTCGTTCATATTGACCGGCGTGAGCAGTTACCTTATTGGCGGTGGCGCAAACTACGCCGCAAAAGTGAATGGCCAGGAGATCAGCCGTGGTCAGTTCGAGAATGCTTTTGCCGGTGAACGTAACCGTATGCAGCAACAGCTGGGCGACCAATTCTCTGAACTGGCGGCGAACGAAGGGTATATGAAGACCCTGCGCCAACAGACGCTGAATCGTCTTATCGACGAAGCGCTGCTGGATCAGTATGCCAAAAAACTGGGCCTTGGCATCAGCGATGAGCAGGTGAAAAAAGCCATCTTCTCCACCCAGGCCTTCCAGTCTAACGGGAAATTCGACAACGCGCGTTACAACAGTATCGTCAACCAGATGGGGATGACGGCCGATCAGTACGCGCAGGCGCTGCGTAACCAGCTGACGACCCAGCAGCTCATCAATGCCGTCGTGGGCACCGATTTCATGCTCAAAGGTGAAACGGACGAACTGGCCGCGCTGGTGGCGCAGCAGCGCGTTGTACGCGAAGCGACAATTGATGTGAACGCCCTGGCGGCGAAACAGCAGGTAAGCGACGCTGAACTGAACGCTTACTACGAGCAAAACAAGAATTCCTTTGTTTCCCCAGAGCAGTTCCGCGTGAGCTACATCAAGCTGGATGCGGCCGCGCTGCAGGAAACCGCGTCTGACGCGGAAATCCAGTCTTACTACGACCAGCACCAGGATCAGTTCACTCAGCCGCAGCGTAACCGCTACAGCGTGATTCAGACCAAAACCGAGGCTGATGCCAAAGCGGTTCTGGATGAGCTGAACAAAGGTGCTGATTTCGCCACCGTTGCGAAAGCGAAATCCACCGACATTATCTCCGCGAAAAACGGCGGCGACATGGGCTGGCTGGAAGATGCGACCACGCCAGACGAGCTGAAAAATGCCGGTCTGAAAGAGAAAGGCCAGCTTTCAGGCGTGATTAAGTCTTCCGTTGGTTTCCTGGTCGTGCGTCTTGACGACATCACCGCGGCAAAAACCAAGCCGCTGGCTGAGGTTCGTGACGATATCGCGGCGAAAGTGAAGCAGGAAAAAGCGCTGGATGCCTACTACGCGCTGCAGCAGAAGGTGAGCGATGCGGCCAGCAACGATAACGAATCGCTGGCGGGCGCAGAGCAGGCAGCGGGTGTGAAGGCGGTTGAGACGGGCTGGTTTGGCCGTGACAACCTGCCGGAAGAGCTGAACTTCAAACCGGTTTCTGATGCCATCTTCAACGGTGGTCTGGTGGGCGAGAACGGCACGCCGGGCAGTAACTCTGACATCATTACCGTCGACGGCGATCGTGCGTTTGTGCTGCGCGTCAGCGAGCACAAGCCAGAAGCGGTCAAACCGCTGGCGGACGTGAAGGATCAGGTTGTCGCTCAGGTTAAGCACAACAAGGCGGAACAGCAGGCGAAACTGGATGCTGAAAAGATTCTGTCCGATCTGAAAGCGGGTAAAGAAGACGCGCTGAAAGCGGCTGGCCTGAGCTTCGGTGAAGCGAAAACGCTGAGCCGTACCGGTCAGGATCCAATCAGCCAGGCCGCGTTTGCTCTGACTCTGCCTGCGAAGGACAAGCCAAGCTTCGGTACCACCACCGATGCGCAGGGTAACGTCGTTCTGCTGGCGCTGGATGAAGTGAAAGCCGGCACCCTGCCAGACGCGCAGAAGAAAGCGATGGTTCAGGGAATTACCCAGAACAATGCCCAGATTGCCTTCGAAGCCATGATGAGCAACCTGCGTAAAGAAGCCAAAATCAAGCTGGGTGATGTCATGACTCAGCAGCAGTAATTACGCGTCTGCTCGCAGATTTTCGTAACGCTCTGCAATAACTGAAGGCCGCTTTCGCGGCCTTTTCCATTTCTGCAATCTGCTGTTTGTACCGAGTTTATCTGGCGGCTATCGTGACCTGGCTGTCAACAAACAAGGAGGTAACAGCATGAAATGTGGAATCAAAGCACTGTTAATTACGCTGGCTATTGCCACCACGGGAATAAGCGCGGGCGCGCTGGCGGCGGCGCCCGCCGCCAAACCACAGGCTACGCAGAGCAGGTCCGACGCGGCAGCGCCGGTGCAGGGGCAAACTAAAGCGACTGAAGCCGGTAAAAATGCGGATGATGACGGTACGCGGGTCAGCATCAATTCGGCCTCAGCGGAAGATCTGGCCCGAGTGATGAACGGTGTCGGCCTGAAAAAAGCGCAGGCCATCGTCAGCTACCGAGAAGAGTATGGTCCCTTCAAAACGGTCGACGATCTCAAACAGGTGCCGGGCATGGGCAGCGCGCTGGTTGAGCGCAACCTCTCACACCTGACGTTGTAATTAAGCAATTTCTTGCACTGCGGCAAAATTTTGCCAGGATAAAGAGGTCATACCAGTTATGACCTCTCAACCTACAATAACAGTAAAGGCTATTGCGCTATGCAGACAAAAATCAAAGTACGCGGTTTTCATCTCGACGTTTACCAGCATGTGAACAACGCTCGCTATCTTGAGTTTCTTGAAGAAGCGCGCTGGGACGGGCTGGAAAATAGCGAAAGCTTTCAGTGGCTGACCGCGCACAACATCGCGTTCGTGGTCGTCAATATCAACATCAACTATCGACGCCCGGCCGTGCTGGGCGATGTGCTCACGGTGACCAGCCAGGTTCAGCAGATCAATGGCAAAAGCGGGGTGTTAAGCCAGGTAGTGACGCTCGATCCGGAAGGGCAGATGGTCGCTGATGCGCTGATCACCTTTGTCTGTATCGATTTGAAAACGCAGAAAGCGCTGCCGCTGGAAGGGGAGTTGCGGGAAAAGCTGGAATTGATGATCGCTTAAAAGTTTGTCTTTTATAAAAGACAAAAGGATTTTTCAGGGATAGAATAATGGACAGGGACTACGTTGTTGAACGTTACCGTACCCGTGACGGAAAAGTGCCGTTTGAGGAGTGGGTGGCGAAGATGAAGCGAAAGGATCCGGATGTTGTTTTCCGGATCCTTGTACGGGTTAACCGTGCGATAAAACGTAATTTTGGCGATTACAGATATCTCAGGGAAGGTATCTGGGAGATGCGCATCGACAGTGGTCCCGGCTACAGGATCTATTTTGCGGTAGAAAATCGGCAGGTTTTATTGTTACTTGTGGGTGGTGACAAAAAGAGCCAGAAAGCAGATATTCAACTGGCGATAGACTTCTGGAACGATCGTCAATCAAAAGGATAATCAGATGAGTGCCGCTGAACGAAAATATTCAAGTTCTGTTAGTCACCATGATGCTGTTGTGAAAATGCTGCGGGAGGATCCCTCCTGTGCTCAGCTTTATCTGCAAACAGCCCTGGAGGAGATCTATGAAGACCAGGGGATCCCTGCCTATCTCATTGCACTCCGTCAGGTCATCGAAGCCCGAGGCGGCATAGGAGAAATCTCCGCCAAATCCGGTCTGTCCCGTCAACAGTTATACCGAACCTTATCTGATAACGGCAACCCAACGCTGACGACGCTAATGAAAGTGACTCGTGCTGCCGGCGTAAAACTGTTCGACAGCACGGTTAAGTAGCGTTATCTAAGCCCGGTCTTTTTCTTCATCGCGGCCATCACGCCGACCTTATCGGCTAGATAATGATTCAGCCCGTTAGCGCGAAGATTGCAGGCCGCGCACTGTCCGCAACCGTCGCCTTTGATGCCGTTATAGCAGGTGAGCGTTTCGCTGCGAACCAGGTCCAGTTTGCCCCAGTAGTCCGCCAGCGCCCAGGTTTCGGCTTTATCCAGCCACATGAGCGGGGTTTCAAAGCGCGTCTCTTTCGCCATCCCCAGATTGACGGCGTGGTTTAGCGCTTTCACGAACTCATCACGACAGTCCGGGTAGCCGGAGAAGTCGGTCTCGCAGACGCCGGTGATCACCGCTTCGGCTTTTACCTGATAGGCGTAAATCGCCGTCAGGGTCAGGAAAAGAATATTGCGGCCCGGTACGAAGGTATTCGGAATGCCGCTGGCATCAGGTTCGTAGTCCGGGACGGGAATACTGTCTCGGGTGAGGCTGCTCACGGCCAGTTCATTTAGCAGCGTAACGTCCAGCACCTTGTGCGCGCGTGCGCCCAATTTCAGGGCCAGTTCACGGGCAACGTCGATCTCAGCGCGATGACGCTGACCATAATCGAAAGTGACGCAGTGAACTTCATCGTACTGATGAAGAGCCTGAACCAGGCAGGTAGTAGAGTCTTGTCCTCCGCTGAACACGACGACGGCACGTTTCATAAATCATCTCGACTGTTACGGTAAAAACGTTATGTTACCGTCAGACCACGACGGCGACCAGCTTCTTCACGATTTGGGCGCGGGCAGCCAGGCTTCGGTGAAGTCAAACCAGCCGCGGGTGTTGAGGCGAATGCCGTTGACGCCCGGCGGGGCGCTGATCTGATATTGATAATTGAACAGGGGAGTGATCGCCGCCTTTTCCATGAGTCGGGAAAAGATGGCCTTCAGCCCGGCATGTCTGGCCTGTTCGTCTGCCTGAGTCTGCACCGCATCAAGGGTAGCCTGAAGATGAGCATATTGCGGTGCGCTAAGCACGTGTGGCCAGAGGGCATCACAGCGCAGCCACTGCTCAAGCGTATATTCCGGCGCTTCGCCAATCAGCCTGTCGCCCATCATAATGTCCGCATCCGCCAGGTGCGGGCACCCGTCCCAGGTTTTCGCATCGTAGAAGATCGCCGTAAGCTCGCAGCCGTATTGTGCAAGGTACTGTTTTAGCTGGCGCGCCATCGTGTGTAACTCAACTGGTAAATGATAAATCAGGGTTAATTTCTTCGGCAGAGGGACATGAGTTAAGTCCGGCCACTGAGGGATCGCCCAGCCGGGAAGCAACTCCTCTGTTGGGGTAATCAGCCCTTCATTCAGCGGAAGCGTATGCAGAAGCGTCGAGAGATGAATGATGTTGATGAGCCGACGAGCCTGCATGTCGCTCAGGCGCGGGCTTTGCTTCAGGGTGAGGTAACAAAAGCCCAGACTGGTGCTGTTCGTCACCGGGCGCAGGCTCTTCAGCTCATCCGGCTCGCCAATGGCGATCTGCACCGGATGGCGACAGCTGGTCCCTAACCCCCGGTCAAACAGAGACGGTGTGATCCAGTACTCGATAGCCTTAAGCAGCGGATGGCTGAGATGGTACTGTTCGTGGCTTTCCAGACGAACCAGATCCGGCTCATACACGCTGAGTCTGAAGGGACCGCTGCCCGTCATCGGCTGTTCAGGATGTGCAAGCCGGCTACAGTAGGTTGCCAGGCGGTGTGCCAGCCAGTAATCCGGCTGATGCAGCGTAAAGGTCAAACACTGAGGATGGGTAACGTCAACGCGTAACACGCTCTGAAACAGTTTGCGCAGGGCAGGCAAGGTAAAAAGCGCATTAAGGCTTTGCTGAAGCTGCCCGGTTTCGATCTTATCGCCGTTATGCCAGTGCAGAGTGGAACGAATGTAGAAATGCCAGCGCAGCCCGTCAGCGGAGACCTCCCAGTGATGCGCCAGATCGCCGGTGGGTTCGCTGCTGTTACCGTTAAATCGCGTCAGTCCGGAGAAGACCTGTCCTGCCAGATGCTGCTCTGCCCGGCCGGGTAAAAACCCCGGCTGAAGCGGATCCAGCGAGCGGTAATAGGGAATGCGCAGCGTCGGCGTGTCGTTTTGCCACTGCCCGCCTAAAAACGGATGCAGCAATGACCGTAATTCAGCGGGGGCAAGCTGGGCCAGCTCAAGCGCGTTGTGCTGTTCTCCGCGCTTCAGCGCCTCCTCCATCATCGCATTGCGCAATGACTCCGGCGCGACGTGGAACGTCAGCTCTCCCCGCTTACCGCGGCCAGACTGCGCTCGCCAGCTCAGCCAGCCCGCCTCCTGGGCCTGACGCAGCAGCGTGCGGACATGCCGCTCGCTGCAAAAACAGCGGGCGGCCAGTTCGCTGATGGTGACCTGCTGCGTTGCGCCCAGGGAAGGCTGCCACAGGCGGTGATACTGGTTGAGTCGATTGAGCTGGCGCATAGGAAACCCGGAACAATAATTATCATCTATTCACTATTACTTCCGTATATCTCACACGATACTGTTGCACAAGTTAACCGCATCACATTTCGGGAGTTATCATGGCTCGGCTCGCTGCATTTGATATGGACGGTACGCTGTTAATGCCGGATCACCGTTTAGGGGAGAAGACCCTGAACACGCTGAAGCGCCTGCACGAGCGTAATGTCACCCTGACGTTTGCCACCGGGCGTCACGTGCTGGAAATGCGTCATTTGCTGGGCGCGTTTTCCCTCGACGCTTTTCTGATTACCGGCAACGGGACGCGAATTCACTCCGTAGAAGGCGATGTGCTGCACCGACAGGATCTCAGCCCGGAAGTGGCGGACATCGTGCTGCACAGCGCCTGGGACACGCAGGCCAGCATCCACGTCTTTAACGATCGGGGCTGGTTTACCGGTCATGAAATCCCGGATTTGCTGCACGCGCATGTTTACAGCGGCTTTAAATACCAGCTTATCGATCTGCGTCGGATCCCCGCCCATGCTGTAACCAAGATCTGCTTCTGCGGCGATCGCGACGATCTCCGTCGCCTGAGGATCCAACTGAATGAGGCGCTGGGCGACCGGGCACATTTAACCTTCTCGGCGGTGGATTGTCTGGAGGTGCTGCCGGTGGGCTGTAACAAAGGCTCCGCGCTGGCGGTGCTGAGCGACCACCTGGGCCTGACGATGCAGGATTGTATGGCGTTTGGCGACGCCATGAACGACCGCGAAATGCTGGGCAGCGTGGGTCGCGGTCTGATCATGGGGAATGCGATGCCGCAGCTCATCGCAGAACTTCCCCATCTACCGGTTATCGGGCACTGCCGCAATGAAGCGGTGTCCCATTTTTTGACGCATTGGCTGGACAACAACAACCTCCCTTATTCCCCCGAATAGCGAGATCCTTCCAGCAAGCCAGACTTCGGTCTGGCTTTTTTTATTTCAGCAGCTGCGCAATCTGCGCTTTCCACGGTGAGATATCGCCAATGTTGGCCTGTACCCACTCCGCGTTGTAGTACGTCTCAAGATAACGCTCTCCGCTGTCGCACAGCAGCGTGACGATGGAGCCATTGCGACCCGCTTCGCGCATACGTGCGGCAAGCTGCAGTGCGCCCCACATATTGGTGCCCGTCGATGCCCCCACTTTGCGCCCCAGCTGCGTTTCCAGCCAGTGTGCGGTGGCCACGCTGGCGGCATCCGGCACGCGCAGCATCTCATCCACAACGTCAGGGATGAAAGAGGGCTCCACGCGCGGGCGGCCAATCCCTTCAATTTTGCTGCCCACCGGGCTGCGCAGACCGGCATCGCGGTTTTGCCAGTAGTCGAGGAACACGGAGTTCTGCGGGTCAACCACCATCAGCTGAGTATCGTAGCCCTGACAGCGGATGTAGCGTCCAATGGTGGCTGACGTGCCGCCGGTACCGGCGCTCATCACAATGTACGACGGAACCGGGTGCGGTTCGTGGGTCATCTGGCGGAAAATACTGTCGGCAATGTTGTTATTGCCGCGCCAGTCCGTCGCGCGCTCGGCGAAGGTGAACTGGTCCATATAGTGGCCGTTGAGTTCACGGGCCAGCATTTCAGAGGCCGCATAGATTTCGCAGGCGCTTTCCACGAAGTGGCAGCGGCCGCCGTAAAATTCGATCTGTTCGATTTTGCGTTTTGCGGTGCAGGACGGCATCACCGCGATAAACGGCAGGCCCAGCAGACGGGCGAAATAGGCTTCGGACACCGCCGTAGAGCCGGATGAGGATTCAATAATGGTGGTGCCTTCTTTAATCCAGCCGTTGCATAAGCCGTATAAAAACAGCGAGCGTGCCAGGCGATGCTTCAGGCTACCGGTGGGATGGGTGCTTTCGTCTTTCAGATAGAGCTGAATGCCGTCAAATCCCGGCAGGGAAAGGCGAATCAGGTGGGTATCCGCCGAGCGCTGATAGTCGGCATTGATTTCGCTGATCGCATGTTTAACCCAGGTGCTATTCATCGTCGTTATCCGTTTGTCATTTTGTGCCTAGCATAGCGAAAAGCACAGAAAAAATTGTTGCTATCTGGCCTTTAAAATAGAATTAAGGGAGAAAATTTTTCTCTTTGAGGTGGGTATGCTAGATAAAATTGACCGCAAGCTCCTTTCCTTGCTGCAAAGTGACTGTACCCTCTCTTTGCAGGCGCTGGCGGATGCCGTTAATCTGACCACCACCCCATGCTGGAAGCGCCTCAAGAAGCTTGAAGATGACGGCATTCTTCTTGGGCGCGTCGCGTTACTCGATCCCGAAAAGCTGGGGCTTGGGCTGACGGCATTTGTGCTGATAAAAACGCAGCATCACAGCAGCGAGTGGTATTGCCGCTTCGTGACCCAAGTGTCTGAGATGCCCGAAGTGCTCGGTTTCTGGCGTATGGCCGGCGAGTACGATTACCTGATGCGCGTTCAGGTGGCCGACATGAAGCGCTATGATGATTTCTACAAGCGGCTGGTGAACAGCGTCCCGGGCTTATCGGACGTCACCTCAAGCTTCGCCATGGAACAGATTAAGTACACCACAGCATTACCCATTGAATAACTTCGTAAAATACCTTCAGGAACAAACCGCGTGCGATTATTTGCCCAATTAAGCTGGTACTTTCGTCGGGAGTGGCAACGCTACCTCGGTGCGGTCGCCCTGCTTATTATCATTGCCATTCTGCAGCTGATCCCGCCGAAAGTGGTGGGCTACGTCGTGGATGGCGTCACTGAACAGCATTACACCACCGCACGGGTGTTGATGTGGGTCGGCACGCTGGTGCTGACGGCGGTCATTGTGTATCTCCTGCGCTACGTCTGGCGCGTGCTGCTGTTTGGTGCGTCCTATCAGCTGGCCGTTGAGCTGCGTGAAGATTTTTACCGCCAGCTGAGCCGACAGCATCCCGAATTTTATCTGCGCCACCGCACCGGCGATCTTATCGCCCGCGCCACTAACGATGTCGACAGGGTGGTCTTTGCCGCCGGGGAAGGGGTGCTGACGCTGGTGGACTCGCTGGTGATGGGCTGTGCGGTGCTGATCGTGATGTCCACGCAGATCAGCTGGCAGCTGACCCTGCTCGCCCTGCTGCCGATGCCGATCATGGCGCTGGCGATCAATCGCTACGGCGAACAGCTGCACGAGCGCTTCAAGCTGGCTCAGGCGGCGTTTTCGTCTCTGAACGATCGCACCCAGGAGAGCATGACCAGCATCCGCATGATCAAAGCGTTTGGCCTGGAGGACCGGCAGTCTGCGCTGTTTGCGGCCGATGCCGCAGACACCGGGGCGAAGAACATGCGCGTCGCGCGTATTGATGCCCGCTTTGACCCAACGATCTATATCGCAATCGGCATGGCAAACCTGCTGGCCATTGGCGGCGGCAGCTGGATGGTGGTACAGGGTACGCTCACCCTGGGGCAATTGACCAGCTTTGCCATGTATCTGGGGCTGATGATCTGGCCGATGCTGGCGCTGGCCTGGATGTTTAACATTGTGGAGCGCGGCAGTGCCGCCTATAGCCGCATTCGCGCCATGCTGGCCGAAGCGCCGGTGGTCATCGACGGTAGCGAAGCCGTACCGGAAGGGCGCGGCGTCATGCATGTCGACGTCCGCAAGTTTGTCTATCCGCATACGGAGCATCCGGTGCTGGAGAACGTCAGCTTTACGCTGCAGCCTGGCCAGATGCTGGGCATCTGTGGCCCGACAGGATCCGGGAAAAGTACCGTACTCTCCCTGCTTCAGCGCCACTTTGACGTCACCGAGGGCGATATCCGCTTCCATGATATTCCGCTCACCAGCCTGCTGCTGGATGAGTGGCGTGGTCGCCTGGCGGTTGTCAGCCAGACGCCGTTTCTTTTTTCTGACACCGTGGCGAACAACATCGCGCTTGGTTGCCCGGCAGCAACGCAGGAAGAGATCGAGCATGTGGCACGTTTGGCCAGCGTGCATGATGACATTTTGCGCCTGCCGCAGGGCTACGACACCGAAGTCGGGGAACGCGGCGTCATGCTGTCCGGCGGGCAAAAACAGCGTATCTCCATTGCCCGCGCGCTGCTGCTGAATGCGGAAATCCTGATCCTGGACGATGCGCTCTCCGCCGTGGATGGCCGTACCGAGCATCAGATCCTGCATAACCTGCGCCAGTGGGGTGACGGACGCACGATAATCATCAGTGCCCACCGTTTGTCAGCGCTTACCGAAGCCAGCGAAATTCTGGTATTGCAGCACGGCCATATTGCCCAGCGCGGGCAGCATGACGCGCTGGCCGAGCAGCCGGGCTGGTATCGCGATATGTACCGCTATCAGCAGCTTGAAGCGGCGCTGGACGATGCGCCGGAGCAGGACGAGGAGGCCGCCAATGCGTAAGCTAGGAACGATGTGGCCGACGCTCAAACGTCTGCTGGCCTACGGCTCGCCGTGGCGTAAACCGCTCTCGGTTGCCGTGCTTTTACTCTGGATTGCGGCCATTGCAGAGGTGAGCGGTCCGCTGCTCATCAGCTACTTCATCGACAATATGGTCGCCAAAAGCTACCTGCCGCTCGGGCTGGTGGCGGGCTTAGGCGTGGCCTACGTGGGCTTACAGCTGACGGCCGCCGGGTTGCACTATGCCCAGTCGCTGCTGTTTAACCGTGCCGCCGTGGGCGTCGTTCAGCAGCTGCGTACCGATGTCATGGACGCGGCGCTGCGCCAGCCGCTCAGTGAGTTTGATATCCAGCCGGTCGGGCAGGTGATCTCGCGCGTGACCAACGATACCGAGGTGATCCGCGATCTCTACGTCACCGTAGTGGCGACCGTATTGCGCAGCGCGGCGCTGATTGGCGCGATGCTTGTCGCGATGTTCAGCCTCGACTGGCGCATGGCGCTGGTAGCAATCACTATCTTCCCGGCGGTGCTGATCGTCATGGTGATTTACCAGCGCTACAGCACGCCGATTGTGCGTCGGGTTCGCGCCTACCTGGCCGACATCAACGACGGCTTCAACGAAGTGATCAACGGCATGAGCGTCATCCAGCAGTTCCGCCAGCAGGCGCGCTTTGGCGAGCGGATGGGCGAAGCCAGCCGTTCGCACTATATGGCGCGTATGCAGACGCTGCGGCTTGACGGTTTCCTGCTGCGGCCGCTGCTGAGCCTTTTCTCGGCGCTGGTGCTGTGCGGGCTGCTGATGCTCTTTGGCCTGAGCTCAAACGGTACGATTGAAGTGGGCGTGCTGTATGCCTTTATTAGCTATCTGGGTCGCCTTAACGAGCCGCTGATTGAACTTACCACCCAGCAATCAATGCTGCAGCAGGCGGTCGTCGCCGGTGAGCGTGTATTTGAACTGATGGACAGGCCGCGCCAGGCCTACGGCAGCGATGAGCGGCCTCTGCAAAGCGGCGCCATTGCGTTTGATAACGTCTCGTTTGCCTATCGCGAAGACCGGCTGGTGTTGCAGGACATCTCCCTTGACGTTCCGTCGCGCGGTTTCGTCGCGCTGGTGGGGCATACCGGGAGCGGTAAGAGCACGCTCGCCAGCCTGCTGATGGGCTACTACCCGGTTACGCACGGCGAAATCCGCCTCGACGGACGCCCGCTCGCGTCGCTCAGCCACACGGTGCTACGCAAAGGCGTTGCGATGGTGCAGCAGGATCCGGTCGTGCTGGCCGATACCTTCTACGCCAACGTCACCCTGGGGCGGGACTATTCAGAGGCGCAGGTTTGGGCGGTGCTGGAAACGGTGCAGCTGGCAGAGCTGGCGCGCGGGTTCAGCGAGGGGATCAATACCAAACTGGGCGAGCAGGGCAACAATCTCTCCGTGGGGCAAAAGCAGCTCCTGGCGCTGGCGCGCGTTCTGATTGAAACGCCGCAGGTGTTGATTCTGGACGAAGCCACGGCCAGTATTGACTCCGGCACCGAGCAGGCGATTCAGCAGGCGCTGGCCGCGGTACGCGACCATACGACGCTGGTGGTGATTGCCCACCGCCTTTCCACCATCGTCGACGCGGATACCATTCTGGTGCTGCATCGCGGACAGGCCGTGGAGCGCGGTACGCACCGTGAGCTGCTGGAAGCAAAAGGGCGCTACTGGCAGATGTACCAGCTGCAGCTGGCGGGCGAAGAGCTGGCCGCCAGCGTGCGCGATGAAGAGTCGCTTAGCGCCTGATGCACTAAAATGAGGCGCTGCGCTAACGGTCATTCCTGTTGGTGCAAAACTGAAACGCACCCTGCACCGGCATGGTGCGTTTTTTTTCGCCTCTTCATCTATCAAGAGCGTATAACGCTCATCGCATCGCTGTTCCTTCCCGTTTTCATTTCTGGCACACCCCTTGCAGTACCTTCTGCGTTAGCTGCGGCCATTACCGAATTCTGACTGGAGGGGATCTATGAAGCTGGTTACGGTTGTAATCAAACCATTCAAACTCGAAGACGTGCGTGAAGCGTTGTCTTCAATGGGTATTCAGGGACTGACTGTCACCGAAGTGAAAGGCTTTGGTCGTCAGAAGGGGCATGCCGAGCTTTATCGCGGGGCGGAATACAGCGTTAACTTTCTGCCAAAAGTAAAAATTGACGTTGCGATTGCGGATGACCAGCTTGATGAAGTGATTGATGTCATTAGCAAAGCGGCCTACACCGGCAAAATTGGCGACGGCAAAATTTTCGTTGCCGAACTGCAGCGCGTCATTCGCATCCGTACCGGCGAATCTGACGAAGCGGCTCTGTAAGTAACTCCTGGCACACAGTGATAGGGATCGAGAAAATGAAGATAGCAACACTCAAAACGGGTCTGGGTTCGCTGGCACTGCTGCCGGGCCTGGCGCTGGCGGCTACCCCTGCGGTGGTCGACAAAGCCGATAACGCCTTTATGATGATCAGCACCGCGCTGGTGCTGTTCATGTCTATTCCGGGTATTGCCCTCTTTTACGGCGGCCTGATCCGTGGCAAAAACGTTCTCTCCATGCTGACGCAGGTTGCCGTGACGTTTGCACTGGTCTGCGTGCTGTGGGTGGTTTACGGCTACTCGCTGGCGTTCGGCACGGGCAACGCCTTCTTTGGTAACTTCGACTGGGTGATGCTGAAGAATATTGAGCTGACCGCGCTGATGGGCAGTTTCTATCAGTACATTCACGTGGCGTTCCAGGGCTCGTTTGCCTGCATTACCGTCGGGCTGATCGTGGGCGCGCTGGCGGAGCGTATTCGGTTCTCTGCGGTCCTGATCTTCGTGGTGGTCTGGCTGACGCTCTCCTACGTGCCGATTGCGCATATGGTCTGGGGCGGCGGTCTGCTGGCGACGCACGGCGCGCTGGACTTTGCGGGCGGTACCGTTGTTCACATCAACGCCGCGGTCGCGGGTCTGGTGGGCGCCTACCTGATTGGCAAGCGCGTGGGCTTCGGTAAAGAAGCGTTCAAACCGCACAACCTGCCGATGGTCTTTACCGGTACCGCGATCCTCTACTTTGGCTGGTTTGGCTTCAACGCCGGTTCCGCAAGCGCAGCAAACGAAATCGCCGCGCTGGCCTTTGTGAACACCGTTGTGGCCACGGCGGGTGCGATCCTCTCCTGGGTGTTTGGCGAGTGGGCCGTTCGCGGTAAACCGTCACTGCTGGGTGCCTGTTCCGGTGCGATTGCCGGTCTGGTTGGCATCACGCCTGCGTGTGGTTATGTCGGCGTGGGCGGTGCGCTGCTGGTCGGCCTGGTGTCCGGTCTGGCGGGTCTGTGGGGCGTGACCGCGCTGAAACGTCTGCTGCGCGTGGATGACCCTTGCGATGTGTTTGGCGTGCACGGCGTGTGCGGCATCGTCGGCTGTATTATGACCGGCATCTTCGCTGCGAAATCGCTGGGCGGCGTGGGCTACGCGGAAGGCGTCACCATGGTGCACCAGGTGCTGGTGCAGTTGGAAAGTATCGCTATCACCGTGGTGTGGTCAGCCGTTGTCGCGTTCATTGGCTACAAGCTGGCGGACATGACGGTGGGTCTGCGCGTACCGGAAGAGCAGGAACGCGAAGGTCTGGATGTGAACAGCCACGGCGAGAATGCGTATAATGCTTGAGTAGCGTCCATTGCCCGGTGGCGCTGCGCTTACCGGGCCTACGGATCGTGCTTTTGTAGGCCGGGTAAGGCGAAGCCGCCACCCGGCTTTTTAACGTCAACCGCGATTACGCATCACCCCTTCCTGCACCGTCGAGGCGACCAGGACGCCGTCCTGGGTATAAAACTCACCGCGCACAAACCCGCGCGCGCTCGACGCCGACGTACTTTCCACGCTGTAGAGCAGCCACTCGTTCATGTTGAACGGGCGGTGGAACCACATAGAGTGATCGATCGTCGCGACCTGCATCCCTTTTTCGAGGAAGCCAACGCCGTGCGGCTGGAGCGCCACCGGCAGGAAGTTGAAGTCAGACGCATAGCCCAGCAGATGCTGATGGACGCGGAAATCTTCCGGCACCGTGCCGTTGGCGCGGATCCAGACCTGGCGCTTTGGCTCGGCGGTGTGGCCTTTCATCGGGTTGTGGAACTCCACCGGGCGGATCTCAAGGGGCTTATCGCAGAGAAACTTCTCTTTGACCTGCGGCGGCAGCAGATGCGCCAGCGCGCGAGCGATATCCGTTTCCGATTTGAGATCGTCCGGCGAGGGGGCCGGGGGCATGGTTTTCTGATGCTCATAGCCCTGTTCCGGCGCCTGGAAAGAGGCGGTCATGTAAAAGATCGGCTTGCCGCTCTGAATGGCCGCGACGCGGCGCGCGCTGAAGCTGTTGCCGTCTCGCAGCACTTCAACGTCATACACGATGGGTTTTGCGCTATCGCCGGGGCGCAAGAAGTAGCTGTGGAACGAATGCACCAGACGGTCTGCCGGGACAGTCTCCTTTGCCGCGTACAGCGCTTGTCCTACGACTTGCCCACCGAAGACCTGGCGTAAGCCTAAATCTTCGCTCTGTCCGCGAAAGAGTCCTTCCTCAATTTTTTCCAGATTCAATAATGTCAGCAGATTGTTCAGTGCCTGACTCATAGTTTTCCTCAATAAACGCCGTAGCGAAAGATAGGCAGAGTATAACGCAGAAACGAAAGTGGTCCGATGGGTAGATTAATCTGAATATCGGTACGTTTTCAGGCAGAAATCGGTGATCTGTGCCACACTTGGATACGTTATGTGATTGAAACGACATCGGATGGGATCGATCCCGCTGGTGCATTGATGATAAGGAGACTTCAATGAAACTCGTGCCTATGCTAAGTGGTGTAGCGATTGCGGTGGCGTTGTCCGCCTGTGCCGGTAAGAGCGCTCAGGTGCCAGTACCAACAGCAAACCCGAATGGGATTAATACCCTTTCGCAGCAATCCATTCAGCAGCCTAACGTTTCAGGTACCATCTGGATTAAACAGAAAGTTGCGTTGCCGCCGGATGCGGTATTAACGGTGACCTTGTCTGATGCTTCTCTGGCCGACGCGCCGTCGAAGGTTCTGGCTCAGCGTGCCGTCCGTACCGAAGGCAAGCAGGCGCCGTTTAGCTTCGTGTTGCCGTTTAACCCGTCGGATGTGCAGCCTAACGCGCGTATCCTGCTGAGCGCGGCGGTCACCATCAACGGTAAGCTGGTCTTTATCACCGATACGGTCCAGGAAGCGATTAACCACGGTGGGACAAAAATCGACCTGAACCTGGTGCCCGTGCAGCAGACCGAAGTACCGGTCGCGCAGCAGACCAATCAGCCGTCTCTGCCAACCCCGCCGACTCAGATGTAACGTATGCCCTGCCCCTCTCCTTTGGGAGAGGGGTCAGTAAACCCAGCGAAACTTCTGCAAATCGATCTGTCCTGACCCTGACACCTGCACCCCTTCTGAAAGTAACGCCTGACGCTGACGCTGGAGATCCGGTCCGGTAAGCGAAATCACGCCATGACGATTCACCACCCGATGCCAGGGCAACGTACTGCCTTCCGGCAGCCGTTTCAGAACGCCTCCCACCTGTCGCGCCGCGCGCGGGGAACCGGCCAGACGCGCGACATCGCCATAGGTGGTGACATAGCCTTCCGGGATTGAGGCCACGATTTGCCATACGCGCTGTGGAAAGGAGTCGTGTTCGTCCATACCTTCACCTGTGGGGAGTTTCTGGAAAGCTATGGTAAACGAAGATTGTCATGATTGCTGCGCCAGTTTGCGCAAGAAACCAGCATCCGGTTCCTGGCGGCTTGCAATTGGGGCTTCGCACAGGGATAATGCGCCAGCGCGTTGGTTATCAACGCTCTCAATGGGGGCTCTGTTGGTTCTCCCGCAACGCTACTCTGTTCACCAGGTCAGGTCCGGAAGGAAGCAGCCAGGGCAGACGACGTGTGTGCCGGGATGTAGCTGGCAGGGCCCCCACCCATTTCTGCCCTCATCAGTTTCTTCAGCTTCGCCTTTATCCTAAATCGCTATACCCATAATAATATTGTGCCTATATCCTGTAATATATATTTCATGGCACTGAAATATTGTTGTCATAAACCTGTAATAATAGACTGGCATTTTATAATTGGATGTCCATTTGTAGCATAATTCAAAAAAATATATATCTGGATAACATTGTTAACTTCGTGTATTAAATAAAGTACTTATTCCGAAGGGAAGTGACAAACATGGCTACAGCGGTGTTAAACGTTAAGATTGATGACGCGCTAAAAGAAAGGCTTCGCCACTATGCGGAAGTGAATAACGAGAATTTAAGCGTGACGACAGAGAAACTGCTGCTGCTGGCGTTCGAAGCAGTAGAAGAGGCGGGAGTATCGGAAGAGGATATTGATAATCAGCATACGGAAGAAGAGAGTGTTTCTCCTTTTACTCCTAAAGAAATCAAAGCTCTACGTAAACTTCTGAAGAAGAGAAAATGAAACAACAACTGTCAACTGCCAATGACTACAAAGAGGCCTGCGATCTGTTGCGTTCAGGCTACGTGAAGCACGTACGTCTTGGCTGGAATGTCGGAAGTGATGAGTTCTTTCGTATTGCGTCTGACTGGTGTGATACCGGCGCAAAAATAAAGAAAGACGGTGAAAACTTCGTTATTTCACTGAAAGGTTTTCCTATTCCTGCTCAGCATTAAATCCCGACGGGTGAAAACTGCTGACTGTATTCGTGACAGTCAGCAGTTTTTATTTATTATGATCTGCTTCAAAAATTTGAATATTAGATCACGCTGCGTTTCAATGATGGCACGTTTTTATTCAGGGCCAGCCATAACGGTTTGATCCTCAGCAACGCCTCCTCCAGCTCTGCCGATTCGAGCGAGAAGGGCATCCGCAGATAGCGGTCAAACGCGCCGGATAAACCAAACCGCGTGCCGGTCCCCAGATTGATCCCCAGAATCTCAGCCCGTGCGGCAAGCTGCGTCGCCAGCATGCCCGGGAGTTCAATCCAGTAAGAGAGCCCGCCTTCCGCTTCATGGAATCGCCAGTCCGGGAAATGTTCGCGCAGCAGGTCACCGCATCGCTCCCGTCGTTCCGCCAGCATCTTCCTGCGTGCGGGCAAAAACGTCTCGCTGTTGTTAATCAGCCACTCCATCGCCAGCTGTTCCAGCAGCGGCGAGCCTAAGTCGAGCGTATCTCGCGTCTGGGCAAGCGTGGCGATCGTGCGCGATGAGGCGCGGATCCAGCCGAGACGCAGCCCGCCCCAGAAGCTTTTGCCGCCAGAGCCTAACGTAATCACGGTGGCCTGCGGGTTAAAGGCGGCCAGCGGTGGCGGGGGAGGGGCATCAAACCAGAGATCCACCATCGTTTCATCCACCACCAGCGCCGTGCGGGTTTGGGCGGCAATATCGGTAATGGCCTGACGGGTGGCGATATCCATACAGCGCCCGGTAGGGTTGTGAAAATCAGGCATCAGATACGCCAGGCGCGGTGCCGTCTGGGCAAGCGTCGCCGCGAAGCCGTCCGTATCCCAGCCGGTTTCCGGCAGCGACACCCCCACGGGCCGACACTGCGCGCCCTGAATGGCAGCAATCGCCAGCGGATAGGTGGGATGATCGACCACGACGCGGTCCCCCGGCCCGGTCATCATCCGCAGGACCAGCGCAAAGCCGCTGACGGCACCATTGACCACCATCACTTCGTCTGCGCGAGTGGGAAGACCCCGCGCGGTGTAGCGCGCCGCGATGGCCTCCCTCAGCGTCGGCAGCCCAAGCTGATCGTAGCCCGTCAGCGAGAGATGCTGGGTAATGGCCGTAAGCGCATGGGCATAAGCCTGGTGGATCTCCGGCCCGGCATGGAGGGCGGCAGTGGAGAGATCCAGCGCCGCACTCGCCGCGGAAAGCGTGGGGACGGCGCGGGCATCCGGGAGGAGCACGCGTGACCCGCTGCCGTGGCGGCTTTCCAGGTAACCCTCCTCGCGCAGATGGGCGAGGGCGCTGCTGACGGTGGTCCGGCTCACGTCCAGCGCAGAGGCGAGCTCGCGCTCGCCCGGAAGCCGCGTATTTAAAGCCAGACGTCCATCAAGAATGAGCAGGCGCAGCGCGTCGGCCAGCTGTCGCCAGAGCGGGGTGCGGGAGGAGGCCTGCTGCCAGTGGCCTAAAAGGCGTACCAGAGACTGGCTTCCAAAGCGACGTGATGACATATACAGTCCACTATTTGAAAACTGGACATTAATCATAGTGCCATTTTAGGCCAGGATGAAAGCCTGGTTCACGGGAGAAGATAAAAATGGTACGTCGTCTGCTACAACTCTATGTCGGTTTAGGACTGTATGGCCTTTCCACCGCAATGTTCATTCGTTCCGATTTGGGTGTCGATCCCTGGGATGTGTTTCACCTTGGGGTAGGGATACAGCTGGGGATGACTATCGGGACGGTGATCATTGTGACCGGCGCAGCGGTGCTGCTGCTGTGGATCCCCCTGCGTCAGATGCCGGGTCTGGGCACGATCAGCAACGTGATTTGCATCGGTCTGGCGGCGGACGCCAGCATGGCGCTTATTCCGGAACTGGGTTCGTTGCCCGTTCGCATTGCTTTCCTGGTATCGGGCATTGTACTGAACGCGATTGCGACCAGTATGTACATCGGCGCCGGTTTCGGGCCTGGCCCGCGCGACGGCCTGATGACCGGCATTCATGCCCGTCTGGGATGGTCCATTCGCAGCGTGCGCACCTCAATTGAGGTGGCCGTCCTGCTGATTGGGTGCGTGCTTGGCGGCACGTTTGGGGTGGGAACGGTGCTGTATGCCCTGACCATTGGCCCGCTTATCCAGCTCTGTCTGCCCTGGTTCCGCCAGAAGCCGCGCACTGCTGAAATCGCCCGGCCGGAGCGGGTTGTTTAATTTTACGAAGCGCTCACATGTTTTAACCGCGTCGCTGTGCCAGAATAAGGGCATGATAAAACGCGATGCCAGAATGCATGAAAGCTATCACTCTTTATGATGTTGCCCTCCTTGCGGGGGTCTCTTACCAGACCGTTTCCCGCGTCATCAACGACGCGGAGCATGTCTCTGCCCGCACGCGAGAAAAGGTGCAGCAGGCGATGGCCGAGCTGCACTACGTGCCTAACCTTCGGGCACAGCAGCTGGCGGGTAAACGCACCCGCACGCTGGGCTTCATCACGACCGATCTGGCCCTGCACGCGCCTTCGCAAATCGTGTCGGCGGTAAAATCCCGTGCGGCGGAACGGGGGGCGAGCGTCCTTATCTCCATGGTGGAGCAGCCCCAGCAGTGTCAGACCGCGCTTCAGGCGCTGCTGGCACAGCGGGTGGACGCGCTGCTGGTGAATGTGCCGCTTGACGATCCCCATGCCGAAGCGCTCAGGGCGCTGGCATTGCCGGTTCCGGTGCTGTTTCTCGATGTATCGCCCTCAGCGCAGGTAAACAGCCTCGTGTTTAACGCGGAGCAGGGGGCGCGTCTGGGCGTGGAGCATCTGCTTTCGCTGGGGCATCAGCGCATTGCCCTGCTGAGCGGGCCGGAAAGCTCGGTCTCTGCCCGGGCGCGCCTGGCGGGATGGAAAGCTGCTCTGGAACGCGCGGGGCAGGGGGCTGCTGCGGTGGCCTGCGGTGACTGGAGCGCGGCCAGCGGTTATGAGAAGGGACATTTGTTGTTGTCTGCGGCGACGTTACCGGACGCGATTCTGGTGGCAAACGATCAAATGGCGCTCGGGGTGATGCGCGCCTGCGCGGAAAAAGGGGTAGCGATTCCGGGCCAAATATCGGTGGTCGGGTTCGATGATACGGCCGACAGCGCCTGGTTTTCTCCGCCGCTGACGACCGTTCGCCAGGCGTTTCGCGAGGCGGGTGAACGCAGCGTCGAGTGGCTGCTGGCCCCCACCGAAGATGAGACCTGCTGGCAGGTTCAGCTGCCGGTGACGCTGGTGACCCGTCATTCCAGCGCGCGCCGCGTGCCGCAGCAGGCCGAACGCGAGGAGCTGGCGCAGCAGCTCAGAAGCCTGGCGCTGCTCGCCGAGCAGCTTGCCCGACAATAAGACTTTTGTGATCTGACTCGCTACCCTGCGATGGAACGCTTTACCGCCGCAGGGTGCCAGGGCATGTTAACTCAAAATTGTGAGCGCTTCGCAAAGAGGTTGATATGTCCAACATCCCTACGCTGACCCTCAGCGCCCTCCTGGCCCGTCGGGACTGGGAAAACCCCGTCGTCACCCAGTGGAACCGTCTGCCCGCACACGCGCCGCTAAACAGCTGGCGCAATGAGCCCGCCGCCAGAGAGGATACTGGATCCGTCAGCCGACACTCTCTTAACGGGCTTTGGCGGTTTAGCTACTTTACCGCGCCGGAGCAGGTTCCTCAGGCATGGGTAAGCGAAGATTGTGCAGATGCCGTTGCGATGCCCGTGCCGTCTAACTGGCAGATGCAGGGGTTCGACACGCCCATCTATACCAATGTCACCTATCCAATCCCCGTTAACCCGCCTTATGTGCCGCAGGAAAACCCGACCGGTTGTTACTCGCTCACATTTGAAGTGGATGAGGTCTGGCTGCAGGACGGGCAGACCCGCATCATCTTTGACGGCGTGAACTCGGCGTTTCATCTGTGGTGCAACGGACGGTGGATCGGCTACTCCCAGGACAGCCGGCTACCCGCCGAATTTGACCTCTCGACGGCGTTACGCCCCGGGCAGAACCGCCTGGCGGTCATGGTACTGCGCTGGTGCGACGGCAGCTATCTGGAAGATCAGGACATGTGGCGCATGAGCGGCATCTTCCGCGATGTGACGTTGCTGCATAAACCGCCTACCCAAATTGCGGATTATCATGTGGTCACCGATCTGAATGCGGAACTGGACCGCGCGGTGCTGAACGTGGAGGTCGCGCTGGCAGGCGCTGGCTACGCGGAGTGCGACGTGGCGATAACGCTGTGGCGCAACGGCGAACGCTGTGCCAGCGCTACCCAACGGCCAGGCTCTGCCATCGTGGACGAACGCGGCAGCTGGGCCGAGCGGCTAGCGGTGGCGATCCCCGTCGAGCGTCCCGCGCTGTGGAGTGCTGAAACCCCGGAACTGTATCGCCTGACGATTACGCTACTCAATCCGCAGGGAGAGGTGCTCGAGGTTGAGGCGTGCGACGTTGGCTTCCGCCGCGTTGAAATCAGCAACGGCCTGCTGAAGCTCAACGGTAAACCGCTGCTGATCCGCGGGGTGAACCGGCACGAGCATCATCCCGAAAACGGCCAGGTGATGGACGAAGCGACCATGCGTCGCGATATTGAAATCATGAAGCAGCACAACTTCAACGCCGTGCGCTGCTCGCACTACCCGAACCATCCGCTGTGGTACCGGCTTTGCGATCGCTACGGGCTGTACGTCGTGGACGAAGCGAATATCGAAACGCACGGCATGGTGCCAATGAGCCGCCTGGCTGACGATCCGCGCTGGCTGCCCGCAATGAGCGAGCGCGTGACCCGCATGGTGCAGCGGGATCGTAATCATCCCTCAATTATCATCTGGTCGCTGGGCAACGAGTCGGGCCACGGCGCAAACCACGATGCATTGTACCGCTGGGTGAAGTCCACGGATCCGACGCGCCCGGTGCAGTATGAAGGCGGCGGCGCGAACACGGCGGCGACCGACATTGTTTGTCCGATGTACGCCCGGGTCGACTGGGATCAGCCCTTCCCGGCAGTGCCTAAATGGTCAATCAAGAAATGGATCGGCATGCCGGACGAAACGCGTCCGCTGATCCTCTGTGAATACGCCCACGCGATGGGGAATAGCTTCGGCGGGTTTGCGAAATACTGGCAGGCGTTTCGCAGCCATCCTCGCCTGCAGGGAGGATTTGTCTGGGACTGGGTCGATCAGGCTTTGACGAAGCAAGATGAAGCGGGCAATCCGTTCTGGGCATATGGCGGTGACTTTGGCGATAAGCCGAACGATCGGCAGTTTTGCCTCAATGGCCTGGTGTTCCCCGACCGCACGCCGCACCCGGCGCTTTACGAGGCGCAGCGCGCCCAGCAGTTCTTCACCTTTACGCGGGTCAGCACCTCTCCGCTGGTGATTGAGGTGCAAAGCGGCTACCTGTTCCGCCACACCGATAACGAGGTGCTGAGCTGGACGGTTGCCCGTGACGGGGAGGTGCTGGCTTCGGGTGAGGTGACGCTGGCGATGGCGCCTGAAGGCGCGCAGCGTCTGGAGATCGTGCTGCCAGAAATAAAAGCCGAACCGGAGGAAGTCTGGCTGAACGTCGAAGTACGCCAGCCGCGGGCAACGCCGTGGTCACCGGCAAACCATCGCTGCGCGTGGGAGCAGTGGCCGCTTCCGGCCCCACTCTTTATTGCTCCGCCAGTCCAGGCGGGCGAGCCGCCGGTGTTAACGAAAACTGACCGCATCCTGGAGATCGCCCATCGTCAACAGCGCTGGCGGTTCGATCGCGCATCCGGAAACCTGAGCCAGTGGTGGCGAAATGGCGTGGAACTGCTGATTTCACCGCTGACGGATAGCTTCAGCCGCGCACCGCTGGATAATGACATCGGCGTGAGCGAAGCGACGAAAATCGATCCGAACGCGTGGGTTGAACGCTGGAAAGCGGTGGGCATGTACGATCTCACCTCCCGCGTACTGTCTTGCGATGCAGAGCAGCTTGCTCGCGAGGTGGTGGTCAACACCCTGCATGCCTGGGAGTACCAGGGTAAAGCGTTGTTCCTGAGCCGTAAAACCTGGCGGGTGGACGAGCAGGGCATACTGCATGGCGATATTCAGGTCGATGTGGCGTCTGATATCCCCGAGCCCGCGCGGATTGGCCTGAGCGTTCATCTCGCCGAAACGCCTGAAGCCGTTTCCTGGCTGGGGCTGGGACCGCATGAAAACTACCCGGACAGAAAGCTCGCGGCGCAGCAGGGGCGCTGGACGCTGCCTCTTGAGGCCATGCACACGCCGTATATTTTCCCGACGGAAAACGGTTTGCGCTGCGATACCCGTAAACTGGTACTGGGAACGCATCAGCTGAACGGTCATTTCCATTTCTCGGTCAGCCGCTATAGCCAGCAGCAGCTACGAGAGACCACCCATCATCATCTGCTGCGCGAAGAGCGGGGATGTTGGCTCAACCTCGATGCGTTCCATATGGGCGTGGGCGGCGACGATTCCTGGAGCCCCAGCGTCTCGCCAGAATTCATCCTGCAGGCACGCCAGCTTCGCTATACCTTCAGCTGGCAGCAGAACCCTTAACTGACCGGGAGAGGCGGCCACCGGGCGTGGCCGCAGTCTTATGCCAGAATGCCGCTCAGGCCGTGCAGGCTCATGTAGATCCCTACCACGGTAATCAGCGCGGCAGAGATCCACGGGGCTTTGCGGGAGAACTCGCTAAATCCGGGCCAGCGTTTTGTCGCGTGTTTGAGGCTTAAGGCGGCAATCGCGCCGGATGCGACAAGGGTCAACGCCAGGCCAATACTGAAGCTGAATACCAGCGTCGCGCCGAGGGCAAAGTGCTTCAGCTGTAGGCAGATGAGCAGTACGGTGATGGAGGCCGGGCAGGGGATAAGCCCGCCGGTCAGGCCAAACATCACGATCTGCCCGGTGGTGACGTTTTGACCGCTGAAGCGCCGGTTAATATCCTGCGCGTGCGCGCGCTGGTGGGTGTCCTGCCACTCTTCTTCAATCAGCGTGTGCTCGTGGTGATGATGATGATCATGATGGTGGTCATGGTCATGGTCATGGTCATTGTGGTGGTGATCATGGTCGTGATGATGACGATCGTGCGGCTGGCTCTCTTTCCAGGTTCGCCACGCCATCCACAGGGCGATCGCCACGATCAATACACCGGAGATCAGCTGGAACCAGGGTTCGGACGTATGCGCATCCCAGCCCCGACCAAACCACAATCCCGCCATCGCAACCAACCAGACCACCGCGGTATGGGAGAGCGTTGCCGCCAGGCCGAGCAGAACCGCCTGTTTCAGCGTGCCGCGAATGGCCACAATAAAGGCGGCCATCATGGTTTTTGAATGTCCAGGCTCAAGGCCATGTAGCGCACCGAGCAGGATAGCGCTGGGAACAAACAGCCAGGCATTGCCCTGCTGAAGGAGTGAAGCAAAATCGGTCATGGGAAAATCCGGTAGGGATGCGTGCGCAAATACTACTCCCCCCCAGTAGCATAATACTACCCCCCAGTAGAAAAATACTCAGGGGGAGTAGAGCGTGATATGCTTTAAAAGCCAAAAATAAAGGATCATGAGATGTCACATACCGTTCGCGACAAGAAAATGTTATTGACTCGCCTGAAGAAAATTCAGGGGCAGAGTACGGCGCTGGAAAAAATGCTTAACAGCGATCACGAATGTGCCGAGGTGTTACAGCAGCTGGCGGCAATCCGTGGGGCGGTCAATGGGATGATGATGCAGGTGATCGAAGGGCATTTAACCGATCATGTAGTGAAAGAGCCTGAAGAGGCGCAGCGTGAAGCCGATCTCGGCGTAGTGTTGCAGGTGATCAAATCCTACCTCAAGTAGCGTGTACGCTGAGGTTATTTTCTGCCCAAAGAATAAATTCCGTTTTTGGCAGCGCTTTACTGTAGTACCAGCCCTGGCCGTACTGCACGCCGTGTCTGTGCAGCCAGGCGAGCTGTCCTTCCGTCTCGACGCCCTCGGCCACCATCGCCAGCTTCAGTGACTTCGCCATTTCAATGATGTGCGGCGTCACGTTTTTATACTCAAGCGCATCCACGAACGACTTATCAATCTTGAGCGTGTCGACGTCGAGATCCTGCAGATAGCTCAGGCTGGAATAGCCCGTGCCAAAATCATCAATATAGACTGGGTGCCCCGAACGGCGGAATGCGGCGATAGCCGGCGCGCTGATTTTTGGATCGGCAAAGCCGCGCTCGGTGAGCTCAAGGGCGATTTGTTTTGGATGGACCTTCCACTTATTCAGCAATTTACTCAGCAGCGGCGGCAGCGTGCCGGAGGTCAAATCGGCGGGTGCAAGGTTGATGGAGATGTGCTGATCGGCGTGAAGGTGCAGCCAGGCGCCCATGTCCTCGAACACCTTTTCGATGACGAGCTGCGTCAGCTGGGAGATGAGCCCGGTTTGTTCAGCAAGAGGGACAAAGATATCCGGTGAGAGGCTGCTTCCGTCCGGCTGGGGCCAGCGCGTCAGCGCCTCAGCACCCACGATTTTGCCGCTACAGAGCGCCACGATGGGCTGATAGTGAACCACAAAATCGCGGCTGTTAATGGCGTCCAGCAGGCGATTGCGGGGGGACTGGATACGGCGCAGTATTCGCAGCACGAAGAGCGCGGCGAGCAGGCTTATCAACATGCCGAACGGTAACCAGAAGAGAAGCTGCCGGTGCCAGGTTTGAGCCAGAGGTTTGAGCGCTGCCCAGGCGACGATGGTAAAGCCCAGCTCGGGGATGGGCTTCATGACGTACATTGAACCCTTGTACTCTACGCTGGTCATTTCCGTGCCCCGGATCGCATCGCGAACGTGCGGATCGAGATTTTTACTGCTGGCAAAGATGAGGTGCGTTTTGCTGCTTACCAGGGCGGCATCAACCGCGATATCGCCGAAGGGGATCACATCGACCAGCGAGGCCGGATCGACCATGACAAGATAATGACCTTTACCCAGCGCGGCCATGTAGCGATGAAACCCAAGATCGTTTTGCGCGGTTAACCACGCGCTGTAGCCGTCTTCGGTCATGCGCATCGGCGGAGGAAAAGGGGCGGCATGGCTGGTTTGCTCCAGGGAGGAGCAGAGCGGTTGAAGGTTATCGATATAGATCACCTCCTGCACATAGCGCCATGAGAAAGCCGCCCGGCGCATCTCCCTTAACTGCAACGGGCTGCACGGTGCGCCCTGAAAGCCCTGCAGATGATTGAGCGCTTCTTTTGCCTGGGCCACGACCTTGTCGGTTCGAATCTGCACGCGCGAGGCATAGTTTTCCAGCGCATCGACAAAATCATCTTCCGCCTGGCGATGGGCCAGCCAGATGCTCAGGCAAATGGGAACCAGCACGGAAAAGATAAGTACGCCAGTCACCAGACTGACCAGATGTCGAGTTTTCATGCTGTCGTGTCCTTCCTCGTATACCCGATCCTGAGCACTGAGTTCCCTGCCTGAAGAGAAAGATTTTACCGCGAAATGATATAGTTATAGCACGCGGGCGGCAGGGTTTTCATTTTATCTCCGACAAACCAGAAAATATCCGTCAGACGAGAGGGGTTGTTTTTTCAACCTGGCCTGGATATTATTTTGTTATGTTATAACAAAACATAAAGGATTTACGATGAAACCTAATATCCACCCAGCCTATCGCACCGTGGTTTTCCACGACACCAGCGCGAATGAATACTTCAAGGTTGGTTCAACCATTAAGACCGACCGCGAAATTGAACTCGACGGTGAAACCTATCCCTACATCACCATCGAGGTTTCATCAAAATCGCACCCGTTTTATACCGGTAAACAGAAAACGTTCTCCACGGACGGCAGCGCAGCGCGCTTCCGCAAGCGTTTCGGCGGGTTTCTTAATGCGAAGCGGGGTTAGCCATGCAGGTACTTAACTCATTGCGCAGTGCAAAGCAGCGTCACCCGGATTGCCAGATAGTCAAACGCAAGGGACGCTTATACGTGATTTGCAAATCCAATCCGCGCTTTAAGGCGGTTCAGGGACGTAAAAAAAGACGCTAGACGCGCGCTTCTCGCCAGCTTTCCAGGGTTCTTTTCTGTTTGCCATCGGCAGTAAAATTGTCGATGGCAAGCCAGCTTTCAAACGCGCTCGCCAGCGTTGGCCACTCTTTATCGAGAATCGAAAACCAGTCGGTATCCCGGTTGTGGCCTTTTATCACCAGCGCCTGGCGAAAGCGCCCCTCAAACTGAAAGCCCAGCCGCAGTGCCGCTTTGCGGGAAGGTTCGTTCAGGCTATTGCACTTCCACTCATAGCGCCGGTACCCCAGGGTATCGAAAACATACCGCATCAGCAGATATTGCGCTTCCGTCGACATTGGCGTGCGGCTTAAGAGAGGAGAAAAGTGAACGTGCCCCACCTCTATGACCCCGTTTTTAGGATCGATCCGCATCAGAGCCAGCGTTCCGACCGGCGCCTGGGTCTGATTATCAATCACGGCAAAGTGCATCGGGTCAGATAACTCACTTACGCTTGCCACCCATTCGGCAAACGCCTCTGCGGTAGCATCGGGTTCACGCAGCAGCCACGTCCAGCTGCGCGTATCGTCGGCCTGGGCATACGCAGAGAACAGCGCGTGGGCATGCGCCACGCGCAGCGGCTCGAGCCGACAGTGGCGGCCTTCAAGGACCACCCGGGACGGATGCGGGCGAGGTTGCCAGTCCTGAAGGGGGGCGCCTACAGGCTGTCCGAACTGATTGAATGTCTTCATCTTAATTTCCGTGACGTTGAAAGAACTTCAGACTAGTGAATTACTGGTTCCTTAAAAAGAACCACTGCGCTATGTTTTGATGGTGCCACGAGGAGTGAAGATGAATATACCGGGTGATGAATTTTATGCCTTGCTCAACGCAGCCCTGAAAAAACGTGGAGAAGAGACGCTCCAGCGCGGGCTCTATCTCGCGCTGCGGGAGGCGATTCTGTGCGGAAGGCTACGGTCGGGCAGCCAGCTTCCCGGTTCGCGGACCCTGGCTCAGCGGCTCTCCCTTTCCCGCAATACCGTCAATGCGGCGCTGGACCAGCTCTCGCTCGAAGGGTATTTGCAGCGTAATCGCCAGGGAACGCGTGTGGCACAGCTCGCCCACCGTTCTGCCACCCGGACATTGCCGGACCCTGCCATCACGCTCGCAAAACGGGTTGGACTGCTGCCTGCGCCGGTGCCCCGCGACACGCCGGTTCTGGCGTTTACCCCAGGCACCCCGGCCATTAACTATTTTCCCCTGCCGCTGTGGCGGCGGTTGTACGATCGCGTGATGCGGGAGGAGGGAAATGCCCTGTTAGGGTATGGCGACCCGGCCGGAGAGCCGTCGCTGCGGGCCGCGATTGCCCGCCACCTTGCCCTCTCCCGCGGTATCGACTGCGACGCCAGCCAGATTGTCATCACGGAAGGGGCGCTGGAGGGTGTGAATCTCTGCACCCTGCTGCTGAGCGAGCCGGGGGACGTTGCCTGGGTAGAAAACCCCGGCTATGGCGGGGCGAAAAGCGCATTTGTTAAAACCGGCCTGACCATGACGGGGATCCCGGTGGATGACGAGGGAATGTGCTGGGAAGGGTGGGATGCGCCTGCTCCCTCACTGATTTTTACCTCACCTTCGCATCAGTTCCCTTACGGCAGCGTGCTCAGCGCGCGACGGCGGCTGGCGCTGCTGGCGCTGGCCCGGCAGCACAACGCGTGGATCATTGAAGACGACTACGACAGCGAGTTCCGATATGCCGGTGAGCCCGTACCGGCGATGCTGGGAATGGTCAACAATGCGCCCGTTGTGTATCTGGGGACGTTCAGCAAAACGCTGTTTCCGTCGCTCAGGATGGGGTTCATGGTATTGCCTCCTGCGCTGGCGAAAGCGGCTCGCCCGGCTATCGGCTCGCTGCTGCGCGGCGGCCATCGTGCGGAACAGCGCACGCTGGCGCTGTTCATTGAGGAAGGCCACTATGCCCGCCATCTTGCCGCCATGCGTCGGCTTTACCGTAAACGCTACCGCCAGCTGCGGGAGGTACTGAGCGCAGAGCTGCACTCTCCGCACCGCATTCTGGCCGGGGAAGGCGGGATGCACCTGACGCTGGCCATAGACGGTATTGACGACAAGAGGCTGGTGGCGCAGGCGAGGGCGTTTCAGCTGGCCCCCGCGGCACTGAGCGGGTATTACCTGGAGGCGAAGCAGGGGCAAACCGGTCTGGTTTTAGGCTACGGCAATACCTCTGCTTCTCAGTTTGCGCCGGGGATCCGCCGCCTGCAGGCGTTAATTACGCAGCAGCAGGGCGGGAAAGGGTAAAGACGTCATAGAAGGAGAGCTGACCTTTAGTGGAGACCATCTTCTGCAGCTTCTCTTTTTGTACGGTTTCAACGGCCGGAGAGCGCATGATGCTGTCGATCAGCTCCGCTGGCACGTAGCGCGTGTTATACCATTCCCCGTTGTAGCAGACACGGAAATCGAGCACGTCGATATCTTCGTAGCGGTAGCGCGGATTCACGTCGAAAAAGAAAAAGGCGTTAAAGACGACAAACAGAACAACCAGCAGCCAGACGGAATCTACCAGCGTTTCGGACTTTAGCATCACAATCAGCGTCGCCAGCCAGGCGGCATACATGGCGACAAACAGTCCAGGATGTTTGCGAATAAAGCTAATGCTAAAGCGCGGGCGATTGTCGCGCTTTTCGCGGAGGTTAAGATCGTCGATGGTGGCGGTAAGCAGGCGCTGTATCTCGGTCATTTTTTGCCTTCATAAGAGTTGACAATACAGGGTGTCTGCCAATTTTAGGGGAGCCAACAGGCTGAAAAAAGTAACAGTCTGGCCCTAAAAGTCCATAACAGTTGACTCCCCGAAACCTCACAGCGTTTTGATGATTTTTGCCGGGTTGCCCCCTACGACGACGTTAGCCGGGACGTCTTTCGTCACCACGGCGCCGGAGGCCACCACCACATTATCACCAATAGTGACGCCAGGGTTAATGACCGCCCGGCCACCAATCCAGACGTTATTGCCAATGCTGACCGGTTTTCCAAACTCCACGCCGCTGTTTCGTTCCTCCGCGTCCAGCGGGTGGGTTGCCGTATAAATATGAACACCCGGCGCGAGCATACAGTTATCGCCAATATGAACAGGGCAGACGTCCAGCATTACGCAGTCGAAGTTAGCGTAAAAGTTTTTACCCAGATAAATGTTATATCCATAATCGCAGCGGAAGCTCGGCTCGATATACGCCCCTTCGCTGGTGCCCAGAAGTTCCGCCAGAATGTTCTGGCGTTCTGTTTTTTCATCAGGCGCGGTGTGGTTAAAACGGTAAACCAGATGGCGGGCCCGCAGTCGGTCGGCCCGTAACGTCTCATCGCCGGGGCGGTAATGTTCACCGGCAATCATTTTCTGTTTTTCTAAGCTCATTGGATACCTCGCTGGATGTGGTTACCGCAGGGTAATCGGAACAGGCCAGGAGGGGAACGTTCCCGAAAAGCCGATGTGACTGGAGTCACAACATTGCTGCTGCTGAACGCGTTTTACACGGATACCTGGCCTGGGCACAGGGAGCATAACGGGATAGGTAAAAAACTCAGAACGTGGCGTAGAACTCTACAGACACCCTTCAAAGATTAACGGACAAATTTCCATACAGAAGTAGGAATTTTGTCATATAGCTTATTCATGGTCAGTTCAGCAAGACGATGGTCAGCGGCTGAATAAAATACCGCCAGTTCATTATCCGAGAGCTCGTATTTATTCTTTTCAATGACGCGCTCAAGCGTGTCGATTGACTGACAACGTCGTAAGCGCATCAAATAATCGATCTTTGTGAGTGGTTTATCAGACATAAATTCACCTTAGTAATTGTAATAATTTTAACAGGAAAGACTAACCGGGTTAGCTCTGCTCACGTTGACAAAACAGCGGAATAGCCGGTTTCCCGATTTACGCCATTTTTGCAAATCCTGGGCGTTAATGCCGTAACTGCTGAACAACATAAAGGTGTCGTCCAGGTATTCATCAATTTGCTCAATGAGCTTATTATCTTCATTGTACTTAATTTTATAATTAAGTGCGAAGGTTGCGATATGCTCTATCAGCTCATTCAACTGTAAATTGATGGCAGACGTTGGGTCGTTTACCCAGCCATGGTTGCTTTCATCAAGATTGGCAAGGCAGTCATGGTACAAGGATTCGCAGAGAAATTTCAACTGTGCGATATCATGTCTTTTTGGCGAGTACTCGTCCATAGCGCATCCCCTTCTGAGTGATTTCTTACTCACCGAACATCATTGTCGGGATGGATATAACTGACTTAGCTACATGAGCGCTGTGTTCCTGATAACCTAACTATAAGCCACTCCCTCCTGGATTTCATCGCGCTATTACGAAAAATTACAAATAAAACCGCAGACTGCGAGCAGGTACGCAAAGGGGCATCCGGAACTCAACATTTTTAACCCAATTAATGAGCATGTTTTATCGCTTCCTTACGTTTCATTGGCTTAGCAAAAATGATGAGAAAAGTTCGGATTCGGTCTTTTCTTTGTAAGAACTTTTTATTAGGAATATTCCTAATAGTTTACGCAGAGAAATGAAATTAAAAAAATCCTGAATTCACCGATTAAGTTATCAGTTAATTATGATATGTCTAATTAAGATGGCAGAAAATAAATAAAACCACAATAAGCGTAATTTATGATTTTTTCTGAAAATGAAAAAGGCCGCGAATGCGGCCTTTTTATCATGTGAAACCGGTATCAGTGAGGTTCTACCGAATGACGGTGTTCAATATCTTCATTCTTTCGGCTAAAGCGGCGGCGAACCACCACGAAGAACACCGGTACGAAGAAGATAGCCAGTACGGTCGCGGTAACCATACCGCCCATCACGCCTGTACCTACCGCGTTCTGCGCGCCGGAGCCCGCACCGGAGCTGATAACCAGCGGCAGTACGCCGAGGATAAACGCCAGTGACGTCATCAGGATGGGGCGCAGACGCATACGAACGGCCTCAAGCGTCGCCTCAATCAGGCCTTTGCCTTCTTTCTCCATCAGATCTTTGGCGAATTCAACGATAAGTATCGCGTTCTTCGCCGACAGGCCAATGGTTGTCAGCAGGCCTACCTGGAAGTAGACGTCGTTGGTCAGTCCACGGAACGTTGCCGCAAGCAGCGCACCAATTACCCCAAGTGGTACCACCAGCATAACGGAGAACGGAATTGACCAGCTCTCGTACAGTGCCGCCAGACACAGGAACACCACAATCAGCGAAATGGCGTACAGAGCAGGGGCCTGGTTACCGGACAGACGTTCCTGATAGGACATGCCGGTCCAGTCGTAGCCGATACCTGCAGGCAGCTTGCTTGCCAGTTCTTCCATCAGGTTCATGGCTTCGCCGGTGCTTCGGCCCGGCGCGGCCTGACCGAGGATCTCCATGGATGGCAGGCCG
This sequence comes from Enterobacter sp. PP-008-ECC_S150, assembly GCF_045257065.1. Taxonomy (NCBI): domain Bacteria; kingdom Pseudomonadati; phylum Pseudomonadota; class Gammaproteobacteria; order Enterobacterales; family Enterobacteriaceae; genus Enterobacter; species Enterobacter sp. PP-008-ECC_S150. The sequence goes on along the minus strand of NZ_JBJHHG010000006.1, from coordinate 59,031 downwards.
TTATAGCGTTCCAGACGCGGCGAACCGTATTCCCAGCGTGACGTTGAGAACGCCGAGAACGGTACCATCTGACCATTGCTGCCGCGCACGAACCAGTTATTGATATCGTTTGGCAACATACGGTACTGCGCCTCTGACATCACGTACACTTTCTTCACGCGACCGCGATCGATAAAGTCGTTAACGTAGCTACCGCCCCAGGCAGCGCCCAGCGTGGTATTGATGTCACTGATGGAGACGCCCAGTGCCTGAGCTTTCTCCTGGTCGATGTCGATTTTGAACTGCGGGGTATCTTCCAGGCCGTTTGGACGCACGCCGACCAGCAGGTCAGGGTGCTTAGCCACTTCGCCAAACAGCTGGTTACGCGCCTGCGTCAGCTTTTCGTGACCCAGACCAGCCTGGTCAATCAGCTGGAAGTCGAAGCCGGTCGCGGTACCCAGCTCAACAATCGCTGGCAGGTTGAAGGCGAAGACCATCGCATCTTTAATCTGCGAGAAGGTACCCATTGCACGGCCGGTAATCGCCTCAACTTTGTTCTCTTTGCCCGGACGTTCAGACCAGTCTTTCAGAGAAACGAAGGCAATACCGGTGTTCTGACCACGACCCGCAAAGCCAAAGCCGTTAACCGCAAACACGGATTCAACGTTGTCTTTCTCTTTGGTGAGATAGTAGTCCGTCACTTCATCCAGCACTTTCTGGGTACGCTCTTGCGAGGCCCCCGCCGGAAGCTGTGCCATCGTCAGGAACACGCCCTGGTCTTCATCCGGCAGGAACGAGCTTGGCAGACGAACGAACAGGAAAGCCATGCCCACCACGATGATGATATAGAGCAGCAGGTAACGACCGGTGCTGCGCAGGATGTTACCTACGCTGTCGGTGTAGTGGTGCGTGCTCTTATCAAACATGCGGTTAAACCAGCCGAAGAACCCTTTATGCTCGCCGTGACCGCCTTTCTGAATTGGCTTCAGCATGGTGGCGCACAGCGCAGGCGTCAGGATCAACGCGACCAGCACCGACAGCGCCATCGCGGAAACGATGGTAATCGAGAACTGACGGTAAATTGCACCGGTAGAGCCGCCGAAGAAGGCCATCGGAATAAATACCGCCGACAGCACCATCGCGATACCGACCAGCGCGCCCTGGATCTGACCCATTGACTTACGGGTCGCTTCCTTCGGCGGCAGACCTTCTTCCGCCATGACGCGCTCGACGTTCTCTACCACAACGATGGCGTCATCCACCAGCAGGCCGATGGCGAGCACCATCCCGAACATCGTCAGGGTGTTTATCGAGTAGCCAAATATCGACAGGATCGCAAAGGTCCCGAGCAGAACAACCGGCACGGCAATCGTTGGGATAAGCGTCGCGCGGAAGTTTTGCAGGAACAGGTACATCACCAGGAATACCAGGATGATCGCCTCAACCAGCGTCTTCACCACTTCATGAATCGAAATTTTAACGAACGGCGTGGTGTCGTACGGGTAAACGATTTTCAGACCTGACGGGAAGAACGGTTCCATCTTCTTCAGCTCTGCGCGGATCGCCGTGGCGGTGTCCAGGGCGTTAGCGCCTGTCGCCAGTTTGATACCCAGACCGGAAGCCGGTTTACCGTTGAACTTCGCGATAATGTCGTAGTTTTCACCGCCCAGTTCTACTTTCGCCACGTCGCGCAGGCGAACCTGCGACCCGTCCTGGTTCACTTTCAGCAGAATTTTGCTGAACTCGTCGGCCGAGGTCAGACGGGTCTGCGCGATGATCGAGGCGTTAAGCTGCTGGCCCTTCACCGGCGGTGTACCGCCTAACTGACCGGCTGCTACCTGGGCGTTCTGCGCTTTAATCGCGCTGATTACGTCAACCGGCGTCAGCTGGAAGTTGTTCAGCTTGTTCGGATCCATCCAGATGCGCATCGCGTACTGGGAACCGAACAGCTGCACGTCACCCACACCGGCAGTACGGCTGATGGCGTCCTTCATGTTGGCACCCACGTAGTCGGAAATATCCTCCTGCGTCATGGTGCCGTTGGTGTTGATAACGCCGACAACCATCAGGAAGCTGCTGGACGATTTCTCGACGCTCACGCCCTGCTGTTGTACTTCCTGCGGCAGTAAAGGCATCGCCAGCTGCAGTTTGTTCTGCACCTGAACCTGCGCAATGTCAGCATCCGTACCTGACTGGAAGGTCAGGGTGATCTGCACTGTACCGGTGGAGTCACTGTTTGAGGACATGTACATCAGGTTATCGATACCGTTCATGTTCTGTTCGATAACCTGGGTGACGGTGTCCTGCACCGTTTTCGCATCAGCCCCCGGGTAGGTTGCGGAGATGGTCACCGCCGGTGGCGCAATCGTTGGATATTGCGCGACAGGCAGCTTCAGGATCGCAAGTCCCCCGGCCAGCATGATAATAATGGCGATCACCCACGCAAATATGGGGCGATCGATAAAGAAATTAGGCATGTCTTAACGGCTCCTGTTTAAGTTAAGACTTGGTTTGTTCTGACTGGCCAGCGGCCGAAGCCTGTTGTTTATCGTCAGACTTCACTTCCTGTGCTTTAACCTGCGCGCCAGGACGAACTTTTTGCAAACCAGAAACAATCACGCGATCGCCATCTTTCAGACCTTCCGTCACCAGCCACTTATCGCCAATCGCCTGGGTAGCGGTGATATTGCGCGTTTCGACTTTGTCATCAGCGCCCACAACCAGCGCGCTCGCATCGCCGCGTGGCGTACGGGTCACACCCTGCTGTGGAACCAGAAGTGCGGTTGGGTTAGTACCTTCTTCCAGACGCGCGCGAACAAACATACCCGGCAGCAGATTTTTGTCAGGGTTCGGGAAAATCGCGCGTAAGGTGATGGAACCGGTGGTCTGGTCAACCGTCACGTCAGAGAATTCCAGCGTACCTTCCTGCGGGAACTTGATGCCGTCGTTTGTCACCAGCTCCACTTTGGCTTTGCCGTTTTCCTGTTTCAGGGTGCCGTTTGCCAGCTCCTGTTTCAGGCGCAGGAAATCATTGCTGGACTGCGTCACGTCAACGTAAATCGGATCGAGCTGCTGCACGGTCGCCAGGGCAGTGGTCTGGCCGTTCTGCACCAGAGCACCTTCCGTGACGGAAGACTTACCAATGCGACCGCTAATAGGTGAGGTCACTTTGGTATAGGCCAGGTTAATGCGCGCGGTTTCGACGGCTGCTTTCGCTGCCACAACGGCTGCGTTAGCCTGCTGTGCATCTGCCAGGGCGGTATCGTAATCCTGTTGGCTAATGTACTTAGTGCCGAGCAGTTTTTGATAGCGGTTCAGCGTCACCTGGGCGATTTTGGCTGCGGCTTGCGCTTTTGCCAGGTCGCCTTTCGCGCTTTCATACGATGCCTGATAGGTTGCTGGATCAATCTGATACAGAGACTCACCGGCTTTCACATCACCGCCTTCGGTGAAGTTACGCTTCAGAATAATGCCGCTCACCTGAGGACGCACTTCCGCAATACGGTAAGCACTTGTCCGGCCTGGTAATTCGGTGGTGATTTGTAGAGGTTCAGATTTGAGCGTCACGACGCCTACTTCTGGCGCCTGCTGAGCTCCTTGTTGAGCCGGTTTGTCGTCACATCCTGTTAGCGCTAAGCTGCCTGAAAGCATCAGAACGACCGCCAGAGGCGTTAACCCTCTGTTTTTGTTCATATGTAAACCTCGAGTGTCCGATTTCAAATTGATCAAGGGTCCTGAGTCTAAAACCCATTGCTGCGTTTATATTATCGTCATGCTATGGTACATACATTCACAAATGTATGTAAATCTGACTCCTGTAAATTCACCCACCTATGGCACGAAAAACTAAACAACAAGCGCTTGAAACCCGACAACACATCCTTGATGTGGCAATACGTTTGTTCTCGCAGCAGGGTGTTTCTTCTACCTCGCTGGCACAAATTGCTCAGGCTGCCGGTGTGACGCGGGGAGCGATTTACTGGCATTTTAAGGACAAGTCAGATCTGTTCAGTGAAATCTGGGAGCTTTCAGAGTCCAGCATTAGCGATCTCGAGAGTGAGTATCGGGCAAAATTCCCTGACGATCCACTCTCAGTATTAAGAGAAATATTAGTATATATCCTTGAAGCAACGGTAGTTGAAGAACGTCGCAGATTAATGATGGAAATTATTTATCATAAATGCGAGTTCGTGGGAGAAATGGCGGTGGTGCAGCAGGCGCAACGCAGCCTCAGCCTGGAAAGCTATGACCGCATCGAACAGAACCTCAACCAGTGCATGCAGGCCAAACTGCTGCCGGCCAACCTCCTGACCCGTCGGGCGGCCATCCTGATGCGCAGCTACATCTCGGGCCTGATGGAAAACTGGCTTTTTTCGCCACAATCCTTTGATCTCAAAGAGGAAGCCCGCAGCTACGTCTCGATTTTACTGGAAATGCTTCAGCTCTGCCCGACGCTGCGCAACGACGCGCCTTCGCTAACGGCCTGATCCTTTCCAGGATTTATCTCAGAGGATAACGTTCGCGCTATTCTGCTTTCGGCGAGCGTGATATTCTTCACGCCGGACTATTTTCGGTCATCTTCTGACATCATTCACAACTATGCTGCCCATCAATCGCTCGCAACATCCTGTTTTTGCATTGCTCCTTGCGATGCTGTTTTTCTTTGCCACGGCGCCGCTGACCTGGGCCCGCGCCGATAACAGCAATGATATTCCCTCGCGCGCTGATGTTCAGTCTCAGCTCGACACGCTGAACAAGCAAAAAGAGCTCTCTCCGCAGGAGAAACTCACCCAGCAGGACCTGACGGAAACGCTGGAAACGCTGGATAAAATTGAACGCGTCAAAGCTGAAACCGCCCAGCTGCGCCAGAAGGTGGCGCAGGCGCCTGAGAACATGCGTAAAGCGACGGAATCGCTAAATGCCCTGAGTGACGTTGATAACGATGACGAAACGCGCAAAACGCTCGCCACGCTCTCCTTACGTCAGCTTGAGACGCGCGTCGCCCAGTTGCTCGATGACCTGCAAACGGCGCAGTCCGATCTCGCCACCTATAACAGCCAGCTTGTCTCCCTGCAGACCCAGCCCGAGCGCGTGCAAAACGCGATGTACGCCGCGTCTCAGCAGCTGCAGCAGATTCGCAACCGCCTCAACGGAACCACGGTGGGCGAAGGCACGCTGCGTCCGACGCAGCAAACCCTGCTGCTGGTTCAGCAGGCATTGCTCAACGCGCAGATTGATCAGCAGCGTAAAAGCCTGGAAGGGAATACGGTGCTGCAGGACACGCTGCAGAAGCAGCGTGATTACGTCACCGCGAACATTAACCGTCTGGAACACCAGCTTCAGCTGCTGCAGGAAGCGGTCAACAGCAAGCGCCTGACGCTAACGGAAAAAACGGCCCAGGAGGCCGTATCGCCTGACGAAACCGCCCGCATTCAGGCCAACCCGCTGGTGAAGCAGGAGCTTGAGGCCAACCACCAGCTTAGCCAGCGCCTGATACTGGCGACGGAAAACGGCAACTCGCTGGTTCAGCAAAATATTAAAGTGAAGAACTGGCTGGATCGCGCGCTGCAGGCGGAACGCAACATCAAAGAGCAGATCGCGGTCCTGAAGGGCAGCCTCCTGCTGTCGCGTATTCTCTACCAGCAGCAGCAGACGCTCCCGTCCGCCGATGAGCTGGAAGACATGACCAACCGCATTGCGGATTTACGTCTGGAACAGTTTGACGTCAACCAGCAGCGCGATGCTCTTTTCCAGAGCGATACCTTTGTCGCCAAAATTGAAGAAGGGCATTCCAGCGACGTGAACCCGGAAGTGCACGACGCGCTGCTCCAGGTTGTCGATATGCGTCGCGAACTGCTGGACCAGCTCAACAAACAGCTGGGTAACCAGCTGATGATGGCCATCAACCTGCAGATCAACCAGCAGCAGCTGGTGAGCGTCTCGAAAAGCCTGCAGGAGATCCTGACCCAGCAGATTTTCTGGGTAAACAGCAACAAGCCGATGGACTGGGACTGGATTAAATCCTTCCCTGAGACGCTGAAAACGCAGATCAAGAGCATGAAGATTACCGTGAACTGGGAGAAAGCCTGGCCTGCGGTGACGATTGCCTTGCTGGCGGGTTTACCGCTGCTTCTCATCGCGGGGCTGATTCGCTGGCGTTTGAAATGGCTGAAAAAATACCAGGCGAAGCTGGCCTCCGAAGTGGGGCAGCTGCGCAACGACAGCCAGCTCCATACGCCTAAAGCGATTCTGATCGATCTCATTCGCGCCCTGCCGGTGTGCCTGATTATTCTGGCCGTGGGCCTGATTCTGCTCACCATGCAGCTCAACGTCAGCGATCTGCTGTGGGCGTTCAGTAAAAAACTGGCGCTGTTCTGGCTGGTGTTTGGGCTGTGCTGGAAGGTGCTGGAAAAAGACGGCGTGGCGGTGCGTCATTTCAACATGCCGGCGCAGCTGACCAGCCACTGGCGTCGCCAGATCGTGCGCATCAGCCTGGCGCTGCTGCCGCTGCACTTCTGGTCGGTAGTCTCTGAGCTTTCCCCGCTGCATCTGATGGATGACGTGCTGGGCCAGCTGGTCATCCTGCTGAACCTGCTGCTGATTGCGATCCTGATGTGGCCGATGTGCCGCGACAGCTGGCGTGATAAAGAGTCCCACAATATTCGCCTGGCGACCGTGACGGTGCTGGCGATCATTCCGCTGGCGCTGATGGTGCTGACGGCAACGGGCTACTTCTATACCACGCTCCGCCTGTCCGGACGCTGGATTGAAACGGTCTATCTGGTGATCGTCTGGAACCTGCTCTATCAGACCGTGCTGCGCGGCCTGAGCGTGGCGGCCCGCCGTATTGCCTATCGCCGCGCCATCGCGCGTCGTCAGCATCAGGTGAAAGAGGGAGCCGAAGGCGCGGAGCCGCAGGAAGAGCCGACCATCGCGCTGGAACAGGTTAACCAGCAGACGCTGCGCATCACCATGCTGGTGATGATCGCCCTGTTTGCCGTGATGTTCTGGGCTATCTGGTCCGATCTTATTACCGTTTTCGCCTATCTCGACAGTATTACCCTCTGGCAATACAACGGAACCGAAGCGGGCGCGGCGGTCATGAAAAGCGTGACCATGGGCAGCCTGCTGTTTGCGCTGGTGTCGTCGGTGGTGGCCTGGGCGCTGATCCGCAACCTTCCCGGCCTGCTGGAAGTGCTGGTGCTGTCCCGCCTGAATCTGCGGCAGGGGGCGTCATATGCGATTACCACGATCCTCAACTACGTGATCATTATCGTCGGCGCGATGACGGTCTTTGGCTCGCTGGGCGTATCGTGGGATAAACTGCAGTGGCTTGCTGCCGCGCTGTCGGTCGGCCTCGGTTTTGGCCTGCAGGAGATCTTCGGTAACTTCGTTTCTGGCCTGATCATTCTGTTTGAACGTCCGGTACGTATCGGCGATACCGTCACCATCGGCACATTCTCCGGGACCGTCAGCAAGATCCGTATTCGCGCCACCACCATTACCGACTTCGATCGCAAAGAGGTGATCATCCCGAACAAAGCGTTCGTGACCGAGCGTCTGATCAACTGGTCACTCTCTGATACCACGACGCGCGTGGTGATCCGCCTCGGCGTGGCCTACGGTTCCGATCTGGACAAGGTGAAAGAGGTTCTGCTAAAAGCGGCGAACGACCATCCGAAAGTGATGCACGATCCGGCGCCGTCGGTGTTCTTCACCACCTTTGGTGCAAGCACGCTGGATCACGAGCTGCGCTTATACGTTCGCGAGCTCCGCGATCGCAGCTACACCGTTGATGAGCTTAATCGCGCTATCGATCGCCTGTGCCGTGAAAACGACATTAATATCGCCTTCAACCAGCTTGAGGTTCACCTGCACAATGAGAAAGGTGACGAGCATACGGAAGTGAAGCGCCAGATTAAGGGTGACGATCCCACTCCGGCTTAATCTATTTTCCCTCTCTCTGTGGGAGAGGGTTAGGGTGAGGGCTACTGGCCTTCACCTTTCCTTCAAAATCCCGCTGCACAATCTCCAGCGCTTTCAGCACCGTTTCGGCGGGAATATCATGATTCTCCAGCAGCATAATTAAATCGACGGCCAGCTTGACCTCATCGGGTGCATTTTCCAGTGACATGGGTGTGGCTCCTGTTAGCGGGTCAAACGTTCAATGACGCGTTCAATCTCGTCCAGCGCCTGACGGCAGCGCACAATGCGTCCTTCCAGCGCGCTGATCTCGCGCATCAGTAATTGCTGTTCTTCCAGCGTTTCGCTGTTGTTCAGCCGCACTTCGCGCTCGCGCTTCATCTCAAACAGGCGGCGCTCGAACTCCTGGTTCTCCAGCCGCTTGCGCTGCCATTTGCCGAGCCCGGGGGAGGCGCTGTCCCAGGCGCGCAGCGGCCAGGCGGCGATTTCGCGATGCAGCGCGATGATCTGCTCGGTGAGATGCTCGGCAAGCCACGCCACCTGTTCCTGCTGTTTATTCTCAACCGCATGGCGAAGCTCGTCGAGGTTGGTCTGCGCTTCGGCAAGGTAATCCTGAAATACGGTGCTGCGGGTGCGAAAAAGCTGCCGGTCAAAGCGCGGTTTCAGCGTGGCGTGCCCCATCAGCGGCGTGGCCTGCTCCCGCAGTGCAATCAGCTGATTTTGCAGCTTCTCAAGAAGCAGTGCTGTTTTCAAGACGCTCTCCAGTGGTAAAGTAGCCGTTCAGTTTGATAACGATTCGCATTATGCAGCGTACTATTTTAATCATCATTGGCTGGCTCGCGGTAGTGCTTGGCACGCTGGGCGTGGTTTTACCCCTGCTGCCGACCACGCCGTTTATCCTGCTGGCGGCCTGGTGCTTCGCCCGATCGTCACCGCGCTTTCACCACTGGCTGCTCTATCGCTCATGGTTTGGCGGCTATCTGCGGCACTGGCAAAAACACCGGGCTATGCCGCCCGGGGCGAAGCCGCGCGCGATCGCGGTGATCCTTATCACCTTCGCCATTTCGCTATGGCTGGTGAAAATGATGTGGGTGCGGATCCTGCTGCTGGTCATCCTGACCTGCCTGCTTATCTTCATGTGGCGGATCCCCGTGGTTGATGAAAAGCAACAAAAGCACTGAAGCCTCATAATGGCTGTTGCAATTATTGCGTACAGCCAGTAAATTCGACCGTTTTCGAGCACAGGCGTGCCTGGTTAAAGGTTAAACGATTGTTACCTTTGCCCACGCGTTGCGCGCCGTGAGTAACACTGTTTCATTTAGGCACAAACCGATGACCGCAACTGCACAGCAGCTTGAATATCTGAAAAACAGCATCAAAAGCATCCAGGACTATCCAAAGCCTGGCATTCTTTTCCGTGATGTCACCAGCTTGCTGGAAGACCCGAAAGCGTACGCGCTCAGCATTGAACTGCTGGTCGAGCGTTATAAAAACGCCGGGATCACCAAAGTAGTAGGTACCGAAGCCCGTGGCTTCCTGTTCGGCGCACCGGTTGCGCTGGCGATGGGCGTGGGTTTTGTGCCGGTGCGTAAGCCGCGCAAGCTGCCGCGCGAAACCATCGCAGAAAGCTACGAGCTGGAGTACGGCACCGATCAGCTGGAGATCCACGTTGACGCGATCAAGCCTGGCGACAAAGTGCTGGTGGTGGACGATCTGCTGGCAACCGGCGGCACCATTGAAGCGACCGTGAAGCTGATCCGCCGTCTGGGTGGGGAAGTGACCGACGCGGCCTTCATCATCAACCTGTTCGATCTCGGCGGTGAACAGCGTCTGGAAAAACAAGGTATTACCAGCTACAGCCTGGTGCCTTTCCCGGGTCACTAATCCCGGTTTTCACAACCTCGCTCAATGGGTGAGGTTGTGATAGCATTCCCCTCCATAAATTCACCTTCCAGCGTTGCAGAGCCTGCCCATGAGTTATCAGGTGTTAGCCCGTAAATGGCGACCACAAACCTTTGCTGACGTTGTCGGTCAGGAACATGTGCTGACGGCCCTGGCGAACGGCTTGTCGCTAGGTCGCATCCATCACGCCTATCTTTTCTCCGGTACCCGCGGCGTCGGTAAGACCTCTATTGCCCGCCTGCTGGCAAAAGGTCTCAACTGCGAAACCGGGATCACCGCCACGCCGTGCGGCGTGTGCGATAACTGCCGGGAAATCGAGCAGGGGCGTTTTGTCGATCTGATCGAGATCGACGCCGCTTCGCGCACCAAAGTGGAAGATACCCGCGATCTGCTCGATAACGTGCAGTACGCCCCGGCGCGCGGCCGCTTCAAGGTCTACCTGATCGATGAAGTGCACATGCTGTCGCGCCACAGCTTCAACGCCCTGCTGAAAACGCTGGAAGAGCCGCCCGCGCACGTGAAGTTCCTGCTGGCGACCACCGATCCGCAAAAGCTGCCGGTCACCATTCTGTCACGCTGCCTGCAGTTTCATCTGAAGGCGCTGGATGTCGAACAGATCCGCGCGCAGCTTGAGCACATTCTTGATGAAGAGAAGATTGTCCACGAACCCCGCGCCCTGCAGCTGCTGGCCCGCGCGGCGGACGGCAGCCTGCGTGATGCGCTCAGCCTGACCGATCAGGCGATTGCCAGCGGTGACGGCAAGCTCTCCACCGAGGCGGTCAGCACCATGCTCGGCACGCTGGATGACGATCATGCGCTGTCGCTTATCGAAGCCATGATTGCCGCCAACGGCGAACGCGTGATGTCGCAGGTGAACGCGGCCGCTGCCCGGGGTATTGAGTGGGAAGGGCTGCTGGTTGAGATGCTCAGCCTGCTGCACCGCGTGGCGATGCTCCAGCTTTCTCCGTCGGCGATTGGCGCGGATATGGCCGCCATTGAACAGCGGATGCGTGAACTTGCCCGCACCGTGCCGCCTGCCGACGTGCAGCTTTATTACCAGACGCTGCTGATTGGCCGCAAAGAGCTGCCGTTTGCGCCGGATCCGCGTATGGGCGTAGAAATGACGCTGCTGCGCGCGCTGGCGTTCCACCCGCGCATGCCGCTCCCGGAGCCGGACGTGCCGCGCCAGTCATTTGCCCCGGTCGCCCCGACGGCGGTGATGTCGCCGCAGCAGGTGCCTCAGCAGCCGACGCCGCCACCGCAGCAGAACGTGCCGCTGTCGGATGCCACCAGTTCGGTGCTTGCCGCGCGCAGCCAGCTGCAGCGTGCGCAGGGAGTAACCAAACCAAAAAAGAGTGAACCGGCAGCGCCAGGAAGAGCGCGGCCGGTGAACAACGCCGCGCTTGAACGACTGGCCTCGGTAACGGAGCGCGTGCAGTCGCGTCCGGCACCGTCCGCGCTCGAGCAGAAAGCCCCGGTGAAAGAAGAGGCTTACCGCTGGAAGGCGACCACCATTGTTGAAACGGTGAAGGAAGAGGTCGCCACGCCAAAAGCGCTGAAAAAGGCGCTGGAGCATGAAAAAACGCCGGAGCTTTCCGCGAAGCTTGCCGAAGAGTCCATTGCGCGCGACGCCTGGGCCGCCGAGGTCAGCAAACTCCAGCTGCCGAAGCTGGTCGAGCAGGTTGCGCTGAACGCCTGGAAAGAGCAGGACGGCAATCAGGTGCGTCTGCACCTGCGTCCGGGCCAGCGTCACCTCAATTCCCCTGGCGCGCAAAAGGCGCTGGCCGAGGCGCTCGCCACATTGCAGGGTGCGCCGGTTGAATTGACTATCATTGAAGATGATAATCCGGCAGTGAAAACGCCGCTCGAGTGGCGCCAGGCCATTTATGAAGAGAAGCTCGCGCAGGCGCGCGAGGCGATTATTGCGGATAACAACATTCAGACCCTGCGCCGGTTCTTCGACGCCGATCTGGATGAAGAGAGTATCCGCCCCATTTGATCGTGAGTCTGACTTACGGTTGTAATCCTTAAACGTGAAAGAAGAGAGAAGCCTATGTTTGGTGGAAAAGGCGGTCTGGGTGGCCTGATGAAGCAGGCTCAGCAGATGCAGGAAAAAATGCAGAAGATGCAGGAAGAGATCGCTCAGCTGGAAGTCACGGGTGAGTCCGGTGCCGGTCTGGTCAAGGTGACCATCAACGGTGCGCACAACTGCCGTCGCGTGGAAATCGACCCGAGCCTGCTCGAAGACGACAAAGAGATGCTGGAAGATCTGGTTGCTGCCGCGTTTAACGATGCCGCTCGCCGTATCGACGAAACCCAGAAAGAGAAAATGGCCTCCGTTTCCAGCGGCATGCAGCTGCCGCCTGGCTTCAAGATGCCGTTCTGATGCAAACCAGTCCGCTGCTCACGCAGTTAATGGAAGCACTGCGCTGCCTGCCGGGCGTTGGCCCGAAGTCGGCGCAGCGCATGGCGTTTACGCTATTGCAGCGCGACCGCAGCGGCGGGATGCGCCTGGCGCAGGCTTTGACCCGCGCCATGTCGGAAATTGGTCACTGTGCGGATTGCCGCACCTTTACCGAGCAGGACGTGTGCAACATCTGTACGAACCCGCGTCGTCAGGAAAACGGCCAGATTTGCGTGGTGGAGAGTCCTGCGGATATCTACGCCATCGAACAAACCGGGCAGTTTTCCGGTCGCTACTTCGTGCTGATGGGGCATCTCTCTCCGCTCGACGGTATTGGCCCGGATGATATCGGTCTTGACCGCCTTGAACAGCGTCTTGAGTCCGAAACCATCAAGGAGGTGATCCTCGCCACCAATCCGACGGTGGAAGGGGAGGCAACCGCCAACTACATCGCCGAGCTGTGCGCGCAGTATGGCGTTGACGCCAGCCGCATCGCTCACGGCGTGCCGGTCGGCGGCGAGCTGGAGATGGTAGACGGCACCACGCTGTCACACTCTCTGGCCGGGCGTCACAAGATTATTTTCTGACCAAACGGAGGCTGCGCGCGCGGCCTCCGCTTGAAAATTTCCCCCCTTAACCCCATCTCTCACTCAACGTTTTACAACCCCATTAAATGGCATTGTTGAGGTCGACTTAGATGAAAGGACAAGAAACCCGTGGTTTCCAGTCAGAAGTAAAACAGCTTCTGCACCTGATGATCCATTCCCTGTATTCCAACAAAGAAATTTTCCTGCGTGAGCTGATTTCCAACGCCTCGGATGCGGCGGACAAGCTGCGCTTCCGCGCGCTGTCTAACCCGGATCTGTACGAAGGCGACGGCGAGCTGCGCGTGCGCGTCTCGTTCAACAAAGAGAACCGCACTCTGACCATCGCCGATAACGGCATCGGGATGAACCGCGACGAGGTGATCGACCACCTCGGGACCATCGCCAAATCCGGCACCAAGGCGTTCCTCGAGTCCATGGGCTCTGACCAGGCGAAAGACAGCCAGCTCATCGGCCAGTTCGGTGTCGGCTTCTACTCGGCGTTCATCGTGGCGGATAAAGTCACCGTGCGCACCCGCGCGGCGGGCGACAGCGCCGAAAACGGCGTGCTGTGGGAATCCAAAGGGGAAGGCGAATACACCGTTGACGACATCACCAAGGCGGATCGCGGCACCGAGATCACTCTCCACCTGCGTGAAGGCGAAGACGATTTCCTGAACGACTGGCGCGTGCGCTCCATCATCAGCAAGTACTCCGACCACATCGCCCTGCCGGTTGAGATTGAAAAACAGGAAGAGAAAGACGGTGAAACCGTCGTTTCCTGGGAAAAAATCAACAAGGCGCAGGCGCTGTGGACGCGCAACAAGTCTGAAATTAAAGACGACGAATACAGCGAGTTCTACAAGCACATCGCCCACGACTTTACCGACCCGCTGACCTGGAGCCACAACCGTGTGGAAGGGAAGCAGGAGTACACCAGCCTGCTGTACATCCCGGCACAGGCGCCGTGGGACATGTGGAACCGCGATCACAAGCACGGCCTGAAGCTGTACGTGCAGCGCGTCTTCATCATGGACGACGCCGAGCAGTTCATGCCGAACTACCTGCGCTTCGTGCGCGGTCTGATAGACTCCAACGATCTGCCGCTGAACGTCTCGCGTGAAATTCTGCAGGACAGCACCGTCACCCGTAACCTGCGCAACGCCCTGACCAAACGTGCGCTGCAGATGCTGGAAAAACTGGCGAAGGACGATGCGGAAAAATATCAGACCTTCTGGAAACAGTTCGGCCTGGTGCTGAAGGAAGGTCCGGCGGAAGACACCGCGAACGTGGAAACCATCGCCAAACTGCTGCGCTTCGCCTCTACGCACGCCGACTCCTCCGCGCAGACCGTGTCGCTGGAAGAGTACGTCTCCCGCATGAAGGAAGGGCAGGAGAAGATCTACTACATCACCGCCGACAGCTACGCCGCGGCGAAGAGCAGTCCGCACCTGGAGCTGTTGCGCAAGAAAGGCATCGAAGTGCTGCTGCTGTCTGACCGCATCGACGAGTGGATGATGAACTACCTGACCGAGTTCGACGGTAAGGCGTTCCAGTCCGTAGCCAAAGCGGACGAGTCCATCGACAAGCTGGCGGATGAAGTGGACGAAAGCGCGAAAGAAGCCGAGAAGGCGCTGGAGCCGTTCGTTGAGCGCGTGAAAACCCTGCTGGGCGATCGCGTGAAAGAGGTGCGCTTCACGCACCGCCTGACGGATACCCCGGCGATTGTCACCACCGATGCTGACGAAATGAGCACCCAGATGGCGAAGCTGTTCGCCGCCGCGGGCCAGGCGATGCCGGAAGTGAAATATATCTTTGAGCTTAATCCGGATCATCCGCTGGTGAAACGCGCGGCGGATACCCAGGACGACGCCCGCTTTGCCGAGTGGGTCGAACTGCTGCTGGATCAGTCCCTGCTGGCCGAACGCGGCACGCTGGAAGATCCTAACCTGTTCATTAAACGTGTGAATGCGCTGCTGCTGGCGTAACTAAACACCTGCCCCTCACCCTGCCCTCTCCCCAAAGGGGAGAGGGTATAATCGTTCCCTCTCCCCTTTGGGGAGAGGGTTAGGGTGAGGGGGAATCAACCGCACTTCCTCAAATTATCTCCCCCCGTTAACCGTTTCAGCCTTCCTGCCTTCCTTGAGCGATGCCCGTTCTGGTGGTATTGTTTAGCGCTTTTGAAAAATTGAAACGACATTTGAGGGGATTTTCGCAATGCGTATTATTCTGCTTGGCGCTCCGGGCGCGGGTAAAGGAACTCAGGCTCAGTTCATCATGGAGAAATACGGTATTCCGCAAATCTCCACCGGTGATATGCTGCGCGCCGCTGTGAAATCTGGCTCCGAGCTGGGTAAACAGGCGAAAGACATCATGGACGCAGGCAAGCTGGTAACCGACGAGCTGGTGATTGCTCTGGTCAAAGAGCGCATTGCTCAGGAAGACTGCCGTAACGGTTTCCTGCTGGACGGCTTCCCACGCACCATTCCTCAGGCTGACGCCATGAAGGAAGCGGGCATCAACGTGGATTACGTTCTGGAGTTCGACGTACCGGACGAGCTGATCGTTGACCGCATCGTTGGCCGTCGCGTACACGCTGCTTCTGGCCGCGTTTACCACATCAAATTCAACCCGCCTAAGGTTGAAGGCAAAGACGACGTGACTGGCGAAGAGCTGACCACCCGTAAAGACGATCAGGAAGAGACCGTGCGCAAGCGCCTGGTGGAATACCATCAGATGACCGCACCGCTGATCGGCTACTACACCAAAGAAGCGCAGGCGGGTAACACCAAATACGCCAAAGTCGACGGTACCAAAGCCGTGGCTGACGTACGTGCAGAGCTGGAAAAAATCCTCGGCTAATTGCGCGCCTCTCACCCGGGTCCCCGGGTGAGAAATATTCTCATCTTACCTATTACAGCAATGGGTTTCGTTTAAACGCATTTCCGCTACAATTGACAACCTATCAAATGGTTAAGAGGCGTGAATGAGTCAGGCGAAAACCGGCATCCTGCTTGCCAATCTGGGCACTCCAGAAGCACCTACATCAGACGCGGTAAAACGCTACCTGCGACAATTTTTAAGCGACACGCGCGTGGTGGATTTTCCACGGCTGCTGTGGTGGCCGCTGCTGCGTGGCGTCATTCTGCCGATTCGTTCGCCGCGCGTCGCCAAACTCTATCAGTCCGTCTGGATGGAGGAGGGCTCGCCGCTGATGGTCTACAGCCGTCGCCAGGAAAAAGCGCTGGCCGCCCGCCTGCCGGATATGCCCGTCGCACTGGGCATGAGCTACGGCAAACCGTCCCTGGAAAGCGCGGTAGAATCCTTGCTGGCGCAGGGCGTGGACCATATCGTCGTGCTGGCGCTCTACCCGCAGTACTCCTGCTCCACGGTGGCCGCCGTCTGGGACGAGCTGGCGCGCATTCTGGCGACCCGTCGCCGCATTCCGGGCGTGACCTTTATTCGTGATTACGCCGATAACGATCTTTACATCCAGGCGCTTGCCAACAGCGCGCGCGCGTCGTTTGAAAAGCACGGCGAGCCGGATCTGCTGCTGCTCTCCTATCATGGGATCCCGCAGCGTTTCGCCAATGAAGGGGATGATTATCCGCAGCGCTGCCGCGATACCACGCGCGAGCTGGTTTCCGCCCTTGGCCTGCCGCCGGAGAAGGTAATGATGACCTTCCAGTCGCGCTTCGGCCGCGAGCCGTGGCTGACGCCGTACACCGATGAAACCCTCAAAATGCTGGGTGAGAAGGGCGTGAAGCACATTCAGGTGATGTCGCCGGGCTTCTCGGCAGACTGTCTGGAAACGCTGGAGGAGATCGCGGTGCAAAACCGGGAATTTTTCCTTGAGGCTGGCGGCGAAAAGTACGAGTACATTCCGGCGCTTAACGACTCGCCCGAACATATCGATATGATGGTTTCGCTGGTCACGAACAGCCGCTGATCGCACTCCGGGCCGGGTTTGTGCTACCATTCCCGGCCCATATTCTTCGCACAGTTCAGGCCATGAAATTTCCCGGTAAACGCAAATCCAAACACTACTTCCCCGTCGATGCCCGCGATCCGCTCCTGCAGCAAATCCAGCCAGAAAATGAAACCAGCGCGGCCTGGGTCGTCGGTATCGACCAGACGCTGGTGGACATTGAAGCGAAAGTGGATGACGCGTTTGTCGCCCGCTACGGTCTGAGCGCCGGGCACTCGCTGGTGATTGAGGATGACGTTGCCGAAGCCCTGTACCAGGAGCTGGTGCGTGAAAACCTGATTACCCATCAGTTTGCCGGGGGAACCATCGGCAATACCATGCATAACTACTCCGTGCTGGCAGACGACCGCTCGGTGCTGCTCGGCGTGATGTGCAGCAACATTGAAATCGGCGGCTATGCCTACCGCTATCTCTGCAACACCTCCAGCCGTACCGATCTTAACTACCTTCAGGGCGTTGACGGGCCGATTGGACGCTGCTTTACGCTGATCGGAGAATCCGGCGAGCGTACCTTTGCCATCAGCCCGGGTCACATGAACAAGCTGCGCGCCGAGAGTATTCCGGAAGAGGTCATCGCGGGCGCCTCGGCGCTGGTATTGACCTCCTACCTTGTGCGCTGCAAGCCCGGCGAGCCGATGCCGGAAGCGACCATGAAGGCGATTGAGTACGCCAAAAAGTACGATGTGCCGGTGGTACTCACGCTGGGCACCAAATTCGTGATTGCCGATAACCCAGAATGGTGGCAGGCCTTCCTGAAAGAGCACGTCTCGATTCTGGCGATGAACGAAGAAGAGGCCGAAGCGCTGACCGGCGAAAGCGATCCGCTGCTGGCGTCTGACAAAGCGCTGGACCGGGTAGATCTGGTGCTCTGCACCGCGGGTCCGGTTGGGCTGTATATGGCAGGCTTCACGGAAGAAGAGAGTAAACGCAAAACCCAGCACCCGCTGCTGCCGGGCGCGATCGCCGAGTTCAACCAGTACGAGTTCAGCCGCGGCATGCGTTACAAAGACTGCGTGAATCCGCTGCGGATCTACTCTCACATTGCGCCATACATGGGTGGCCCGGAGAAGATCATGAACACCAACGGCGCGGGCGACGGCGCGCTGGCCGCGCTGCTGCACGACATCACCGCGAACGCCTACCACAAAACCAACGTGCCGAACTCCAGCAAGCACAAGTTCAGCTGGCTGACCTATTCGTCGCTGGCGCAGGTGTGTAAGTACGCGAACCGCGTGAGCTATCAGGTGCTGAACCAGCACTCCCCGCGCTTAACGCGTGGTCTGCCGGAACGGGAAGACAGCCTCGAAGAGGCGTACTGGGATCGTTGATTGCTAAAAGAAAACCCCGGTGGCGCTACGCTTACCGGGGCTACCTGTAGGCCTGCTAAGCGTAGCGCCAGCAGGCTTTTTTTACCCCGTCACCGCCTCTTCAACCGGCGGTTTCTCCAGCAGCGTCAGCATCGTATTCGCAATCTCGCGTTCGCCCATCACCACCTTATCCGCGCCGCGCTCGGTAATGTACTCCACCTCGTCGTCATAGTGCGCCCGGGCGATAATCTCAATCGTTGGGCACTTCGCGCGCGCGGAAGCCACAATCTCACCCGCCTCATAGCCGTTCGGTATGGTCAGCAGCAGCCAGCGGGCGCAGTCCAGATGCGCCAGGTTCATGATCTCTTCGTTCGCCGCGTTGCCCAGCACCGCGCGGATACCGCGCTCGCGCAGCTCGTCGACGCGGGTGCGTGAGGTCTCAATCACCACCAGCGGAATCCCCTGCGCCATCAGCTTCTCGCCGAGGAGGCTACCGACGCGCCCAAAGCCCACCAGCAGGGCGTGGTTGCAAATATCGACCGGGATCTGCTTCTCTTCTTCGATGGCCTCTTCGAGGGTCTGTTCTTCCAGCGTTTCGGTTTTATCGAGGTATTTTTCCAGCAGGGCAAACAGCACCGGGTTCAGCATAATCGACAGGATCGCCCCCGCCAGCACCAGGTTTTGCCCCGCCTGAGGCAGCAGGTTCAGGGCCATACCCAGACCGGCCAGAATAAAGGCGAATTCGCCAATCTGCGCCAGGCTGGCAGCGATGGTCAGCGCCGTACGCGGGGAGTGGCCAAACATGCGTACCAGGAAGAAGGCAGCGAGCGACTTACCAAAAATGATGATCGCCAGCGTGCCCATCACGGCCAGCGGCTGCTGGATCAGCACCAGCGGATCGAACAGCATCCCGACGGAGACGAAGAACAGCACGGCAAACGCATCGCGCAGCGGCAGCGTGTCGTGCGCCGCGCGGTGGCTCAGCTCGGATTCGTTCAGCACCATCCCGGCAAAGAAGGCGCCCAGGGCAAAGGAAACGTCAAACAGCTCAACGGCACCAAACGCGATGCCCAGCGCCAGCGCCAGCACGGAGAGGGTAAACAGCTCGCGGGAGCCGGTCGCCGCGCTGCGGGACATGATCCACGGCACCAGGCGGCGTCCTACCAGCATCATGATGGCGATAAACGCCACCACCTTACCGATGGTGATGCTCATATCCAGCGCCAGCGAGGCGAAGCCGACGTTGTCTTTTTCCATCATCCCGGCGACGGCCGGCAGCAGCACCAGCGTCAGGACCATGACCAGGTCTTCAACAATCAGCCAGCCAATCGCAATTTGCCCGCGCTGGCTGTCTATCAGCTGTCTCTCCTCAAGCGCGCGCAGCAGCACCACGGTACTGGCGGTTGAGAGACACAGCCCAAATACGATACCGGTCATTAGCGACCAGCCCAGCACCGCCGAAAGCGCCATTCCCAGCAGCGTCGCCACCCCAATCTGGGCGATCGCTCCCGGTATGGCAATCGACTTTACCGCCATCAAATCCTTCAGGGAAAAATGCAGGCCGACGCCAAACATCAGCAGAATCACGCCCAATTCCGCCAGTTCAGGGGCCAGTTTGGTATCCGCGACGAAGCCTGGCGTGAACGGTCCCGCCAGCACACCTGCCAGCAGATAGCCGACAAGAGGAGAAATACGCAGTTTATTGGCAATCATGCCGAGGATAAAAGCGAGCACAAGTCCACCAACAATGGTGGTGATAAGCGGTGTGGCGTGGTGCATTCCGTCTCCTTTCGTTGTGGGTGTTCCTTTTTGGTGAAAAACCAAAAAACCGAGTAATAGTTTATGACAATTTTTCCCCTTATGTTTATGAATAATTGTTGAAGTTTGAATAAAACGGCAATATGCGCCTAAAAAAGCGCATTTTGATAAATTCAGCGAGAGGGGAAAGAAGAAACCCTTATGGCATAAGGGTGTCAGGCAGCCAAAGTCACACTTTGGCTGCCCGTAATTTACGCTTTGTGGCGGTTATCAGGCAGGAATATGGTCAACATCCCAAGAAGTGGCAGGAAAGCGCAGATTTTATAAACCAGGAAGATGCTGGTGTGATCCGCAACCATACCTAACACCGCTGCACCCAGCCCGCCCATGCCGAAGGCGAAACCGAAAAACAGCCCGGAAACCATACCGATACGGCCCGGCAGCAGCTCCTGGGCATAGACCAGAATGGCGGAAAACGCGGAGGCGAGGATAAAACCAATAATAACGGTTAAAATTCCCGTCCATTCAAGGCTGGCGTACGGCAAAATGAGGGTAAAGGGCGCCACGCCGAGGATAGAGCCCCAAATAACATATTTACGCCCAATCTTATCCCCCACAGGCCCGCCAATGACCGTACCGGCGGCGACGGCGAACAGGAAGGCAAACAGGTGGATCTGCGCGTTTTGTACCGATAATCCGAATTTTTGCATCAGATAAAAGGTGTAATAGCTGCTGATGCTCGCCATATAGAAGTATTTCGAGAAAATCAGCACCAGCAGCACGGAAACGGCCAGAATAACCTTATTGCGCGGGAGGGGATTGATAACCTTCGCTTTAGGTTTCCCTTTATTTACCCGATGCTGCGCGGCGTACCAGCGGCTGATCTGCGCCAGCACGATAATCGCCAGCAGCGCGGCCAGCACAAACCACGCCACGTTGCCTTTGCCGTACGGGGCGATAATCACCGCCGCCAGCAGCGGGCCGAGGGAGCTGCCGAAGTTACCGCCCACCTGGAAAAGCGACTGCGCCAACCCGTGACGGCCACCGGAGGCCATGCGCGCCACGCGAGAGGACTCAGGGTGGAAGACGGACGAGCCGGTGCCCACCAGCGCGGCGGCGATCAGCACGGCTTCAAAACTTCCGGCCATGGACAGCAGCACCAGCCCGCTTAGGGTAAAGCACATGCCGATTGGCAATGACCACGGCATCGGGTATTTATCCGTCCAGTAGCCCACCACCGGCTGCAGCAGCGAGGAAGCCAGCTGGAAGGTCAGGGTGATCATCCCGATCTGCACAAAGGTTAACGAAAACTCGGATTGCAGCAGCGGATA
This sequence comes from Enterobacter sp. PP-008-ECC_S150, assembly GCF_045257065.1. NCBI lineage: Bacteria > Pseudomonadati > Pseudomonadota > Gammaproteobacteria > Enterobacterales > Enterobacteriaceae > Enterobacter > Enterobacter sp. PP-008-ECC_S150. The sequence continues at coordinate 37,855 of NZ_JBJHHG010000006.1, read as the reverse complement.
AATAGCCAGAATCAACGACTGGATCATGTCGTTGAGCAGGTGCGAAAGGCTGATTGCGCCTAATACTTTAAAGGAGGTGCGCGACGCCGGTGCGCCCGGAACGGGCTGGGTTGATTCACTGATTGCCATAGAGAGAAGTACCACGTCTGTAGTTATTAGCGATGCAGGGTGTAATTATTATCCGACTAACATACCCGCCTGCGACATTTGAAGAAAGTCGCAATTATGAAAACTTATTTGTCTATTATTGTGAGTCACTGTAATTTCTGCCTTTGTCTATGGGTCAGGGAGAGAGAAGATGAAGTTAATGAAGCGGGGCGTCGCGCTGGCGCTCATTGCGGCGTGGGGGCTGGTAAGCCTGCCCGCGCAGGCGTATGAAAAAGACAAAACCTATAAAATTACCATTCTGCATACCAACGACCACCACGGCCATTTCTGGCGCAGCGAATACGGCGAATACGGCCTGTCGGCGCAAAAAACGCTGGTGGACGGCATTCGCAAAGAGGTGGCTGCCCAGGGCGGCAGCGTGCTGCTGCTGTCGGGGGGCGATATCAATACCGGCGTGCCGGAATCTGACCTGCAGGACGCGGAGCCGGACTTTCGCGGCATGAACCTGATTGGCTACGACGCGATGGCCGTGGGTAACCACGAGTTTGATAACCCGCTGACCGTGCTGCGTCAGCAGGAGAAATGGGCTAAATTCCCGTTCCTTTCCGCCAATATTTACCAGAAAAGTACCGGTGAACGCCTGTTTAAGCCGTGGGCGCTGTTTAAGCGTCAGGATCTGAAGATCGCGGTGATTGGCTTAACCACCGACGATACGGCGAAAATCGGCAACCCTGAGTTCTTCACCGATATCGAATTCCGCAAGCCAGCAGACGAAGCGAAGCTGGTGATTCAGGAATTGCAGCAGAATGAGAAGCCGGACGTGATTATCGCCACCACGCACATGGGGCACTACGACAACGGCGAGCACGGCTCTAACGCGCCCGGCGACGTGGAGATGGCGCGCAGCCTGCCTGCGGGCTCGCTGGCGATGATTGTGGGTGGTCACTCACAGGATCCGGTCTGCATGGCCTCGGAGAACAAAAAGCAGGTGGACTACGTGCCGGGCACGCCTTGCGCGCCGGACCGTCAGAACGGTATCTGGATTGTGCAGGCGCACGAGTGGGGCAAATACGTGGGCCGGGCGGACTTTGAGTTCCGTAACGGCGAGATGAAGCTGGTGCGCTATCAGCTCATTCCGGTCAACCTGAAGAAGAAAGTGACCTATCCGGACGGGAAAAGTGAGCGCGTACTTTACACGCCAGAGATCGCTGAAAACCAGCAGATGCTCTCCCTGCTAACGCCGTTCCAGAACAAAGGCAAGGCGCAGCTGGACGTGAAAATCGGCACGCTGAACGGTCGTCTGGAGGGGGACCGCAGTAAGGTTCGCTTCGTGCAGACCAACATGGGTCATCTGGTGCTGGCAGCGCAGATGGCGCGCACCGGCGCGGATTTTGGCGTAATGAGCGGGGGCGGCATTCGTGACTCCATCGAAGGCGGAAACATTACCTATAAGGACGTCCTGAAGGTGCAGCCGTTTGGTAACCTGGTGGTCTATGCCGACATGAGCGGGAAAGAGGCCATTGACTACCTGACCGCAGTGGCGCAGATGAAGCCGGATTCCGGGGCCTATCCGCAGTTTGCCAACGTCAGCTTCGTGGCGAAAGACGGCAAGCTTAACGATCTTAAGATCAAAGGCGAACCGGTCGATCCGGCCAAAACCTATCGTCTGGCGACCTTAAGCTTTAACGCCACCGGCGGCGACGGCTATCCTCATATTGATAACAAACCGGGCTACGTGAATACCGGCTTTATCGACGCGGAAGTGCTGAAGCAGTTTATCGAGCAAAATTCGCCAATTGACGTGAACGCGTATGAGCCGAAGGGTGAGGTGAGCTGGCAGTAGTGGGGGGCTGTTGCCGGGTGGCGGCTACGCCTTACCCGGCCTACATTCGAATCGTAGGCCCGGTAAGCGCAGCGCCACCGGGCAATTTTCTCAATCCCGGCGCGCAATATCCGCAAACTTCGCGTCCAGCATTTTTGCCAGATCGCCCGCGGCCAGCTCAATATCCAGCCCGCGTTTGCCGCCGGATATAAAGATGGTGTCAAATTCCTGGGAAGGGGCATCGATCAGCGTCGGCAGGCGTTTTTTCTGCCCGAGCGGGCTGATCCCGCCCACCAGGTATCCCGTGGTGCGTTGCGCCACCATCGGATCCGCCATATCCACCTTCTTCGCCCCCAGCGCTTTGGCGACTTTCTTCAGATCCAGCTGTCCCGCCACCGGGGTCACCGCCACGGCGAGATGTTTCATGTCGCCATTCACCGCAACCAGCAGCGTTTTATAAACCTGGTCAGCGTTCAGCCCCAGCTTGCGCACCACTTCATCACCAAAGTTGGTTTCATTCGGATCGTGATCGTAGGTGTGGATCCGGAAAGAAATATTGTTTTTTTCGAGTAATTTAACGGCGGGAGTCATAGCTATCCTTCTTACGACAGACCAATCATGCCAACAGCATACGCCTGACGTTTGTCTAAAAAATAGCACCATCTTGCGCAATAGTATTGGCAGTGATGGTCACTTTGAGCGACAATCGGCTCAACCGAAGGTCTCCTTCGGCATAATAAAAACGATGAAATTCCTCTTTGACGGGCCAATAGAAATATTGGCCATTTTTTTTATTTCAGCAGCGACGGCAAATTCCCTTCTCCGTACAAATGTAGCGCCCCGACCGCCACCACGTAATGCCCCGCAGGTAACGCGTGCAGCGTCTCCCGCCAGGCTTTGTTGCGCGCGTTCATCAGCACATCATACAGCGATTCGCTGAACGTCGACGGTAACGCCAGCTTGCCGTCTTCAGGCGGCGTATCGAGCCACCAGCCAATCATGGTCTGCAGCAGCCGCGCGTTGGTGTGCCAGTGGGTTAGGGTGTCATCCAGCAGCATCAGACCGTCGTCGGGAAGCTGCCGCAGGAGCGCAATCTGGCTGTCCGTTCCTTCCAGCTCGACGATCGGCAGGCTGCGCGCCCTTGCCACGTTCAGCAGCTGATAATCAATGCCGTAGTCACCGCGCAGGCCCAGACGCTGCGCCTGCGTGGCCTGCAGCACCATCGCAATTTGCCAGAGCGGCAGGGCGTCAATCATGGAGAGCGAGACGCCGGTTTCGTCGGCGACGCGCGTCAGTTCCGCCAGACGGGCTTCGTCCAGACGTTCCGCCAGCGGGAGATCGCTCTCAAGCCCGGCAAACGGCGACTCGTGGCCCGAAATGTCCGCCTCAACGACCAGCGCGTCGGCGTGTTTCAGCAGTTTAATCAGGCCGGGCGGCAGGGGAGACATATCCTGCGTACCCATATGAATGCTGCCGACCAGGTGCAGGTGCTGCCCGCCGGGAAGCGAGATATCCAGGCCGGGCCAGGCGTAACGGCGAGGAAAGAGGGCGCGAAACGAGGTTTTTATACGATTAAACAGGCCCATACGCGCTCCATGAACGGAAAGGTTCATGCTAGCGCGTACGGGTACAAGGTTCAATCCTTCGGTGTAAACCGCAGCAGCCGGTTGGCGTTGCTGACCACGGTGATGGAGGAGAGCGCCATCGCCGCACCCGCGACCACCGGATTAAGCAGCGTGCCGGTGAGCGGCCACAAAATACCGGCCGCAATCGGGATGCCGAGCGAGTTATAGATAAACGCCCCGAGCAGGTTCTGCTTCATGTTGCGCAACGTGGCTTTCGAAATGGCCAGCGCGTCGGCGACGCCCATCAGGCTGTGGCGCATCAGCGTGATGGCCGCGGTTTCAATGGCGACATCGCTCCCGCCCCCCATCGCAACCCCCACGTCCGCCTGGGCCAGCGCCGGGGCGTCGTTGATGCCGTCGCCGACCATCGCCACCTGACGGCCCTGGCTTTGCAGCGTCTTGATGGCGTCCGCCTTACCGTCCGGCAGGACGCCCGCAATGACCTCATCAATACCGGCTTCTTTCGCAATGGCGTTAGCCGTCGTCGGGTTATCGCCGGTCAGCATCACCAGACTGTAGCCCGCACGGTGCAGGCGCCGCAGGGCGTCCACGCTGTCCTGACGAAGCGGATCGCGCACGGCCAGCAGCGCGGCGGCTTTGCCATCTACCGCCAGCAGAACCGGGGTGGCCCCCTGAGACGCCTGCGCCTTCAGCTCGCTCGCCAGCGCGGCGGTATCAATGCCGTTTTCATGGAGCAATGCCTGGTTGCCCAGCAGCAGCGCGTGGCCTTCGGCTTCACCGCTGACGCCGAGCCCGCGCAGGGTGCGGAAATTGCTCACCGGCGGCAGGGCAGACGCATGCGCTTTATCGAGGATGGCGCGCGCCAGCGGGTGGCTGGAGCCTTGCTCCAGCGCGGCGGCGAGGCGCAGCGCGTCCGCTTCCGCAATACCGACGGTCGTAACGGCCACCACCTGCGGTTTGCCTTCGGTCAGCGTGCCGGTTTTATCGAACACCAGCGTGTCGAGGGTGCTGGCCCGCTGCAGCGCGTCCGCATCCCGCACCAGCACGCCAAATTCAGCCGCGCGGCCGACGCCGGAGATAATCGACATCGGGGTCGCCAGGCCAAGAGCGCAGGGACAGGCGATGATCAATACGGTGGTGGCGATCACCAGGGTGTAAACAATCTGCGGCGCGGGGCCGAAGAAGTACCAGATCGCCGCGCTCAGCAGGGCAATGCCGACGACCACCGGCACAAAAATGGCCGAGATCCTGTCAGCAAGCTGGCCAATCTCCGGCTTGCTGCTCTGCGCCTGGCGCACCATGCGGATAATACGCGACAGCGTCGTGTGGCTGCCGACGGCGCTGGCGGTAAACAGCACGCTGCCGTCCTGTACCACCGTACCGGCATGGACGGCGTCGCCGTCGGATTTCTGCTGGGGGATAGGCTCGCCGGTCAGCATCGCTTCATCCAGCCAGGCCTCGCCCTGGGTTATTTTTCCGTCAACGGGCACGCGGTCGCCGGTGGTCAGACGCAGCGTCATGCCGGGCTGAACCTCCGCCAGCGGAACGCTTTTTTCCCCCTCGTCCGTGACCACGCGGGCCGTCGGCGGGGTCAAATCCAGTAACCGTTCCAGCGCCTTCGAGGAGCGCTGGCGGGCGCGGGCTTCCAGCATATGGCCCAGGTTTATCAGGCCGATAATCATCGCGCTCGCTTCATAATAGAGATGGCGCGCCTCCATCGGGAACCACTGGGGCCAGACGTTGACGCTCATCGAATAGAGCCACGCCGCGCCGGTACCGAGGGCGACCAGGGTATCCATCGTCGCGGTGCGGTTTTTCAGGCTCTTCCAGGCGCTGGTATAGAAATGTCCGCCCGCGAACACCATCACCGCGAGGGTTATCAGGCCAATCACCAGCCACAGCGTGCGGTTGTCGTCGGTGACCATCATGTTGTCGCCGAGCATGCCCCACACCATCACCGGAATCCCCACCAGCAGGGCGAAAATCGCCTGCCAGCGGAAGCGCTTCATGGTGGCGATAGCCGTTTCCTGCTGGCGCTCGCGGCGTTCGGCATCATCTTCGATGGCCTCCGCGCCGTAGCCCGCTTTCTCAACGGCCTGGACTAATTCTGCGGCGGAGGCGCTGCCCATCACCAGCGCAGTACGCTCCGCAAGATTGACCCGTGCCTGCGCGACGCCCGGTACGGCCTGCAAGGCGTTTTGTACCCGGGAGACGCAGCTGGCGCAGCTCATGCCGTTGATCAGCAGCTGTTGGCTGTCATCAATATCATCCGCTGCCGGAAGCTCAGGAGTGGCCGCTGTCAGTGCTTCCGACGGGGACGATGACTCTGCCAGCGGTTTAGCCTTTGGGTGGCTTAGCTCCGCCCCATAACCCGCTTGTTTAATGGTATCGATCAGCGCATCCGCGCTGGCGCTGCCGGTGACGGCGGCATGGTCGATCGTCACGTCAGCGCTTTCAACATCAGGACGCTGTTCCAGGCTTTCTTTAACGCGTTTGACGCAGTGGCCGCAGGAGAGGCCGTCCAGCGTCAGGTCAATAGTGTGAGACATAACAAAACTCCCGTATAATGAACTGGTCAGTAGTTGACCGGAGTAACGCTTTTCGCTAACTGTTATGAAGGTTAAACCTTCCATCAAGGGGAAGGTCAAGGGGGAATTGTGAATATCAGTGACGTGGCAAAAAAAACCGGCTTAACCAGCAAGGCGATTCGCTTTTATGAAGAGAAGGGGCTGGTTACGCCGCCGCTGCGCAGCGAAAACGGCTACCGCAGCTATACGAAACTGCACATTGATGAGCTGACGCTGCTGCGCCAGGCCAGGCAGGTCGGGTTTAATCTGGAAGAGTGCGGCGAGCTGGTTAACCTGTTTAACGATCCAAAGCGCCACAGCGCCGACGTCAAAAAACGCACGCTGGAAAAGGTGGCAGAGATTGAACGCCACATTACCGAGCTGCAGGCGATGCGCGAACAGCTGCTGCAGCTCGCGGAGTCCTGTCCGGGGGATGACAGCGCCGACTGCCCGATTATCGACAATCTTGCCGGCTGCTGCCACCGCAAAACCCTCGCCTAGCAGGCTTTCACCCGCAGGGTAATGCCTTCCACCGCAATGACCTCAACCCGCGTGCCGGCGCTGAGGTCGTCGTCGGCCACCACCGGCCACGAGCTGTCGCCCACGCGCATGTGACCGCGCCCGTTCACCAGCGCGCTGTCGAGCGTAAAACGCTTGCCGACAATCTGCTGCCCGCGCTGGTTGAGATGGGCATCGACCGGTTTCTGCTCGTTTACCCGTCGGTTAAGCCATCGCCACCACAGCCACGCGGCCACCAGCGTCAGCACGGCAAACAGCGCGCCCTGCCACGCCCAGTCCAGCGGAAGGATCCAGACCAGAATACCCGTAATGACCGCGGCGACACCGCTCCAGAGCAGGTAGCCATTGCCGCCCAGCATCTCCGCCGCCAGCAGTAAGCCACCGAGGCTTAGCCAGAAGGCATGGGGATGTGCAACAATCAGCTCAATCATTTTTTACGCTCGTTTCCGCTGTCTTTAATCAGTTCGGCAATACCGGCGATAGAGCCCATCAGGCTGCTGGCATCCAGCGGCATCATCACCACTTTGCTGTTGTTCGCGGAGCCAATCTGCTTCAGCGCGTCGGTATATTTTTGCGCGACGAAGTAGTTCACGGCCTGAATATCACCGGCGGCAATGGCTTCTGAAACCATCTGGGTGGCGCGGGCTTCCGCCTCTGCGGAACGTTCACGCGCTTCTGCCTGCAGGAAGGCGGACTGACGATCGCCTTCCGCTTTGAGGATCTGCGACTGTTTTTCCCCCTCGGCTTTGAGGATTTCAGCCTGACGCACCCCCTCGGCCTCCAGAATATAGGCGCGCTTGGTTCGCTCGGCCTTCATCTGGGCGTTCATGGAGGCGATCAGCTCCGCAGGCGGGCGCACGTCGCGGATCTCAATACGGGTAACTTTGATCCCCCACGGGTTGGTGGCCTCATCGACAATGTGCAGCAGGCGGGTGTTGATGCTGTCGCGCTGGGAAAGCATCTCGTCCAGCTCCATCGAGCCGAGCACGGTTCGGATGTTGGTCATCGTCAGGTTAACGATCGCCAGCTCCAGGTTGCTGACCTCATAGGCCGCTTTCGGCGCGTCAATCACCTGAATAAAGCAGACCGCATCGATGGTGACGTTGGCGTTATCCTTGGAGATCACCTCTTGGGAAGGAATGTCCAGCACCTGTTCCATCATGTTGATCTTGCGACCAATGCGGTCCATGAACGGAACAATCAGGCTTAAGCCCGGCTGGAGCGTGTTGGTGTAGCGACCGAAGCGCTCAACGGTCCACTGATAGCCCTGCGGGACAATTTTGACCCCTGCGCCGACAATGACCAGCGCGACGAAAATAAGAACGGGAACAACGATAAGCATAAAAACCTCCTGTTTTGCATGCTGTGACAGAAATGAAATCACTTTTTGTTGATCCTAAGTATACGAGGAAAGTCGCTTTACTATCACTCCTCGCCGTAAACTACTGCTCATTATTGGGATAAAGGCAGAAAATAACATGAAGGATAACAGCGCGGTGTTAACCCTCGAGGACGTGGGCTACCGCACAGGCGGCACCACCATTTTGAACAATGTCAGTTTTAGCCTCTTGCCGGGCGAGTTTCGACTGATTACCGGCCCTTCGGGCTGCGGGAAAAGTACGCTGCTTAAAATCATTGCGTCGCTGCTCACGCCAACGTCGGGAAAAATCGTCTTTGAAGGGAAGGATATTGCAACGCTCTCACCGGAGACCTACCGCCAGCAGGTCTCTTATTCGGTGCAAACGCCGAGCCTGTTCGACAGCACGGTGTATGACAACCTGATTTTCCCGTGGCAAATCCGGCACAAAACGCCCGATCCTGAACGGTTTTCCGCCGATCTGGCGCGCTTTAATCTGCCGCCGGACACCCTGACCAAGTCCGTTTCCGAACTGTCGGGCGGTGAAAAGCAGCGGGTCTCGCTGATCCGCAACCTGCAGTTTTTGCCGAAGGTGTTACTGCTGGACGAAATTACCAGCGCGCTCGACGATGCTAACAAGCGCAACGTCAACGAGATAATCCATCGCTACGCCCGGGAGCAGAACATTGCCGTGCTGTGGGTGACGCACGACGCTAGCGAAATAACCCATGCGGATGACGCGATCGCGCTCCAGCCGCACGGCGGAAAAATGCAGGAGGCCAACCGTGGGTGAGCATAATATTACGAACGAATCTCTGGCGTTTTCGATGGTGCTGGTGCTGATCGCGATTGTGGTCAGCTACCGGGAAAAGCTGGGGCTGGAAAAAGATATCGTGTGGAGCATCTGCCGGGCGGTGATTCAGCTCATCATCGTCGGCTATGTGCTTAAGTATATTTTCAACGTCAACCACGCGGTGCTGACGCTGCTGATGGTGCTCTTTATCTGCTTTAACGCGGCGTGGAACGCGCAAAAACGCAGTAAATACATTGATAAGGCGTTTATCTCGTCGTTAATCGCCATTACCACCGGGACGGCGCTCACGCTGGCGGTGCTGGTGTTCTCAGGCTCGATTGCGTTTACGCCGATGCAGGTTATCCCTATCTCCGGGATGATTGCGGGCAACGCCATGGTGGCCGTTGGGCTGTGCTATAACAACCTCGGACAGCGCTTCAGCAGCGAACAGCAGCAGCTGCAGGAGAAACTCAGCCTGGGGGCGACCCCGAAAGTGGCTTCCGCGCGGCTGATCCGTGAGAGCATTCGCTCATCGCTGATCCCGACGGTCGATTCCGCCAAAACGGTGGGGCTGGTGAGCCTGCCGGGCATGATGTCGGGGCTGATTTTTGCCGGTATCGATCCGGTAAAAGCGATCAAGTATCAGATCATGGTGACGTTTATGCTGCTTTCTACGGCAAGCCTCTCCACCATCATTGCCTGCTACCTGACCTATCGGAAGTTCTACAACGCGCGCCACCAGCTGGTGGTGACGCAGTTGAAAAACGCGCGCTGATTGTGCCGGGCGGCACTGCGTTTGCCCGGCCTACGATTCGTGCTTTTGTAGGCCCGGTAAGGCGAAGCCGCCACCGGGCAAAGTGCATCAATATAACAGCGCGTACAGCTGACGCCGATACTTCGACGCCAGCGCGTCCCCGGTGCCCAGCGCGGCCAGAATCTCCTGGAACATTTTGCGCGCCTGGCCGTCTGCGGCGGCTAAATCTTTTTGCAGATGGCTGAACAGCAGCTCAAGCGCCTCTTCGTTACGCCCCACCTGGTGGAGCTGCAGCGCCAGCTGGCTTGCCAGCGCGGCGTCCGCCGGGTTGTCGGCAACCTGCTGCTGCAGCTGCTGAATTTCCGGGGTGTCCGCCGCCTGCTTCAGCAGCTCAATCTGGGCAACCAGACCCTGATAGCGGGTGTCCTGATCCTGCAGCGGAACCGTTCTGAGCACCGCCTCGGCGTCTTCTGAACGGTGCAGGGCGATCTGCGTCTCCGCCAGCAGCAGGCCAATCTGGCTGTTCTGATTCGACAGCTGCCACGCCTCTTTCAGCAGCGGCAGCGCCTCGCCGTATTTGCCTTCCTGCATCAGCGCCATGCCTTCCTGCGCTTTCAGCTCCTCTTCGCGCGGCAGCACTTTATCCAGCAGGGCGCGGATAGCCTCTTCCGGCTGCGGCCCCTGGAAGCCGTCAACAGGCTGACCGTTCTGGAACAGATAGACGGTTGGGATGGCGCGCAGACCAAACTGAGACGCCACCATCGGCTCGGCGTCGCAGTCCAGCTTCGCGAGAATGAACTGACCGTTGTACTGGGCAGCAAGGCTTTCCAGCACCGGCGTCAGCTGCAGACAGTGCTGGCTGCGTTCTGACCAGAAGTAGAACAGAACCGGTTTGGTCATCGACTGTTCAAGGGTCTGTTGCAGGTTTGCTTCAGTGATATTGACGATATTCTGTACGGACATGCGGCTTTCTCTTTTGTCGGTTTGTTCTTTACATGGGGATGCGCGTCGTCGCTTCAACTCAGCCGTGTAAAATTTTGTCCATTATCCGGCCCGGCAGCAGGCGTTTTAACCAGCCTACGGCATGGGTGACCAGCGTCACCGGATAGCGCATTTTAGGATGTTCACTCTCAAAAGCATGGCGCACTTTGGCCACCACCGCTTCGGGCCCGAGGGTAAAGCGTGCGGCAATGCCGGGGTTCTCGACCGGTTTGTCCGCCTGCGTCTGGTTCACGTTTTCGGTAAAGCGGGTGCGGATCGGGCCGGGTTCAATCAGGCTGACCTTAATGCCGCTGTGGCGTAGCTCCATGCGCAGGGCGTCGGACCAGGCCTCCAGCGCATATTTGCTGGCGGCATAGGCGCCGCGGCCCGGGGTGGAAATCAGCCCCATCACCGACGACGTCATTACGATACGCCCTTCACCGTGGGGCAGCATCGCGGGGAGCAGGCGCATGGTGAGCTGATGGACGCCGAAGAAGTTGGTCGAAAACTGCTTCTCCAGCGTGTCGCGGGAGAGGGTATCCAGCGGGCCATACACGCCGTAGCCGGCGTTATTAAAAAGCCCGTACAGACGGTTGCCGGTCAGGGCGATCACCTCATCGGCGGCGCGCTCAACGCTCTCCGGCGAGTCCATATCCAGCAACACGCCGGTAAAGCCCAGCCCGTTCATGCGTTCGACATCGTCGGGTTTGCGGCAGGCCGCCAGCACCCGAAACCCCTGACGCTTCAGTTCGAGCGCGCTTTCCAGGCCGATTCCGCTGGAACATCCTGTAATTAAGACCGATTTTTGCATAACTTTACCTGTCAGGATCTCCGCTTAATCAGGAGTCATGTTTAACTAAAGGAGCCAGCCGCGTTGCCATCCAGTCGGCAATAAACGGCTGAGCATCGCGATTGGGGTGGATCCCGTCGTCTTGCATCCACTGGGGTTTGAGATAGACCTCTTCCATGAAAAATGGCAGCAGCGGAATATCAAACTCTTTGGCAAGCTTAGGGTAGATCGCGCTAAAGGCTTCATTATACCGACGACCGTAGTTGGCGGGCAGGCGAATTTGCATCAGCAGCGGCTGGGCGTTTGCCGCCTTGATGTCCTGCAAAATGGTGCGCAGCGTCTGTTCCGTCTGCTGAGGCTGGAAACCGCGCAATCCATCATTGCCGCCAAGCTCCACCAGCACCCAGCGCGGCTGATGCTGTTTGAGCAGTGCAGGCAGGCGCGACAGGCCCTGCTGCGAGGTATCGCCGCTGATGCTGGCGTTGACTACCGTCGTTTTGCTCTGCCATTTGTCGTTGAGCAGAGCGGGCCAGGCCGCGCTGGCCGCCATGCGATAGCCCGCGCTCAGGCTATCGCCCAGAACCAGTAACGTGTCCGCTGCCGCCGCGCGGAAAGTCATCAGAATCAAAAACAGGAAGGGCAAATGCCAGCGGAAAACAGTGTTGAAGTTCATCATCTTAAGAAGTCCGTCGGTCAGGGGGAACACGAGCTTTCCATCCTTACCGGAGTTGAACTCGTTGTCAAACGCGCTGAAACCCTCGCGCTGATTGGCGAGTCCGGTTCCGGCAAGTCCACGCTGCTGGCGATTCTTGCCGGTCTGGACGACGGCAGCAGCGGCGAGGTCCACCTTGTCGGGCAGCCGCTGCACCAGCTTGATGAAGAGGCGCGGGCCGCGCTGCGCGCGCGTCACGTTGGTTTTGTCTTTCAGTCCTTTATGCTGATCCCGACCCTGAACGCGCTGGAAAACGTCGAGCTTCCGGCGCTGCTACGCGGTGAAAGCAGCCGTGAAAGCCGCGCTCACGCGAAGGCGCTGCTGGAACAGCTCGGACTGGGTAAACGTCTTGACCATCTTCCCGCCCAGCTCTCCGGCGGGGAGCAGCAGCGCGTGGCGCTGGCGCGGGCCTTTAACGGCCGCCCGGAAGTGCTGTTTGCCGATGAGCCCACCGGCAACCTTGACCGTAAAACCGGAGACCGAATTGCCGACCTGCTGTTTTCGCTCAACCGCGAGCACGGCACCACGCTTATCCTCGTGACCCACGATCCGCAGCTGGCCGCACGCTGCGACCGCCGACTGCGGCTGGTCAACGGTACGCTTCAGGAGGAGGCATGATTACCCGCTGGTTCTGGCGCGAGTGGCGCTCCCCCTCGCTGCTGATTGTCTGGCTGGCGCTAAGCCTGGCGGTGGCCTGCGTGCTGGCGCTCGGCAGCGTCAGCGACCGCATGGAAAAAGGGCTCAGCCAGCAGAGTCGCGAGTTTATGGCCGGGGATCGGACCCTGCAAAGCTCCCGTCCCGTGCCGCCGGGCTGGATTGAAGAAGCGCGTAAAGAAGGGCTCAAGGTGGGGGAGCAGATTACCTTCCAGACCATGACGTTTGCGGGCGACACGCCGCAGCTGGCGAGCGTCAAGGCCGTGGATGACGTCTACCCGATGTACGGCGAACTGCAAACCAGCCCGCCGGGGCTAAAACCCGCGCCCGGCACGGTGCTGCTGGCATCGCGTCTGATGGCGCTGCTGAACCTGAAACCCGGTGACAGTATTGACGTCGGCGATGCCACGCTGAAAATCGCCGGGGAAGTGGTGCAGGAGCCTGACTCCGGGTTTAACCCGTTCCAGCTCGCGCCGCGTCTGCTGATGAACACGGCGGACGTTGCGGCTACCCACGCCGTACAGCCGGGCAGCCGCGTCACCTGGCGCTATAAGTTTGGCGGCACGCCTGCCCAGCTGGACGCGTATGAGAAATGGCTGCTGCCGCAGCTAAAACCGGAGCACCGCTGGTACGGGCTGGAGCAGGACGAAGGGGCGCTGGGTAAATCTCTCGAACGTTCTCAGCAGTTCCTGCTGCTGTCGGCACTCTTAACCCTGCTGCTGGCGGTGGCGGCGGTGGCCGTGGCGATGGGGCACTACTGCCGCAGCCGTTACGACCTGGTGGCGATCCTCAAAACCCTGGGCGCGGGCAGGGCGCAGCTGCGCAAGCTGATTGTTGGCCAGTGGCTGATGCTGCTGGCCCTGTCGGCGCTGACCGGCGGAATAATGGGGCTGCTGTTCGAAAAACTGCTGATGGTAATGCTGAAGCCGGTGCTCCCGGCCGCGTTGCCCCCCGCCAGCCTCTGGCCGTGGCTGTGGGCGATGGGCGCGATGACGGTGATTTCGCTGCTGGTGGGGCTACGGCCTTACCGCCTGCTGCTTGCCACGCAGCCGCTGCGCGTGCTTCGCAACGACGTGGTGGCGAACGTCTGGCCGCTGAGGTTCTACCTGCCGGTGATTATCGCGGTGGCGGTAGGGCTGCTGGCCTGGCTGATGGGCGGCAGCACGCTGCTGTGGGCGGTGCTGGCTGGGGCGGTTGTGCTGGCGCTGCTGTGCGGCGTGCTGGGCTGGATACTGCTCAACGTCCTGAAACGCCTGGCCGTGAAATCCCTGCCCGTGCGCCTGGCGATCAACCGCCTGCTGCACCAGCCCTGGTCTACGCTCAGCCAGCTGTCGGCCTTTTCGCTGTCGTTTATGCTGCTGGCGCTGCTGCTGGTGTTGCGCGGCGATCTGCTCGACCGCTGGCAGCAGCAGCTGCCGCCGGAAAGCCCGAACTATTTCCTGATCAATATCGCGCCTGAGCAGGTTGCGCCGCTAAAGGCTTTCCTCTCTGAGCATCACATCATCCCTGAGTCGTTCTATCCCATCGTTCGCGCGCGTCTGACGCAGATCGACGGTCAGCCAACGGAGGGGAACAAGGACGAGTCGCTTAACCGCGAGCTTAACCTGACCTGGCAGGAGAAACGCCCTGACCACAACCCGATCGCCGCCGGCACCTGGCCGCCGAAAGCGGGGGAAGTGTCGATGGAAGAGGGGCTGGCGACGCGCCTGAACGTGAAGCTGGGAGACAGCGTCACCTTTACCGGCGATACCCAGGATTTTACCGCCAAAGTCACCAGCCTGCGTAAAGTCGACTGGGAAAGCCTGCGGCCCAACTTCTTCTTTATCTTCCCGCCGGGCGCGCTGGACGGACAGCCGCAGAGCTGGCTGACCAGCTTCCGCTGGGAAAACGGCAACGGCATGCTGACCCAGCTAAACCGGGAATTCCCCACGGTCAGCCTGCTGGATATCGGCGCGATCCTGAAGCAGGTGGGGCAGGTGCTGGAGCAGGTGAGCCGGGCGCTGGAGGTGATGGTGGTGCTGGTGACGATCTGCGGCGTGCTGTTGCTGCTGGCCCAGGTGCAGGTAGGCATGCGCCAGCGCCATCAGGAGCTGATAGTTTACCGCACGCTGGGGGCCGGTAAGCGGCTGCTGCGAATGACGCTCTGGAGCGAGTTCGCCCTGCTGGGGCTGGTGGCGGGTTTAGTGGCGGCCATTGGTGCCGAGACGGCGCTGGGGGTGCTGCAGACAAAGGTCTTCGACTTCCCGTGGGAGCCTGACTGGCGTCTCTGGCTGACCCTGCCTCTGTGCGGCGCGGGGCTGCTTTCTCTCTGCGGCGGCTGGCTCGGTACGCGGCTGCTGAAGGGCAAAGCCCTGTTCCGTCAGTTTGTGAATTGATTCGATGTAGTGATAATGACGCACCGGATAGACCTGCCGGTGCGTCATGTTTAAATGGCACAAAGTGATAATACCCACTCATTTAGTAGCACAAAACATTAAAAACCCGACCACACAGCCCGATTATTTCCAGTTAATATTCACCCGCTAAATATTTAGCAGCGTGTCTATTAAGGAAAAATAATGACTATAAAAAAATCAGCGCTGGCGGCAACGATCGGCGCGGCAGTGGCATTGACTACCTTCGCTTCTCAGGCGGAAATTACCGTTCTTAAGCAGGATCCGCAGGCGGGTAACCCGCTGAGCCGCCTGAACTTCACCGTTGGCGGCAGTATTCGTCCTCAGTTCCAGAACATGACCGGCAACGACGGTAAAAACAGCTACAAGCGTAACGGCTTTGACGGCGGCACCCGCTTCCGTTTCGCAGCCGATTACTACCTGTTTGATGACATCAGCTGGATAAGCTACTACGAGCTGGGTGTGAACATCCCTGCGGTGTTCAACTGGGATAACCACTATGCCAACGGCGCTCACGACACCACGCGTCGTATGCTCTACACCGGTCTGAAGAGCGACACCTGGGGTACGCTGACCTTCGGTCAACAGAACAGCGTGTACTATGATGTGGTGGGCGCGAAAACCGATATCTGGGACTACGACATGATCGCTCAGGCACCGGGTAACGGGATCAACGGCGACTACGACGGTTCTTACCGTTCACGCCAGATGCTGAAATACAAGAAAACCGTGGGCGATGCCGACATCTATGCATCCTACCTGTTTGAAGACAGCGAATACCTGCCGGGCAACGGCCTGCGCTACAAGCGTAAAGGCGGCGGCTCGCTGGGTCTGGACTACCACCTGACCACCGATCTGACCTGGGGCGCCGCGTGGAACTACACCCGCGCCGACATGCGTAACCCGGACAACGGCGACAGCAAAACCTACGACCAGAACATCCTCGGTACCGCGCTGAGCTGGACGCCGGACAACTGGACCTTCTCCGCAGGCGGCGGCTGGTACCAGAACTTCCTGACCACCAAAAAAGTGTCTGTTAACGACTACTTCGCGGGCGACGCGTGGGGCATTGAGTACTTCGCAGGGTACAAATTCCCAATCGGTCAGTACGCGGTGAAATCCATCCAGCCTTACTTCATGGGTGACCGCATTGAGTACGTAAATGGCCGTAACTACCAGCGCATCGATAACGGCGTGGGTATCAGCTTCCAGCTGGATTACGGTTTCCGCGTGGATTACGAACACGTGTTCACCTCCAGCACCGACAACCTGGGCGACATGAACCTGGTGCGTCTGCGTTACGACTTCTAAGCCGTCTGTTCCCCGGTGGCGCTGCGCTTACCGGGGCTACAAAAGCACGCGTAGGCCGGGTAAGGCACAGCCGCCACCCGGCTTTCTTTTAGTTATTAAGCCAGTCAGCAACCTCGCCGTACGTCCCGCGATACACAATCTTCTCCGCCTTTTTCTCCAGCTGATAGCCGTACATCGGGTCGTAATAGTCGTTCAGCAGCGGCACAAGCCAGCTAAAGTGCGCCTCAGTGCTTCCGGAACGCTGTTGTTCCAGCAGCGCGAAATCCAATAAAGCAGTAAATTCCGCAAAGCGCTGCAGCCCCAGACGGCGGCGAATGGCGAACAGGCCGTGGTGCAGATACGCGCTGTACTCCTTCCAGCCCGCCTCTTCCCCGTAGGCCGCAGAAAAGTCCGCCCACATATGGTCGAAATACTCTTCGCGCAGGCGCTCAAGACGGACGTCAAACGGATCTTCGACGACAACGATAGGGGCTTCAGTCATGCGGTCGCGCAGGCACTCCGGCAGGTGGTTGGAGCCAATCATCCGGCCCTCGTCTTCCAGCACCCAGCGCGCGGCATCTTTTTTCAGCAGCCCGACGGCAAGGTGATTTTCAAAGCTGGCCTGGGAGAGCTGCGGGGTGAGCGTGCGGCCAAACGACGAACCGCGGTGGTGCGCCAGCCCTTCCAGATCGATACCCTGCGCGTGCTGCTTCACCAGCAGGGTTTTCCCGTTTCCGGTACAGCCGCCGATAAGCACCATCGGCTTTTGCGACTGCTCAATCGTCACCTGAATCGCCGTCTGGCGCAGGGCCTTATAGCCGCCGCGGATGAGCGGGTAGTCGACACCCGCCGCTTTTAGCCAGGCCTGCGAGATATGCGAGCGCTGACCGCCGCGCGCGCAGCAGAGAAAGCCCTCAGGATGGGCCAGGCTGGCGTCCCGCCAGGCGTTGATGCGTGCCTCGCGCGTCTCGCCGCTCACCAGACGGTGGCCGAGCGCCAGCGCGGCCTCGGGGCCCTGACGTTTATAGCAGGTGCCGACGGCGGCGCGTTCGTCGTCGTTCATTAACGGCAGGTTAAGGGCGGCGGGCATCGCGCCCTGGGCAAATTCGATCGGCGCGCGAACGTCGATTAAAGGGGTATCAGACGCGAGGATAGCGCGATAGTCCGTTCCATCGTTCATGGTTATTCCAGAAGAAAACTCAGCAGCAATGGGCGGGGATTGTACGCCGGGGAAGGGGAAGGTCAACTCCCCGGCGCAGATGTCTTACTTAAGCTTTGACTGTGCCCAGACGATGCCGCTCGCGTATTCCGGCGGCAGGAGCGGGACCATCGCTTCCAGCGTGGCGCTCAGGCGGCCGGTGTCGCTGTCGTTCAGGTTCAGGTGGCCGACCTTACGACCCGCGCGCACCTCTTTGTCATACCAGTGCAGATGCACCAGCGGCAGCTTCAGCCAGTCGTAGTTCAGATCGGTCCCGATCAGGTTGATCATCACCGACGGGCTGTTCACCACCGGCTGCGGCAGCGGCAGGTCCGTAATGGCGCGCAGATGCAGTTCGAACTGGCTGATGGACGCGCCGTTTTGCGTCCAGTGGCCGCTGTTGTGCACGCGCGGCGCCAGCTCGTTAATCAGCAGGCCGGACGGCGTAACGAAACACTCCATCGCCATCACGCCCACGTAGCCCAGCTCGTGCATGATGGCCGAGAGCATATCTTCCGCCTGCGCCTGCTGGTCAGCATTGGCGTGCGGGAAGGCGACGCTGGTGCGCAGAATGCCGTCCTGGTGCAGGTTATGCGTCAGCGGATAAAAGACGGTGTGCCCGTCGTGCCCGCGCGCGCCAACCAGCGACACTTCACCGCTAAAGTTAATGCCCTGCTCAACGATGCACTCGCCGTAGCAGTCGTCCGGCAGTTCGGCAGTGTCGTTTGCGCGCAGACGCCACTGGCCGCGGCCATCGTAACCGCCTACGCGGCGCTTCACGATTGCCAGCTCGCCCAGCATGGCGAAGACGTCGTCCCACTCGCGCTTGTCGGCCAGGAGCTGCCACGGCGCGGTCGGCAGGCCGAGCTTGTCAAACAGCTGCTTCTGCGTCAGACGGTCGGCAATAATCGGGAACACGTCGCGGTTAACGAAGGCGTTATGACGCGCCAGCTCGCGCGTCAGGGCGGTTTCCGGCCAGCGTTCGATCTCGGCGGTGATCACGCTCTGGTGGAACGGTACGGCTTCAGGCTCGGCATCCAGCCCGACGGGCCAGACGGCAATACCCAGCGGCTCGCCGGCCTGGCGCAGCATGCGGCCTAGCTGGCCGTTACCGAGGACGCAAACCTGCTTCATGCCGCACCTCGCGGGTCCGGGTTGTCAAGCACCTCGTCGGTCTGGGCTTTGCGCCAGTCCGCCAGACGCTGATGTAACGCTTTATCGTGCGTCGCCAGAATCTGCGCCGCCAGCAGGGCTGCGTTTGCCGCACCCGCTTTACCAATCGCCAGCGTGCCGACGGGAATACCGCGCGGCATCTGGACGATGGAGTAGAGGCTATCCACACCGCTTAACGCGGCGCTTTGGACCGGGACGCCGAGAACCGGCACCAGGGTTTTTGCGGCAATCATGCCGGGCAGATGTGCTGCGCCGCCCGCACCGGCAACGATCACCTCATAGCCGTTCTCTTCGGCGCTTTCGGCGAAGCTGAACAGTTTGTCCGGGGTACGGTGCGCGGAGACCACTTCTACGTGGTGCGGAACATTCAGGATTTCAAAGATTTCGGCGGCGAACTGCATGGTGGCCCAGTCGCTTTTGGACCCCATTACGATGGCGACACGCGCCGGATTATTGCGGGAAGACATGCGTCTTAAAACTCCTGTGGTGCGAAACACACTGCTTTCGAGGGCACAGAGAATAGCATGGAATATCGGCAAGGAAAACGGTTGCGCGGGTAAAGACGCCGCAAAATCGCGCGGATAATCAGAACGGAAAAGCGATAAGTTCGACGCCGTCGGGCGTGACTTTCACCATCGATCCTTCGCTGTGCCACGCGCCTAATACCACTCGGTGTGCGGGCTGGCCGTTGGCGATAAGGGTATGTACGTCAGGACGATGGGTATGGCCGTGGATCAGCCACTGAACGCCATGCTTTTCCATGATGTCCACCACGGCCTGCGGGTTCACGTCCATGATGGTCATGGATTTGCTGCTGTTGGCGGCTTTACTGCCCGCGCGCATTCTGGCGGCGATACGGTTGCGAATAAACAGCGGCAGGGCAAGGAACACCTTCTGGATCCACGGGGTGTGGACTTTGGCGCGAAACGCCTGGTAGCCGGTATCGTCAGTGCAGAGCGTGTCGCCGTGCATGATCAGCACCTTGCGGCCATAGAGGTCGAGCACCTGCTCTTCCGGCAGCAGCGTCATGCCGCTTTCGCGGGCGTAGTGCCTGCCGATCAGGAAATCGCGGTTGCCGTGAATGAAGAAGCAGGGAACGCCGGACTCGGCCAGCGCTCGAATGGCCGAGGCCATTTCACGGTGCAGCGGGTCAGGGTCGTCATCACCAATCCAGGCTTCAAAGAGGTCGCCGAGGATGTACAGCGCGTCGGCGCTTTTCGCTTCACCGCGTAAAAAACGCAGAAAACCGGCGGTAATCGCCGGTTCTTCTGTTTGCAGATGCAGATCCGCAATAAAGAGTGTCGCCACGAATTACTCGCTGACGGTCACGCTTGTAATCACAACGTCTTCTTTAGGAACGTCCTGATGCATACCGCTGCGGCCGGTAGAGACGGCTTTGATCTTGTCGACCACGTCCATACCTTCAACCACTTCTGCGAATACGCAGTAGCCCCAACCCTGCAGGCTTTCGCCGGAGAAGTTCAGGAAATCGTTGTCCGCCACGTTAATGAAGAACTGTGCAGTAGCAGAGTGAGGCGCCTGAGTACGGGCCATCGCCAGCGTGCCACGGGTGTTTTTCAGGCCGTTGTTCGCTTCGTTCTTGATCGGCTCTTTAGTCGCTTTCTGGTTCATGCCAGGTTCGAAACCGCCGCCCTGGATCATAAAACCGTTGATCACGCGGTGGAAAATGGTGTTGTTGTAGAAACCTTCGCGGCAGTAGTCCAGGAAGTTTTTAACTGTTTCAGGCGCTTTGTCATCAAAGGTTTTGATTACGATATCGCCATGATTAGTGTGGAAAGTAACCATTTTTGCATCCTGTTCCGTTATTGTGGTACGTCGACCCGCGTTCGGGTCATCTATAGGGGCCTGTTATAGCATAACCACAGGATGCGATCACCTTGCATTGTGTGCTGCTTCGGGTTTGAATTACGGGTAGAATAGCCGGTTTTCAACCACACACGTGTTTACATGGAATCTTCGATGTTAAAAATCTTTAATACAATGACGCGCCAAAAAGAGGAATTTAAACCTATCCATGCCGGGGAAGTCGGCATGTACGTGTGTGGTATTACGGTTTACGATCTCTGTCACATTGGCCATGGCCGTACCTTTGTCGCCTTCGACGTGGTGTCACGCTACCTGCGTTTTTTGGGCTATACCCTGAAATACGTGCGTAATATCACCGACATCGACGATAAAATCATCAAGCGCGCGAATGAAAACGGCGAAAGCTTCGTTGCGCTGGTGGATCGTATGATCGTCGAAATGCACAAAGATTTTGACGCCCTGAATATTCAGCGTCCGGACAGCGAGCCGCGCGCAACCCACCATATTCACGAAATTATTGAGATCACCGAAAAGCTGATCGCACGCGGTCACGCCTACGTTGCGGACAACGGTGACGTGATGTTCTCGGTGCCGACGGACCCAACCTACGGCGCGCTTTCTCGCCAGGATCTGGACCAGCTCCAGGCCGGCGCGCGCGTTGACGTGGTTGACGTGAAGCGTAACCCGATGGACTTCGTCCTGTGGAAAATGTCGAAAGAGGGTGAACCAAGCTGGCCATCCCCGTGGGGCGAAGGCCGTCCGGGCTGGCACATTGAATGTTCCGCCATGAACTGCAAACAGCTGGGCAAACACTTCGACATTCACGGCGGCGGTTCAGACCTGATGTTCCCGCACCACGAAAACGAAATCGCCCAGTCCACCTGCGCCCACGGCGGCGAGTACGTGAACTACTGGATGCACTCCGGAATGGTGATGGTTGACCGCGAGAAGATGTCGAAATCGCTGGGTAACTTCTTCACCGTGCGCGACGTGCTGAAATATTACGACGCGGAAACCGTGCGCTACTTCCTGATGTCCGGCCACTATCGCAGCCAGCTGAACTACAGCGAAGAGAACCTGAAGCAGGCCCGCTCGGCGCTGGAGCGTCTGTACACCGCGCTGCGCGGTACCGACAAATCTGTTCCTGCGGCAGGCGGCGAGGCGTTCGAAGCGCGCTTTATTGAGGTGATGAACGACGACTTCAACACCCCGGAAGCGTACTCCGTGCTGTTTGACATGGCGCGCGAAGTGAACCGCCTGAAGTCAGAAGATATGGCCGCGGCGAATGCGCTGGCGTCCCATCTGCGTAAGCTCTCCTCCGTGCTCGGCCTGCTGGAGCAGGAGCCGGACGTGTTCCTGCAAAGCGGTGCGCAGGCGGACGACGGCGAAGTGGCGGAGATTGAAGCGTTGATCAAGGCGCGTCTGGAAGCGCGTCAGGCGAAAGACTGGGCGGCGGCAGACGCGGCGCGTAACCGTCTGACCGAGATGGGTATTATTCTGGAAGACGGCCCGCAGGGCACCACCTGGCGTCGTAAGTAAGTTCGTAAAGCCCGGTGGCGCTGACGCTTACCGGGCCTAAAGGTGAAAGTAGGCCGGGTAAGGCGTAGCCGCCACCCGGCTTTTTTTACCTTCTTTTCCACCACAGCAAGCCCATCAGCACGACTCCCGGCAGCCACACCCACAGCAGTTCCGAGATAATGACCTCATGCCCGTACGGCGTGGTATAGCGCGACAGCGCAAACGGCGCGACCTTAATCACCTGCCACGGCGCAAAGAAGCGCTCATCAGACCACGGCCACAGCCAGCCGACGCCTTTCCCGCCGGTCGTCACGGAATCCAGCAGGCTGTGCGAGAGCAGTGACACGGTTAAAAACAGCCAGCAGCGCGTCAGGCTGGCCCTGAACCATCGTCGGCCAATCAGCACGCACAGTATCGGCACCACAAAGGCAAACAGCAGGGAGTGGGTAAACCCGCGATGGCCGAAAACGTTGCCGTAGGCCACGCCGAACTTAAAGGCCAGCACGTCGGCGTCCGGCAGCATGGCGAGGACAATCCCGGCAAACAGCAGGCGGGGAGGAATGACTTTGGTTCCCAGGCCTAAGCCCAGGCAAAGCGGAACGGCAGCGTGCGTAATTACGGTAGGCATTGTCATTATCCATGGCAAATCATGGAAATATAGCAGTAATCCCGCGCCAGCAGACCTGTGCTAAATTCTGATTTTACGCCGACTCGCGTGCGATAAGCTGCCCGGAAAGGGTAATGCGCTGGGTTTGCAGATCCGGCTCTTTCAGCTTGCGGATAATCAGCCCCGCCGCCTGACGCCCGGTTTCGTCGCTCGCTGAAGAGACGTAGGTAAACGACGGGGAGGTGAGGTTAACGTGGAGCATATCTTCAAAACCGACCAGCGCGACCTGCTGGGTCAGAAACACATCCTTTCCCACCGTACGCCCCACCTGGTGAATACCGGAGATCGAACCGATCATGGCATCCGGCGAGTGGCAGAGCAGGGCGGTGATGGTGTTGTTTTTCTCAAGCAGCTGACGCGTTGCCATCGCCGCCGCCTGCGTATCGTCGGTGCAGGCGGGAGACGATTCGTCACGCCAGACCAGCCCGCTTTGCGTCATGGCGCTGCGAAAACCGAGCAGGCGTTGCTCGCGGATAAGACAGCCGTCGCGCCCGCCAATATAGGCGATATTGCGGTGTCCGCGCTCAATAAGATAGCGCGCGGCCAGGTTAGCGGCCTGGCGGTTATCGCGCATCACCAGATTACATTTTTCATCCAGCAGCGACTGGGAAACCACCACCAGCGGCAGCGGGCAGCGGCGAATGTGCTCCGGCAGCGTTGAGGTGCGGGTGTCTGACGCCAGATAGATGACCCCCGCCACGCCCTGCTGCTTAAACGAGAGCAGGGTGCGTTCGAGATGGTCACGGTCGTTCAGGGGCTGACCGAGAAACACCATATAACCCTGCTTCTCCAGCTCCTGAACAATGCTCGCCATCACTTTAATAGAGAAGCTGTCGCTGAAGTCCCGCAGGATCAGGCCGATTAAATTAGAGGTGTTGGCGCGAAGGTTGGCAGCGGCGACGTTATGAACATAGCCCAGCGTATTGATGGCAGCATTGACCTTCCCGATCGTTGCCTCTGAGATTTTCCCTTTCTGGCGCAGCACCAGCGAGACGGTGGAAACCGACACGCCCGCGTGCTTTGCGACATCAATAATGCTGACTTTCTTCAAAACCGCTCCCTGAAATTTGCCGATTATCAGCCAGATAAAACACGTCTCCCAGCGTACAGGAGACGTGTCGTTCAGGCATCTTATTATTTGCCGATCATGGTGGACATGGTCTGGGCGATAAACTGTGCTCTGGCACCGAAAATCACCTGAATACCGTTGTCGCCGACGAAGACCACGCCGCGCGCGCCGAGCCCGTTCAGACCGTCTTTATCGACCGCCTCGCTTTTTGACACTTCCAGGCGAAGGCGGGTGATGCAGGCACCAACGGAGTCGATGTTATGCGCCCCGCCCAGCAGGGTGATGATCTCGGTCGCGAGTTCGGAGTCCGATTTCTCATCCGCGTTGGCGGTCACTTCCGTGCGGCCCGGCGTCTTCACGTCGAAGCGACGGATCACGAAGCGGAACGTGAAGTAGTAGATCAGGCCCATTGGAATGCCGATGATAATGGCGCTCAGGAAGTGGGTCTGATAACCGTTAAACGACGGCAGGATCCCGAACGAGAGGTAGTCGATAAAGCCCGCCGAGAACGACTTGGCGATATGCGCATGCAGCAGGTACATGGTCATGTAGGCCAGGCCCGCCATGATGGCGTTAAAGACGTACAGAATCGGCGCCACGAAGATAAAAGTGAACTCGACCGGTTCGGTGATCCCCGTCAGGAAGCAGGTGAGCGCCGCGGAGAACAGAATACCGGCCGCGATTTTCTTATTCTTCGTGTGGGCTTCGTGGTACATCGCCAGGCATGCTGCGGGCAGCGCGAACAGCATCAGCGGGAATTCACCCTGCATGAACTTACCGGCGTTTTGGTAGGTATCGCTGCTGAAGGATTTCACCCCTTCTTCCAGCATCTTGAACCAGATGGTCTGGTCGCCGTGGATCACCTGGCCCGCCTGGGTGGTGTAATCCCCGAACGAATACCAGAACGACGGATACCAGATATGGTGCAGACCGAGCGGGATCAGCGCGCGCTCCACCAGGCCAAAGATAAAGGTCGACGCCGCCTGATTATCGCCGTTAACCACCACGGAGAGCGCGTCGATACCGGCCTGAATATGCTGCCAGACGTACGGCAGCAGCAGCCCCATCAGGAACGACAGAAACGCCGTTGCAATCGCCACGAAGCGCTTTCCGGAGAAGAAGCCGAGGAACTCCGGCAGCTGCATGGTGTGGAAACGGTTATAGCACCATGCCGCGAGAATACCGCAGATCAGGCCGCCAAAGACGCCCATCTGCAGCGTCGGAATGCCGACCACCAAGGCGTATTTCCCGCCCTGGGAGGCCATTTCCGGCGTGATGCTCAGCACGGTGCTGATGGTGATATTGGTGACAAACACCGAGACCGCTGCAGAGAGCGCAGCAATGCCGGATTCCGACGCCAGGCCTACGGCAGAGCCAATGGCAAACAGCATCGGCAGGTTATCAAAGATCACCCCGCCCGCGTTCATCATCAGCGGCAGATGGAACTTATCGCCGAAGGCCAGCAGCAGGCCCGCAGCGGGAAGCAGTGAAATTGGCAGCATTAAGGCGCGACCAATCATCGATAACTTAGACAGCGATTTAACAAACCCTGATATCAGACTCATGCTGATTTCCCCCGAGTAGCGCTTTTTTAGGCGCTGTTATTGTAAGTAGAACGTTTTAGTAGAACGTTCTACTTATCGTGGGCAAAGAGTGAAAAACGCGCAACTGAATTTTCACGTTTCAACAGACGAAATAGTGATTATTTGAAGTGGATCGATAAATAAGCTTAATGGGTGTGAGGGGAGGGGGAGAGAAATTGCCGGGTGGCGGAGAGAGTACGTAGGCCCGGTAAGCGCAGCGCCACCGGGCATCAAACGGCTCAGGCCGTAACCGTCACGCTCTGACCTTCAAAGCTCACGGTCTGGCCCGCGACAATCTTGCAGCGCTTGCGGGTTTCCACCGCACCGTCCACTTTGACAAGCCCGTCGGCAATGGCGATTTTCGCCTGCGCGCCGCTTTCGCTCCAGCCTTCCAGCTTGAGCAGATCGCACAGCTCAACGTGCGGGTATTTTCCTAATGAAAAAGTCGCCATCTTACGCGTCCTCTACGTCGTGATATTCTTCGCACGCCTGCAGGGTATTCTGAATCAGCGTGGCTACGGTCATCGGGCCTACGCCGCCCGGTACTGGGGTAATGTAAGACGCGCGCGCGGCGGCGTCTTCATACACCACGTCGCCGACCACTTTGCCGCTTTCCAGACGGTTAATCCCGACGTCCACGACAATTGCACCTTCTTTGATCCACTCGCCTGGGATAAAGCCCGGCTTGCCGACCGCGACGATCAGCAGATCGGCGTTCTCGACGTGGTGGCGCAGGTTTTTGGTGAAGCGGTGGGTGACGGTGGTGGTGCAGCCGGCCAGCAGCAGCTCCATGCTCATCGGGCGGCCCACGATGTTGGACGCGCCGATAACCACGGCGTTCAGGCCGTAGGTGTCGATGTTATAGCGCTCCAGCAGCGTCACGATACCGCGCGGCGTGCACGGACGCAGGCGCGGCGCGCGCTGGCACAGGCGGCCAACGTTGTACGGGTGGAAACCGTCCACGTCTTTATCCGGCGCAATACGCTCCAGCACCTTCACGTTGTCGATACCGGCTGGCAGCGGCAGCTGAACCAGAATACCGTCGATCTCTTTATCGGCATTCAGGGTGTCAATCAGTTCCAGCAGTTCTGCTTCGCTGGTGGTTTCCGGCAAATCGTAAGAGCGGGAGACGAAGCCGACCTCTTCACACGCTTTGCGCTTGCTGCCGACATAAATCTGCGATGCCGGGTTGCTGCCAACCAGCACAACGGCGAGCCCGGGGGCGCGTTTTCCGGCCGCTTTACGCGCCTTCACTTTTTCCGCGACCTCAGAGCGCACCTGCTGCGCAATCGTTTTACCGTCAATAATCTTTGCTGCCATCAGAGAGAAGATTCCGTCTGTAACGTTTGAAAGGGGGGATGGCCTGTATTTTGTCAGAAGCGAGCGTCGCTGTCAGTCACCCTTTACGCGTTTTTATCAGCGAGGCGCAAAAACCCTTCTTAGGGGATGGTCAATTTCTTAGGCAGTATTAGGATGTGACCTGGCGAAATGGCAGCGTTTTGACATATTTAAACGTTTATTCCTGAGCTACTTTGTCTCCTCCGAAATAAGCTTTCAATTTTTCAATTGAACGTATTTCTTATTCCCGATTATTGGCGGGAAGGGTTATTTACATTTTAAAGGAATAGACATGAAACTCAGCAACATTGCTTCTACTGTTATTGCAACTTTGGCCCTGGTCGCGGGTGCCGCTCATGCAGATGCGGTTTCCGTCAATGGCGGTACCGTACATTTTAAAGGGGAGCTGGTTAATGCTGCTTGTTCAGTAAATACTGATTCTTCCGAGCAGACCGTTAATCTGGGTCAATATCGTACCGCGAAATTTACCAAAGTGGGCGACACCACCTCGAATATTCCATTCAACATTGAACTGAATGACTGCGATCCGCAGGTTGCTCAAACGGCAGCGGTTGCGTTCACCGGTCAGATCGACCCAACGGACAAAACCCTGCTGGCCGTCACTTCCGGTAACAACGACAACACCGCGAAAGGCGTGGGCATTGAGATCCTCGACAGCAAATCCAGCGTGCTGACCCCAGACGGTGCAACCTTCTCTGCTGCGCAGACGCTGATCGAAGGGACAAACACCCTGAAGTTCACCGCGCGCTATAAATCAACGGCTGCCACTACCGCGCCAGGCCAGGCGAACGCTGACGCCACCTTCGTAATGAAATACGAATAATTCCTCCGCACAGGGATGTTCAGGCCTCAGGGACGAGGCCCGTCATACGCTATTGCCAGGAACGAAGGATGACAAGGACTGGAACACTACTGCTGTTAACCCTTGCGATGGCTTGCCCGGCATCGGCGCATACCGTGGTGATCGAGGGCGGCAAGGTTCATCTCAGAGGTGAACTGGTGAACGGCGGCTGCGCCGTGGCGCCCGACAGCCAGAATATGCGCATCGACATGGGGCAGTACCGAACCAACTCATTTTCCGGCGTGGGCAGCTTTTCCACGGTGAATGTGCCTTTTACCGTGCGGCTGCTGGACTGCAGCGTTGATGTATCGCGCACCGTGGGGATCCAGTTTCAGGGCGTCACGCCCGCAGAAGATCCGCAGGTTTTTCTGGCGACATCGCGCCCGGGTGAAGCACCCGTCAGCAGCGGCGTAGGGCTGGCGCTCTTTGACGAACAGCAACGTCAGATTATCCCAAACGCCACGGCCGTCAGCTGGCTGCCGATCGATACCCCCGAGCTCGCGTTCCATTTTAGCGCCCGCTATCGGGCTATTTCCGAACACCTCGAGCCAGGCAAAATTCAGTCGGATGTCTGGTTTACGTTGATTTATCCATAACACCTGCGAACACATTATTAAAGGTACGGTAGTGATGAATACCCTAATTAAACCAGGATTGTTTTTATCGTTTATTTTGATGATGGTTTCTACCTGCGCTAATGCATCCGGCGGTATTGCGCTGGGAGCCACGCGCGTTATTTATCCCGCAGAGGCAAAGCAAACGTCGCTGGCGATCACCAACAGCAACAAGCAGGAACGCTATTTAATTAACGCGTGGATTGAAAATGCGAGCGGGCAAAAAGAAAAGACCTTTGCCGTCACCCCGCCCCTGTTTGTTAGCGAACCAAACAGTGAAAACACGCTGCGTATTATTTACGCCGGGCCCGCGCTGCCTGCCGATCGCGAATCGCTGTTTTACATGAACGTGAAGGCCATCCCGTCGGTGAACAAAGCGAAAACGGAAAACAATAACGTGCTGCAGCTGGCGATCCTGTCCCGCATCAAGCTGTTTGTGCGCCCAAACAACCTGGCGATGCAGCCAGAAGAGGCGCTTTCCCAGCTGCGGTTTGAACGCGCAGGTAATCATCTCAAAGTCAGCAACGCGTCGCCGTATTACATCACTCTCGTCAATCTGACGCTGGGCGGCCAGAAGCTGGAAAACCTGATGGTGGCGCCGAAAAGCTCGGCACAGCAGGTGTTGCCAGCCGGTGCCGGCGGTTCGCTTTCCTGGCAGAGCGTGAATGACTACGGCGCCATCACCCCGGCGCGTAGCGTCAACCTGTGAGCAGAGTCAGGGCGATGAAAAACCACCAGAGACGTTACTGCCCGGTTGCGCTGGCGCTGATGGCTGCGCTCTGGCCGCAGGCTGGCTGGAGCGAAAGTTATTTCAACCCGGCCTTCTTGTCCGACGACACCGCCAGCGTGGCGGATTTGTCGCGTTTTGAACAAGGACACCAGCAGGCGCCCGGCGTTTATCGCGTGGATATCTGGCGTAACGATGAGTTTATCGGTACCCAGGACGTGCGTTTTGAGCAGGCCGAAAACACGCCGCCGGTAGCGGGCGGGCTATCACCGTGCGTTACGCGCGCGATGCTCGATCGCTTTGGCGTCAAAGTGGCGGCGTTTCCCGAGCTGGCTAAGGTGCAGGGCGAGACCTGCTTGCCGTTGACCACGGCCATACCCGGCAGCGAAACGGTATTCAACTTTGCCTCACAGCGTCTGGACGTCAGCCTGCCGCAGGTGGCGTTGCAAAACAGCGCCCGGGGCTATATTCCGCCTGAACAGTGGGATGAAGGCATCCCCGCCGCGCTGGTGAACTACAGCTTCACCGGTAACCGGGGAAGCGAAGACGACAGCTATTACCTCAACCTACAAAGCGGGCTGAACTATGGCGCCTGGCGCTTGCGTAACAACGGCGCATGGCGCTACACGCAGACGAACGGGCAGCGGCGCAGCGAGTGGCAGAATATTGGCACCTGGGCGCAGCGCACCGTTATCCCGCTGAAAAGCGAGCTGGTGCTGGGCGACAGCAATACCGGGAATGACGTCTTCGACAGCATGGGGTTCCGCGGCGGGCGGCTCTTCTCGTCCGACAGCATGTACCCGGACAGCCTGCAGGGCTACGCGCCGACCGTGCGCGGGATCGCCCGGACCCCCGCCAAAGTGGTGGTGCGTCAGAATGGCTACGTTATCTATCAAAGCTATGTCCAGCCGGGCGCCTTTGCGATTACCGATCTCAACCCAACTTCCTCAAGCGGTGACCTGGACGTGACGGTGGAAGAGAAGGACGGCAGCCAGCAGCGCTATACCGTCCCTTACTCCACCGTGCCGCTCCTGCAGCGTGAGGGGCGCTGGAAGTACGACCTCGTCGCGGGGGATTACCGCAGCGGCAACAGCGATCAGGACACGCCGTTCTTCACCCAGGGCACCCTGATTACCGGTCTTGCCAACGGTTATACGCTCTACGGCGGGACGCAGCTGGCGTCACGCTATACCGCGGTGGCCGTCGGGGCCGGAAAAAACCTGGGCGACTGGGGGGCGGTCTCGCTTGATATCACCCACGCCCGCAGCCAGCTCGCGGACGACAGCAAGCACGAAGGGCAGTCGCTGCGCTTCCTCTACGCCAAGTCCCTTAACGGCTTCGGCACCAACTTCCAGCTGCTGGGCTACCGCTACTCGACAAAAGGGTTTTACACCCTCGACGACGTGGCCTGGCGCACAATGGAAGGCTATCAGTATGCCGATAGCCAGAACGATAACGATGTGCCGGACGTGCAGAGTTATCACAACCTGACGTGGAATAAAAAAGGCCGCTTCCAGCTCAACGTGTCGCAGTCGCTGGGGGATTACGGCTCGGTCTACATCTCCGGTAGCGAGCAGACCTACTGGGGAACCGACGAGACGAACCTCTGGTACCAGCTGGGCTACGCGGGTGGCGTGAAGGGAATTAACTACTCCGTTTCGTGGTCGTGGAACAAATCCGTCGGGATCGACGGCACCGACCGAATCGCTTCGTTTAACGTCTCCGTGCCGTTCAGTATCTTTACCCCTCAGGGCTATCGTCGGGACAGCGCGATTGACCGCGCCTACGCCACGGCATCCGCCAGCCGAAACAGCGATGGCGACACCAGCTGGCAAACCGGCGTCAGCGGCACGCTGCTGGAGGACCGCAACCTCAACTACAGCGTGACCCAGGGGCATGCCAGCACCAACGGCTCAAGCGGAAGCGCCAGCGCTAACTGGCAGGCGACCTACGGCACGCTGGGCGTGGGGTACAACTATTCCCGCGACCAGCACGACCTCAACTGGCAGCTCTCCGGCGGCGTGGTTGGCCACGCTGACGGCGTGACCTTCAGCCAGCCGCTGGGCGATACCAACGTGCTGATCAAAGCCCCGGGGGCATCGGGCGTCAGCATTGAAAACCAGACCGGCGTGAAGACCGACTGGCGGGGCTACGCGGTGATGCCGTATGCCACCGTCTACCGGTACAACCGCGTGGCGCTGGATACCAACACCATGAGCAACAACACCGATATCGAAAACAACGTGAGCAGCGTGGTGCCGACCAAAGGCGCGCTGGTGCGCGCCAGCTTCGATACCCGCATTGGCGTGCGTGCCCTGCTGACGGTGACGCGCGGCAGCCAGCCCGTGCCGTTCGGCGCGGTAGTTCGGGAGATCAAAAGCGGCGTCACCAGCATGGTGGGGGATGACGGGCAAATTTACCTGAGCGGGCTGCCGCTGGAAGGCGAGCTGCTGATCCAGTGGGGCGACGGGGCGCAGTCCCAGTGCCGTGCGCCATACAGCTTGTCTGAACAGAGCCTGCAGCAGGCAATCACACTGAAGGGGATTCGCTGTGAATAAAATCCACATTCTTGCCTTGTCGCTTCTGGCGCTCCTGCCCGCGACAAACGCATTAGCGACCGTGTGCGTCAATGAAAAAGGCGTGCCGACCGAGGTGCATTACGACCTGACGGATAAATTTAATAGCTCGAATAACCAGGTCGGACAGGTCGTGACGCTCAGCGAGAAGTCGCAGTGGGTAGGGGTGAATGCCGTCTGCCCGAAGGGCACGACCGGGAATACCACCAGGCGTAGCTATGTGACCGATTACCCGGTGACGGGAACGAGCGACGGCTATCAGTATCTGAAGCTTAACGACTATCTGGACGGGGCCATGAAAATCACGGACAGCTATGCTGGCGTGTTTTACCCGCCCAAAAACTATATCCAGATGGGGAACCATCCCAACGTTTCCAAAAACAAACCGTTTGGCGTGCAGGATTCCAGCCTCGTCTTCCGCCTTAAGGTGACCCGGCGCTTTATTAACATGGTGGTGATCCCGCGCGCCACGATGTTCCGCGTTTACGTGACCACCACCGCCTCTGACCCGTTAACCACACCGGTCTACACCATCAGCTACAGCGGAACCATCCAGGTGCCGCAAAGCTGCGCTATTAACGCCGGTAACGTGGTGGAGTTTGATTTCGGAGACATTGGCGCCTCCCTGTTCAGCAAGGCGGGCGCGGGCAACAAGCCGGAAGGGGTTTCATCGCAGAGTAAAACCATCGCGATTAAATGCACCAACGTAGAGGCGAACGCCATGTTGACGATGCGCGTTGAGGCTGAAAAGGTCTCGAGTAATGCGCTGGTGTCGGATAACCCGGACGTAGGGTTCATCATTGCCAACGAGAGCGGCGCGCCGCTCACGCCCAACAATCTGACGAGCAAAATACCGTTCCGCCTCGACGACAGCGCGCAGGCGCAGGTGGGCATTCGGGTCTGGCCGGTGAGCGTGACGGGCAATAAGCCCGCGGAAGGGCGCTTCACCTCGCGCGGTTATCTGCGCGTGGATAACGACTAAGGAGCCAGTATGCGAAACGGGATCCGTTTTATTACCGTGGCGCTCTTTGCGCTTTGCACCCAGGCTCAGGCGGACACCGCGTTGGGCGAGATTAACATTCGTCTCTACGGCAATATTGTCGATTTTACCTGCGTTGCCGAGGGCAGCGACAGCGATAAAACCGTCACGCTGGGCACCTGGCCCACGAAACAGCTCGGCACCACCGGGAGCCGCACGCAGCCTATGCCGTTTACGCTCAAGCTGACCGGCTGTCCGCCGGGCGCGGCGTCCATTACGTTTTCGGGAAAAGCTGACGGGAGCAATAGCGGGTTGCTGGCGCTGAATGACGCCAGTACGGCAACGCATGTCGCCGTTGAGATCAGGGATGCGGATAAAACGCGTCTGGCTCTCCAGCAGGCCAGCCAGGCGGTCGCGGTGGATGCGCAGGGGAATGCAACATTGTCGTTTTATGCCAATTATATTGCCACTGCCGATAACCCTCAGCCCGGACGGGCCGATGCAGATGCCACCTTCATGATTAACTATAATTAGCGCTGACCGCACTCCCTGCAGCTCAGATAAGCTGCAGGGAGTGAATTCAGGTTATAGCAGTTCGTGCGCTTTAGCGTAATCAATTAATTCCACGATGCTTTGCACACCCAGTTTGGAATAAATATTGGATTTATGCGCGCTAATGGTTTTGTTGCTTAATAGCAGCTGTTCAGCAATTTCCTTATTGGATAATCCATTCGCCAGGTAACGTAATACCGTGACCTCGCGATTCGATAATGGCATATCGACAGCCATCCCTTTCCCTGAACCCAAATGGTTTATAAAGTTCAGCGTTTCCGACGGGAAAAAGGAATAGCCCATCAGGATCATTTCTACGGCGTTGTAGATCTCACCCAAATCTTTTCGTTTACTGACGAAGCCATTTGCCCCGGCGCGAATGGCGCGACCCGCGTAAAATAACTCTGATTTAGACGAGAGGAACAGAACCTTAATGTCTTTGTTTAAGTTTCTGATTCTCTTGAGTAAAGAGAATGCATCCGTGCCCGTGAGTTCAATGTCAAGGATCACCAGATCGATAGGGTGATTGCGGATACAGTCAAGGACTTCATGGCTATCGCCAGACTTGAGCTTGACTGTGATATTCTTATTTTTCTGTAGCAGGACTTCTATCGACATTCTGACGATAGGATGTTCGTCCATAATGATAACGGATGCCGGTTTCATTTTTAATGCCTCAGATTGTTAAAAGCGTTATGCAGAGTTTGTAAAACTCTCGAAATGCCGGAAGGATATAAAGTGCAGATCCCTATACCGTAGTATTTCCCTGGAAAGAGCGAAAGCATCCTTGTTTACGTAATGAAAAGAACTATGCCTCAGCGCGGTCATCTCATTTGGCTGGTGTTGGCAAAAAGATTTTTCTTATTCAGATTTGGTACGCTTCTTATTATACAGGGTAAGTTTTTTCCGAAAACCCTGTAAATTAATATCCGCTTATGTGTTTGTATTATCTTCTGGATCTGAATCGCTATTTTTTTAATTTTAGCGGAAATATCCTGTTATCTCATTTACCGCATATTTTCATCTTTATGTAATAACAAAAAATAACAGATATCTCTGTATGTTGATCAATTGTTAACAAAAATACGCATCATTTGGCGGGATAAACCCACGCTGATGAGGTTAACAATTGCCCTCGCAGGCCGTCATACCTTCATCTGAAAGCGCACGAGTTGACCCGGAGGTCCGCGTCTTCCGTACAGGAGAAGATGCTATCCGCTTCGTTTTTTCCTCCCGGGAGATGTCGCTAAGCTGCTTGTTTTTACATCATTATCATCTTGTTAACGCTCTCTGCATTCACTTAACGGATGGAGGAAAGTGCTGCCGTTTGTTCAATTCGTGGCATTTCACAAGGTTCGAGCCCGTAAATTAGGAATAGTTATAAATTCGAGTTTTTTGTTAAAAATTAACATTTTTGAAACGCGAATGGTAAGTAAATTCCTAAAGCGCTTTAGGAAATGAGGGGTTAGGGCGTGAGTGAAAATGTGCAGTCAGAGAGGTTGTTAAGAAGGTGGAGCAATTCCTGCCGATGACTCAACCCGAGCTTCACCAGGATGCAGCTGAGACGGTAGATAATGCGGCTATAGGGTCGATTCTGCATTAGGGCAATCTGACGTAACGTCTTGCCCCGGGAGAGTTCCTGCAGGATCGGCCATTCATTACGCGAGAACCAGTCTTTGTCGGATCCCTGTGGAGGAGGCGTATCCAGAAGGCTGTGCTGGAGCGCCGCGGCGTTCAGCTGGCGTTCGAGCACATGGAAGGGGCCCGCCGCTTTGCAGAAGAGGCGGGTGTCGTAGTTATCGGCGCGGACTAACAGCCAGGGCGTAAGAAAAGGAGGAAACAGGCTATGCCTTCTCAGCTGATCCAGTTTATCGAGAAGCCCCGTAGACCGGCTTTCAATATCCACAACCAGACGGGCGGAGGGCCATTGCGCCTGCGCGACAAGGGCGTCGTCCAGCGTGGCGTAGTCGCAGCAGCTGCTCAGGGGAAACTGCCCGTTGAGAAAACCGGTGCGCAGGTAGTGATCTTCCGTCACAAGAAGGATAAACGGGGCGTCTGTTTTGCGGGGCTGGCTGATGGACTGGCTCAAAAATTCGAGCCGGTCGAAAAAGGGGGGAGCAAAAGGTGAGCGCGTAAATCCCAGTGCATCACTTCCTGTACGCCGCCGCCGGTAACGGCGCACTGTCATTCGCATGGCCTCCCTCCTGGAAATGGCGTTTTAATCCTCCGGCCATGTCCAGGACGGCCAGTAATATCCCTGGCCGAGGTCTGCGCCTGCCTGCAGTGCCCAGGTACGATCGCGTTCAGTCTCAATACCTTCGATAAGCACTTTCCCCGCCAGCTGAAAGCAAAGGGAAACCAGTTGCCTCAGGGCAGGGGTGTCGCGTAAACGCCAGAATGCTTCCTTATCTATCTTGATGCCGCTTAACGGGAGTCGGCAGGATAAAAACGACCGCACTAAGACGTCATCCACGTCATCCAGCCAGATTGCGTGTCCCTGTCTGCTCAGCTGCTGCAGATTCTGAACGACCTGCTGCTTCTGCGCGACGGGCTGCGCCGCAAAAGAGGCGAGGTCGACCAGCTCAATATTGAGCGGCGCGCCTTTCATCCGGATAAGTCGCTGATAAGAAGCAGGCTCTGTCAGGACGGTTATCGGCAGATTAATAAAAAGATTATGAGCGTACGGCGTATTTTTTAGCGCGGCCAGCTGTGCTTCAAGCAGCGTTATCGACCAGTCGGCGGACCGATCGCAAAAAAAGTCCTCGCTGTGCCGCCTGTCGGACAGAACGCTCAGTACCTCCACGCCGGCCTGGCGCAAGGAGGTGAGGGAGACGATGGGCTCAAGCTTAATGCCGACGATGTCCTGAGAAATGTACTGTAACCGGGGGGGCGTATCGATCGGGTTATGCGCAGTCACTCCATTATCCTGTTTTCTGTCAGCCTCCAGGCGGCTGGGATACCTGGCTCTAGTGTGACGAGCGGACGTTCAGGAAAACAGCAGGCGTTACTTAAATGCAACTAAGCCTTTTCGCAGCGCTAAATCTTATGGTGAAACAGGAGGAAATGTTGAGAAAATAGCCTTGTTTACAATCGGCTAGCGGTAATTACCCCTGAAAACGGAAAAGGCATTGACTCACCTGCCATTGACCGTATAATTCCTCGCGTTTCACACCGCGAAGTTCACTCTTCTCAGTGCGCCCTTAGCTCAGTTGGATAGAGCAACGGCCTTCTAAGCCGTAGGTCGTAGGTTCGAATCCTACAGGGCGTGCCATTTAGAAACAGGCACTTACGCCAGTTTCAAACCAGCCTGATTTTCTCCTTGTGTCGTATTTGTGTCATGGTTGCCAAAAATGGCATCTATTTTCCGTGCGTGCTCGCTTAAATGGTTCGGTGCCAGGTGAGCATAACGACGGACCATTTCGATCGATTCCCAGCCTCCCATTTCCTGCTGAACTGACAGCGGTACTCCGGACTGAATTAACCAGCTCGCCCAGGTATGTCTGAGGTCGTGAAAACGGAAGTCTTCAATACCCGTTTTTTCCAGGCCAATTCGCCAGGCGCTGTTGTCGTCCACACGCATTTTCCGTACAGCCGGAGTTACCGTTTTATCCGGTCGAGTAGACGGCTTGGTGTGAACGAATACCCACCTCGAACTCTTCCCAATCTGATCCCTTAATACCCTGCATGCGGTATCATTCAGAGCCACGCCGATAGCCTTGCCCGCCTTCGCGTTCTCCGGATTTACCCATGCAACCTTTCTCTGCATATCGACCTGTTGCCACTCCAGATCAATGATGTTGGAGCGGCGCAGGCCGGTTGCCAGTGCAAATATCACCACTGGCTTTATCGACTCCGGCATACAGGCGATAAGCCGTTCAGCCTCGTCTCTGGTCAGCCAGCGAATACGTTTGCTGATTGGCTTTTTGGTTTTAATGACTGGAGCCGTCTTAATCCATCCCCAGTCATTGGCTGCAGTCTTCAGCAGAGAACGCATAAAAGACAGGTGCTGGCTCTTTGTAGCCTGACTTACTGGCTTTTCAACATACGGAGGCGGCTCCTTTCCTCTGCGTAAAGCTGCATCCCTTCTCGACTCCCACACCTGAATATGCTTCCGGTTTACCATCTTTGAAACGGCATCATAGACGTGTTCTGCCGTGATGGTCGAAACATCCCTACCTGAGAAATGCTGCAGGAAGTATTCTATTTTGGTCTTGTCGTCATCCAGTGACCGCTTGTGCTCCTTCTCCCGAATCCACCTGATGCAGCATTCCTCAAACGTCCTTGTTGGTAATTCCCCAATTTTATCTACACGCCATGCTTCTGCTTTCAGCCTGTCGTGCAACTCCTGAGCTTGTTTCTTGTCCCCCGTACCAAGAGATTGTCTAATTCTTTTCCCTGACGGTGTAACGAAATGACAGTGCCACACTCCGCCTCTGAGGGTGATTGACATAAATACTCTCCTTTATGTTCACCCGCGCTCGCGGCAACAGGATCGCGCGGGTCATGTAAATACGCAATACAGGCGACATCGGTTGTGCGGTATTTGTTACCGACCTTCTTTCCGGCTAGCTGTCCTGAGTCGATGAGCCGATAGACAGTCCTCGGTGAGACCTTCAGGAGTTTCGCCGCCTTTTGTGCAGTGAGTGGTTCTGCTGTAATTGACCTGCTCCCCGTTGATTAATACACCGCGATGTTAGTAATGTCTTCATAAGCCACATGAGGACGTCCACATGAAGAAGCGTTTTTCCGATGAACAGATCATCAGTATCCTCCGCGAAGCTGAAGCCGGGGTTTCTGCCCGTGAGCTCTGCCGCAAGCACGCCATTTCCGATGCCACCTTTTATAC
>NZ_JBJHHG010000069.1:0-1067 GCF_045257065.1 Enterobacter sp. PP-008-ECC_S150 | reverse complement strand
AAAACCTACGGTGGTTCTGCTCGTGCATTCGACCAGATCGATAACGCACCAGAAGAAAAAGCTCGTGGTATCACCATCAACACTTCCCACGTTGAATACGACACCCCGACTCGCCACTACGCACACGTAGACTGCCCAGGCCACGCCGACTATGTTAAAAACATGATCACCGGTGCTGCGCAGATGGACGGCGCGATCCTGGTTGTTGCTGCGACTGACGGCCCAATGCCTCAGACTCGTGAGCACATCCTGCTGGGTCGTCAGGTAGGCGTTCCTTACATCATCGTGTTCCTGAACAAGTGCGACATGGTTGATGACGAAGAGCTGCTGGAACTGGTAGAGATGGAAGTTCGTGAACTGCTGTCTCAGTACGATTTCCCAGGCGACGATACCCCAATCGTTCGTGGTTCCGCGCTGAAAGCGCTGGAAGGCGAAGCAGAGTGGGAAGCGAAAATCATCGAACTGGCTGGCTTCCTGGATTCTTACATCCCAGAACCAGAGCGTGCGATTGACAAGCCATTCCTGCTGCCAATCGAAGACGTATTCTCCATCTCCGGTCGTGGTACCGTTGTTACCGGTCGTGTAGAGCGCGGTATCATCAAAGTTGGCGAAGAAGTTGAAATCGTTGGTATCAAAGAGACTGCGAAGTCTACCTGTACTGGCGTTGAAATGTTCCGCAAACTGCTGGACGAAGGCCGTGCTGGTGAGAACGTTGGTGTTCTGCTGCGTGGTATCAAACGTGAAGAAATCGAACGTGGTCAGGTTCTGGCGAAGCCAGGCTCAATCAAGCCACACACCAAGTTCGAATCTGAAGTGTACATCCTGTCCAAAGACGAAGGCGGCCGTCATACTCCGTTCTTCAAAGGCTACCGTCCACAGTTCTACTTCCGTACAACTGACGTGACCGGTACCATCGAACTGCCAGAAGGCGTTGAGATGGTAATGCCAGGCGACAACATCAAGATGGTTGTGACGCTGATCCACCCAATCGCGATGGACGACGGTCTGCGTTTCGCAATCCGTGAAGGCGGCCGTACCGTTGGCGCGGGCGTTGTTGCTAAAGTTCT
>NZ_JBJHHG010000068.1:0-1097 GCF_045257065.1 Enterobacter sp. PP-008-ECC_S150 | reverse complement strand
AAAAATGCGCAGGACATCGGGCAGGTTCAGACCAGCGTTAATGAACTTTCTAGCACGGTTGGTGACGTGTCGTCTTCCCTCTCACAGCTTGAGCAGACCGTTGCGACGGCTGATACCGCGCTAGGCCAGCGAATCGACAGTATCAGCGTGTCTATGGATGGAATGACGGGAGGAGTGAAAAACTCGGCAATTGCGATAATCCAGGCCAACCTCGCTCAGGTGGCCACGCGTAAAACTCTGTCAGCTTCTGTTGCAGGTAACAGCGCACAGCTGGACCGCATTGATGAGGTGATCGTCACTGAGAAGGAAGCAACAGCACGTGCATTGCTGAGCATGCAGACGAACGTCAACGGTAATACAGCCTCCATCAACAGCATGAGCCAGACGGTTTCGAATTATCAGCAGGCCACGGCCACGCAGATAAACGCCATAACGGCGACCGTCAATGGACATACAGCCTCTATAACCACGAACGCCCAGGCCATTGCGAACGTAAACGGCCAGCTCAGCGCGATGTACAACATCAAAGTTGGGGTAACGAGTAATGGGCAGTATTACGCCGCAGGGATGGGGATCGGGGTGGAAAATACGCCATCAGGGATGCAGTCGCAGGTAATCTTCCTGGCCGACCGTTTTGCCGTCACTACTCAGGCAGGTGGTACAGTTACGCTGCCTTTTGTGATCCAAAACGGGCAGACCTTTATCAACCAGGCATTCATCGGTACGGGGTGGATTCAGAATGCGATGATCGGCGATTACATCCAGTCAACGACATGGGACGGAACCGGGAACGTCGGCTGGCACATCAACAAATCGGGTTATGCCGTTTTCAATAACGTCACCATTCGTGGAACGGTGATCGCAACTGACGGCGTTTTCAAAGGTGCGGTTGAGGCCACGAGTTTTATTGGCGATATAGCAAACATGGGGATAGGCGCTGACGTGAATATTTCCGGCGGCGGGGTTGCGACACAAACAATCACGTTTAATGATTCCGGATCATCAGCACTCTCTAAGTCTGCACTTCTTGAAGCGTTGATTTTTGTATCTTCACTTTCAGGAACCACCACGGTATCTATCACTCTCAATATCAACGG
>NZ_JBJHHG010000067.1:0-1102 GCF_045257065.1 Enterobacter sp. PP-008-ECC_S150 | reverse complement strand
TATACCCAATAAACCTCAAGATGCAGGTTTGAGCACCTGAAAATGATCGTTAATTCGGGACGTCAGAAAACCCGCTATCCCCGGTAACGTATGGCTGAAAAATTCAGATATTGCATCCCTGAACTCCCTGCTGTTGCTGAAGTAGCGGTTATTCCGGGCATGTTCGTTCATTAACTTCCACATTCGTTCTATCGGATTCAGGTTCGGGCTGTACGGCGGGAGGTAATGAAGTTTTATATTTACCACCTCCGCCCAGTCTTTCACTAACTGTGAACGGTGATAACCAGCACCATCCAGAATAACATGAACTTTCTGCTGATAATCTGGATAAATTTTACGTATCTCATTGAAAAAACGAGATACGTTGTATTCATTAACCGTTTTATATTCGCAGATTAGCGGATGTTCCGGGGCCTTCAGATTCAGCGCCCCCATGATATTCAGCCGTGTACGACTACCTGTTGTTTTTACCGCTTTTCTCTGGCCTTTACGTATCCAGCCATAACCTATTTTGGTGGCCTGAGTCGGATGGACAGCATCAATAAAAAGAACCGGTTCATCACCTGCGGTGGCTTTGAGTTCCTCATAATATTCAATGAATTGCTTTTGTTTCTCTTCACTGAATTTATGCGGGACGCCTGACGGTTTTTTATAGGTGAAGCCGTTCCGGTGCAGCCACTTATTCATTCCCGGAATGCTGAAAACGATGTTCCATGTCCGCGCGACAAACGCGACAATATCACGGGTATGGTAAAATAAATTGTCGGATAAGTGGCTGATTAAAAAAGCCGTTTGTTCAGCGCTGAGTTTGCTGTCTGAGCCGCCATTTTCGGGCTTCAGCTTGCCTTTGTTCAGAAACTCGCTGATATGGTGGTCAACAGTAGTCTGATGCAGGCGTAAAGCCTGAGCGATCATGGCCGAACTCCAGCCCTCGGAGGCCAGAAGAATGGCTTTAATGCGATCGCAAACGCGCTTATCACGACTGGAGTCATGAAGACGCTCAAGTTCAGCTTTTTGTTGGTCAGTGATAAAGATTTTCATGGGGACAGCATGATCTCCTGTTGCTGAAAAATCAAGCGTCTTCAATGATCACGGGTATATA
>NZ_JBJHHG010000066.1:0-1116 GCF_045257065.1 Enterobacter sp. PP-008-ECC_S150 | reverse complement strand
TGACGGCGCTTAGTGCTGAATTCACTATCGGCGAAGGTGAGTTGATGGCTCATGATGTCCCTCTGGGATGCGCTCCGGATGAATATGATGATCTCATATCAGGAACTTGTTCGCACCTTCCTTAGAACAGATAGTGGATGACGAAAATTCAGACAATGAAAACCTCACTGCGGATTTTATTTTCGAACATCTAGAATCTTTATTTGAAGAGCAACCTTTTAAATTAATTTCTGGCGATCTGCTTGCTGAATCTTGCAGGGAAGAATTTGAGAGCTATCCTTTTGACATCTTTAATAATGAAGGGACCGCAGGC
Source organism: Enterobacter sp. PP-008-ECC_S150 (assembly GCF_045257065.1). NCBI lineage: Bacteria > Pseudomonadati > Pseudomonadota > Gammaproteobacteria > Enterobacterales > Enterobacteriaceae > Enterobacter > Enterobacter sp. PP-008-ECC_S150. The sequence continues at coordinate 803 of NZ_JBJHHG010000066.1, read as the reverse complement.
GCTATAGCGATGTCAAATACCATTTTTGAGAATATTGAAGATATTAATTTGGAAAGCTATAGTTTCGAAAACGGCTTTTATGCTGAAATTTCAGCTAATGCAAGTGGCGAGCATCGAAAAGAAGTTGGAGTACCGGGTCGCAGTATGACTATTTCTGTTACCATGGAATGTAATGTTCTAGTTGGAAAGTTTGGACTTGGTCAAATTGAACAGGGTGCGGTAATCGGTACCTTGGATGAATTTGAGTAATTTAGTTTTCAACACAAGATTAAGTTAGCCATGGGTTCGCTAAATGTTATCGGACCCTAAGTAGATCAGAAAAACGAGTGGTATAGCGTGGGGAGAGCATTTCACGCTTCATCTGCCACTGCTGCTGTATGCCCTGTCCGGCAAAGTAGAGCGTTCCTTTCCCGTCTTTTGCGTTCAGGTGATCGAGTACCTCCATTAACTTATCGCTTCCGGCCCGCGGCGCGTTCTCATCGAACAGGTTAAGCTGGTCCACACCTTGGCTGAAGAAGTCCCCGAGCATAATGCCGGCTTTCAGGTACCGGTGACCATCCTGCCAGATTTTGTCCAGGCACTTTACCGCGGCGTTAATGATGTCGCGGGAATCCTGTGACCTGCTCCCCGTTGATTAATACACCGCGATGTTAGTAATGTCTTCATAAGCCACATGAGGACATCCACATGAAGAAGCGTTTTTCCGATGAACAGATCATCAGTATCCTCCGCGAAGCTGAAGCCGGGGTTTCTGCCCGTGAGCTCTGCCGCAAGCACGCCATTTCCGATGCCACCTTTTATAC
>NZ_JBJHHG010000065.1:0-1121 GCF_045257065.1 Enterobacter sp. PP-008-ECC_S150 | reverse complement strand
TGTCGTTTTCAGAAGACGGCTGCACTGAACGTCAGAAGCCGACTGCACTATAGCAGCGGAGGGGTTGGATCCATCAGGCAACGACGGGCTGCTGCCGGCCATCAGCGGACGCAGGGAGGACTTTCCGCAACCGGCCGTTCGATGCGGCACCGATGGCCTTCGCGCAGGGGTAGTGAATCCGCCAGGATTGACTTGCGCTGCCCTACCTCTCACTAGTGAGGGGCGGCAGCGCATCAAGCGGTGAGCGCACTCCGGCACCGCCAACTTTCAGCACATGCGTGTAAATCATCGTCGTAGAGACGTCGGAATGGCCGAGCAGATCCTGCACGGTTCGAATGTCGTAACCGCTGCGGAGCAAGGCCGTCGCGAACGAGTGGCGGAGGGTGTGCGGTGTGGCGGGCTTCGTGATGCCTGCTTGTTCTACGGCACGTTTGAAGGCGCGCTGAAAGGTCTGGTCATACATGTGATGGCGACGCACGACACCGCTCCGTGGATCGGTCGAATGCGTGTGCTGCGCAAAAACCCAGAACCACGGCCAGGAATGCCCGGCGCGCGGATACTTCCGCTCAAGGGCGTCGGGAAGCGCAACGCCGCTGCGGCCCTCGGCCTGGTCCTTCAGCCACCATGCCCGTGCACGCGACAGCTGCTCGCGCAGGCTGGGTGCCAAGCTCTCGGGTAACATCAAGGCCCGATCCTTGGAGCCCTTGCCCTCCCGCACGATGATCGTGCCGTGATCGAAATCCAGATCCTTGACCCGCAGTTGCAAACCCTCACTGATCCGCATGCCCGTTCCATACAGAAGCTGGGCGAACAAACGATGCTCGCCTTCCAGAAAACCGAGGATGCGAACCACTTCATCCGGGGTCAGCACCACCGGCAAGCGCCGCGACGGCCGAGGTCTTCCGATCTCCTGAAGCCAGGGCAGATCCGTGCACAGCACCTTGCCGTAGAAGAACAGCAAGGCCGCCAATGCCTGACGATGCGTGGAGACCGAAACCTTGCGCTCGTTCGCCAGCCAGGACAGAAATGCCTCGACTTCGCTGCTGCCCAAGGTTGCCGGGTGACGCACACCGTGGAAACGGATGAAGGCACGAACCCAGTGGACATAAGCCTGTTCGGTT
>NZ_JBJHHG010000064.1:0-1155 GCF_045257065.1 Enterobacter sp. PP-008-ECC_S150 | reverse complement strand
TCCACATGAAGAAGCGTTTTTCCGATGAACAGATCATCAGTATCCTCCGCGAAGCTGAAGCCGGGGTTTCTGCCCGTGAGCTCTGCCGCAAGCACGCCATTTCCGATGCCACCTTTTATACCTGGCGTAAGAAGTATGGCGGTATGGAGGTGCCCGAGGTTAAGCGCCTGAAGTCGCTTGAGGAAGAGAACGCAAGACTCAAGAAGCTGCTTGCCGAAGCCATGCTGGATAAGGAAGCACTTCAGGTGGCTCTGGGGCGAAAGTACTGACGACAGACCAGAAGCGGGAAGCCGTTGAGTTTATGTGTGATGCGACCGGTCTGTCGCAACGTCGTGCCTGCCAGCTTACTGGTTTGTCCCTATCGACCTGCCGCTATGAGGCTCAGCGTCCGGCGGCTGATGCGCATTTATCAGGGCGCATCACTGAGCTGGCACTGGAGCGCAGGCGTTTTGGCTACCGCCGCATCTGGCAGTTACTGCGCCGTGAAGGCCTTCATGTTAATCACAAGCGCGTGTACCGCCTTTATCATCTGAGAGGGCTGGGCGTAAAACGCAGACGACGTCGTAAAGGGCTGGCAACAGAACGTCTGCCGCTGCTCCGCCCGGCGGCGCCCAATCTGACCTGGTCGATGGATTTTGTCATGGACGCGCTCGCCACCGGTCGCAGGATCAAGTGCCTGACCTGTGTGGACGACTTCACGAAGGAGTGCCTGACAATTACCATCGCATTCGGGATTTCAGGCGTTCAGGTCACGCGTATTCTGGACAGCATTGCACTGTTTCGAGGCTATCCGGCGACGATAAGAACTGATCAGGGGCCGGAGTTCACCTGCCGCGCACTGGATCAATGGGCCTTTGAGCATGGTGTTGAGTTGCGCTTAATCCAGCCGGGCAAGCCAACGCAGAACGGATTTATTGAGAGCTTTAACGGACGATTTCGCGATGAATGTCTGAATGAGCACTGGTTCAGCGATATCGTTCACGCCAGGAAAGTTATTAATGACTGGCGGCAGGATTATAACGAGTGTCGTCCACATTCAGCACTGAATTATCAGACGCCATCAGAGTTTGCAGCACGGTGGCGAAATGAAAAATGTGAAGGTAAACAAACCGACATTACTAACTGATAGTTGTATCTAATACTGGGGGCAGGTCA
>NZ_JBJHHG010000063.1:0-1165 GCF_045257065.1 Enterobacter sp. PP-008-ECC_S150 | reverse complement strand
TTTGTACAGTCTATGCCTCGGGCATCCAAGCAGCAAGCGCGTTACGCCGTGGGTCGATGTTTGATGTTATGGAGCAGCAACGATGTTACGCAGCAGGGCAGTCGCCCTAAAACAAAGTTAAACATCATGAGGGAAGCGATGATCGCCGAAGTATCGACTCAACTATCAGAGGTAGTTGGCGTCATCGAGCGCCATCTCGAACCGACGTTGCTGGCCGTACATTTGTACGGCTCCGCAGTGGATGGCGGCCTGAAGCCACACAGTGATATTGATTTGCTGGTTACGGTGACCGTAAGGCTTGATGAAACAACGCGGCGAGCTTTGATCAACGACCTTTTGGAAACTTCGGCTTCCCCTGGAGAGAGCGAGATTCTCCGCGCTGTAGAAGTCACCATTGTTGTGCACGACGACATCATTCCGTGGCGTTATCCAGCTAAGCGCGAACTGCAATTTGGAGAATGGCAGCGCAATGACATTCTTGCAGGTATCTTCGAGCCAGCCACGATCGACATTGATCTGGCTATCTTGCTGACAAAAGCAAGAGAACATAGCGTTGCCTTGGTAGGTCCAGCGGCGGAGGAACTCTTTGATCCGGTTCCTGAACAGGATCTATTTGAGGCGCTAAATGAAACCTTAACGCTATGGAACTCGCCGCCCGACTGGGCTGGCGATGAGCGAAATGTAGTGCTTACGTTGTCCCGCATTTGGTACAGCGCAGTAACCGGCAAAATCGCGCCGAAGGATGTCGCTGCCGACTGGGCAATGGAGCGCCTGCCGGCCCAGTATCAGCCCGTCATACTTGAAGCTAGACAGGCTTATCTTGGACAAGAAGAAGATCGCTTGGCCTCGCGCGCAGATCAGTTGGAAGAATTTGTTCACTACGTGAAAGGCGAGATCACCAAGGTAGTCGGCAAATAATGTCTAACAATTCGTTCAAGCCGACGCCGCTTCGCGGCGCGGCTTAACTCAAGCGTTAGATGCACTAAGCACATAATTGCTCACAGCCAAACTATCAGGTCAAGTCTGCTTTTATTATTTTTAAGCGGGTAATGACTCCAACTTATTGATAGTGTTTTATGTTCAGATAATGCCCGATGACTTTGTCATGCAGCTCCACCGATTTTGAGAACGACAGCGACTTCCGTCCCAGCCGTGCCAGGTGCTG
>NZ_JBJHHG010000062.1:0-1177 GCF_045257065.1 Enterobacter sp. PP-008-ECC_S150 | reverse complement strand
TTTTGTACAGTCTATGCCTCGGGCATCCAAGCAGCAAGCGCGTTACGCCGTGGGTCGATGTTTGATGTTATGGAGCAGCAACGATGTTACGCAGCAGGGCAGTCGCCCTAAAACAAAGTTAACCCAGGATGAGAACCTTGAAAGTATCATTGATGGCTGCGAAAGCGAAAAACGGCGTGATTGGTTGCGGTCCAGACATACCCTGGTCCGCGAAAGGGGAGCAGCTACTTTTTAAAGCATTGACCTACAATCAGTGGCTTCTGGTGGGTCGCAAGACGTTTGAATCTATGGGCGCACTCCCCAATAGGAAATACGCGGTCGTTACCCGCTCAGGTTGGACATCAAATGATGACAATGTAGTTGTATTTCAGTCAATCGAAGAGGCCATGGACAGGCTAGCTGAATTCACCGGTCACGTTATAGTGTCTGGTGGCGGAGAAATTTACCGAGAAACATTACCCATGGCCTCTACGCTCCACTTATCGACGATCGACATCGAGCCAGAGGGGGATGTTTTCTTCCCGAGTATTCCAAATACCTTCGAAGTTGTTTTTGAGCAACACTTTACTTCAAACATTAACTATTGCTATCAAATTTGGAAAAAGGGTTAACAAAGCTATGCAATCGACGGCAAAAAGCTTCGTTCGCTTCGCGCACTACGCCTTTTCCGCGATTGATAGCGACGTTATGTGAATATTGAAATGAGCATTCCAAAGAAAGGAAGTAGAAAAATTATCGTGGGCGAAAATGAGTTTTTGTGGCTCATTAGGTCAAAACTCACATATTCGCAGGACTGTTTAGGTACAGAAATGACTGCGGTCGTTGAACCGGATGCCGGTCCTCACTGATGAAGAAGTGAACACCGTACGGGAATCGTGCCGGCAGCTTGGAGCTATCGGCCGGAACCTCAACCAGGTGGCCAGGGCCTTGAACATCGAGTTCAGGGAAAGTGACAAGCTCAAGCAAGAGGCCATCGAAAAACTGGCCGAACGGATCGACCAGCATTTGGACCATGTGTCTGAGCTGTTCGATAAGACCTGGAGCCGGTGGCACGATTGTCATTTTCAGAAGACGACTGCACCAGTTGATTGGGCGTAATGGCTGTTGTGCAGCCAGCTCCTGACAGTTCAATATCAGAAGTGATCTGCACCAATCTCGACTATGCTCAATACTCGTG
>NZ_JBJHHG010000061.1:0-1443 GCF_045257065.1 Enterobacter sp. PP-008-ECC_S150 | reverse complement strand
TGTACTGACCCCAAAAAGTTGGACAGTTAAACACGAGGCACATAGGTCTGGGTTCGATATTCAATTGGACTCAGACCTTTTAATTTCAGGCTAATTCTTCTGCTGTTGTAGTAGTCAATATATTCCGTAACAGCATCCTTCAGTTCGCTTATATTACTGAACTCGTCAAGATAAAAACACTCCGACTTTAAGGTTCCAAAGAAACATTCCACGACTGCATTATCCAGACAATTGCCTTTTCTGGACATGCTCTGTGTAATGCCTTGTTCTTTAAGGATGTTTTGATACCTTCTCATACGATACTGCCATCCCTGGTCAGAGTGCAGAATAGGATGCTCGTGAGGCTTAAGCTTTTTGAATGCCTGATCGAGCATATTCTCGACCATGTTCATCACAGGTCTTTCCGACAGGCTGTAAGAAATAACTTCGTTGTTGAAGAGATCTATTACTGGAGACAAATACAGCTTTCGCCCATTGACTGCAAATTCAGTAACGTCGGTAACCCACTTCTCGTTTGGCCGTGTAGCCTTGAAATCCCTTTGGAGAACATTGGGGGCGGTTTGCCCTACCTCTCCTCTGTAGGAGCTGTATCGCTTGACCTTAATCGCTGCCTTAAGCGAGAGGGTTCCCATCAGGCGCTGAACGGCTTTATGGTTAATCCGTTCCCCGTCTCGATGGAGAGACAACGTTACCCTACGGTATCCGTAACGACCTTTATTCTCGTGATAAATCTCACCAATACGCTTTTTAACATCCGCATACTTATCAGGCTTGCTGAGAGCCTTTAGATGGTAATAAAACGTACTGCGCGGTATCTCCGCTGCCTTGAGAAGCTCATCAAGAGGGTAAAACTGCCTTAGCTCGTTGAGTACTTTCACTTTTTCGCGGGATGAGCTAAGGCTTTCAGCTTTTTTAGATACGTAAGCCGCATTTCAAGGAATCGAACTTGTCTTTCAAGATCCTCAATACGTCGGTCTTTCGACAGCTCCAATGCTAACGCCGCTTTTTCTGGATCAACTGACATTGTAATGTTTCTTTTGGTGCCGATCTTGAGTGCGCGTAAACCAGCTTCTCCGTGCTCCTCATAGACTTTCAGCCACTTGGCTACAGAACCACTACCAGCAAGCATAAAGTGAGCAGCAGCCTGATTGAGGGACATCTGCTGCTCGGTCACGGCTTTCACGACCTTAATGCGCAACTCTGGATCAGCACTAACGCCTTTAGGTTTGGGAATTAAACCTTTTTCTCCATGTTTTTCATAGAGGGCAACCCACGTCCTGACCTGTGTTCGAGGCACACCAAAACGTGCAGAGATGATCCTGTAACCATCATCAGTTGTGAAGTAGTGATTCACGACTTCAAGGCGCTTTTCGAAGGGGTATTTTGGCTTTGACATATCAGGGACTATTCCATTTCATCGTCCAACAAAATGGGTGCAGTACA
>NZ_JBJHHG010000060.1:0-1547 GCF_045257065.1 Enterobacter sp. PP-008-ECC_S150 | reverse complement strand
GGGGCAAGTTTCGTGCTTAGATGCTTTCAGCACTTATCTTTTCCGCATTTAGCTACCGGGCAGTGCCATTGGCATGACAACCCGAACACCAGTGATGCGTCCACTCCGGTCCTCTCGTACTAGGAGCAGCCCCCCTCAATTCTCCAGCGCCCACGGCAGATAGGGACCGAACTGTCTCACGACGTTCTAAACCCAGCTCGCGTACCACTTTAAATGGCGAACAGCCATACCCTTGGGACCTACTTCAGCCCCAGGATGTGATGAGCCGACATCGAGGTGCCAAACACCGCCGTCGATATGAACTCTTGGGCGGTATCAGCCTGTTATCCCCGGAGTACCTTTTATCCGTTGAGCGATGGCCCTTCCATTCAGAACCACCGGATCACTATGACCTGCTTTCGCACCTGCTCGAGCCGTCACTCTCGCAGTCAAGCTAGCTTATGCCATTGCACTAACCTCCTGATGTCCGACCAGGATTAGCTAACCTTCGTGCTCCTCCGTTACTCTTTGGGAGGAGACCGCCCCAGTCAAACTACCCACCAGACACTGTCCGCAACCCGGATTACGGGTCTACGTTAGAACACCAGCCATTAAAGGGTGGTATTTCAAGGATGGCTCCACGCAGACTGGCGTCCACGCTTCAAAGCCTCCCACCTATCCTACACATCAAGGACCAGTGTTCAGTGTCAAGCTATAGTAAAGGTTCACGGGGTCTTTCCGTCTTGCCGCGGGTACACTGCATCTTCACAGCGAGTTCAATTTCACTGAGTCTCGGGTGGAGACAGCCTGGCCATCATTACGCCATTCGTGCAGGTCGGAACTTACCCGACAAGGAATTTCGCTACCTTAGGACCGTTATAGTTACGGCCGCCGTTTACCGGGGCTTCGATCAAGAGCTTCGCGTTGCCGCTAACCCCATCAATTAACCTTCCGGCACCGGGCAGGCGTCACACCGTATACGTCCACTTTCGTGTTTGCACAGTGCTGTGTTTTTAATAAACAGTTGCAGCCAGCTGGTATCTTCGACTGATTTCAGCTCCACCCGCAGGGGCTTCACCTACATATCAGCGTGCCTTCTCCCGAAGTTACGGCACCATTTTGCCTAGTTCCTTCACCCGAGTTCTCTCAAGCGCCTTGGTATTCTCTACCTGACCACCTGTGTCGGTTTGGGGTACGATTTCGTGTTACCTGATGCTTAGAGGCTTTTCCTGGAAGCAGGGCATTTGTTACTTCAGCACCGTAGTGCCTCGTCATCACACCTCAGCGTTAAAAGGTACCGGATTTACCTGGAACCTCCGCCTACATGCTTAAACCGGGACAACCGTCGCCCGGCTAACATAGCCTTCTCCGTCCCCCCTTCGCAGTAACACCAAGTACAGGAATATTAACCTGTTTCCCATCGACTACGCCTTTCGGCCTCGCCTTAGGGGTCGACTCACCCTGCCCCGATTAACGTTGGACAGGAACCCTTGGTCTTCCGGCGAGCGGGCTTTTCACCCGCTTTATCGTTACTTATGTCAGCATTCGCACTTCTGATACCTCCAGCA
>NZ_JBJHHG010000005.1:0-207579 GCF_045257065.1 Enterobacter sp. PP-008-ECC_S150 | reverse complement strand
AGAAAAAGATTTAACGGCCTCCCCTCCAAGCGCTGGTTTCACGTCTCAACGTTAATTGTTACGGAAACCACTCCATGAAGAAACTACTCGAATTACGCCAGCAGAAAGCCGCACTCAAAACCCAGATGCGTTCCATGCTGGACAAAGCCGACACCGAAAAGCGCAGCCTGAACGAAGAAGAGGGCAAAAAGTTCGACGAACTCCGCGCCCAGGCTGATGCGCTTGAAGTTGAAATCACCCGCCTTGAAGCCGTCGCCGACGATCAGCGCAATCTGCCTGGTACTTCCGTTGACGGTGAGCCAGTAAGCAACGACGAGCTACGCCACTACATCATGACAGGTGATACCCGCTCTCTCTCCACGCTGGTGCAGGCTGACGGTGGTTATACCGTTATCCCTGAGCTGGACAAAGAGATCATGCGCCAGTTGCAGGATGACAGCGTGATGCGCTCCATCGCAACGGTGAAGACGAGCAAAACCAACGAATACCAGAAGCTGGTATCTGTGGGCGGCACTACCGTTAATCGCGGTACCGAAGGTGAACCACGCACCGAAACCAGCACGCCGAAGATGGAGCGCGTTGATATCAAACTCAACCCGATCTACGCCTATCCGAAAACCACGCAGGAGATTCTCGACTTCTCCGAGGTGGATATTCTGGGCTGGCTGTCTTCTGAAATTGCCGACACCTTCACCGCTACCGAAGAGAGCGACTTTGTGAACGGCGACGGTGATAAAAAATCCAAAGGCTTCCTGTCTTACCCTCGCGCGGCCACTGCCGATAAAACCCGTCCGTTCGGTACGCTGGAGAAGATGGAAGCCGCTGACGTTTCCTCTGATGGTCTGATCGACCTGCTGTATAAGCTGAAAGCCAAATACCGCAAAAACGCCGTATGGGTGATGAATTCCAACACCGCCGCCAAACTGCAAAAGCTGAAAAACGGCAACGGGGATTACATCTGGCGCGATCGTCTGGTTGCCGGTTCTCCCGATACGCTGCTGGGCCGTCCTGTTCAGTATCTGGAAACCATGCCGGATGCGGAGGCGGGTAAAGCGTTCCTCGCTGTTGGCGACTTCAAGCGCGGCTATTTCATCGTGGATCACACCACTGGCGTGCGTACCCGTCCTGACAACATCACCGAGCCGGGTTTCTACAAGGTGCATACCGATAAATACCTGGGCGGCGGCGTGGTGGACTCCAACGCCATCAAGGTGCTTGAGCTTTCCGGCTCCGGTTCCTGATTTGACGTTTAAGGGGCTGCGGCCCCTTTTTGCCCTCTGTGGAGTCCAGTAATGAAAACAATCGATTTTGAAATCCGTACCTCCGAAGTGAGCGCCAGCAACAAAAAGCTGGTGGGCTATGCCGTACGCTGGAACAGTCTCTCAGAAATTATCTGGGACGAGTTCCGCGAGCAGTTTGCGCCGGGAGCGTTTAAAGACAGCCTGGCATCCGGTAGCGATGTGCGTGCGCTGTACGAGCATAACTATACCCAGCTGCTGGGCCGCACTAAATCCGGCACGCTGGTGCTGTCAGAAGATGATACCGGGCTGCGCTTCGAGCTGACCCCGCCGAATACCCAGCTTGGCAATGATGTGCTGGAGCTGGTGGAGCGCGGGGATATCTCCGGCATGAGCTTTGGTTTCCGGGCGCTTAAAGAAGCGTGGGATATCGGCCAGTCTCCATACCTGCGCACTGTTACCGCTGCCGAACTGCGGGAGATTACCGTTACCTCTATGCCTGCTTATCCTGAGTCTGGCGTGGAAATCGCGCACCGTTCGCTTTTCTCCCAACATCCTGAACTGCGCCGCGCTGGCGATAACCGTCGCCGCTGGGCTGATTTAGCGGGGCTCTGATATGTGGAATATCTGGCCGTTTGGCCGTAAGTCTGAACCCTCTGAGCAGCGCAGCATGACCATTGATGAGTTTCTGGCGATGGCAGGGATTCCTAATACCGGATCAGGCGAGTACGTGTCTGCGGGTACTGCGGAATCTCTGCCGGCGGTCATGAACGCCGTGTCAGTTATCAGTGAGGCGGTGGCAACAATGCCCTGCTACCTCTACCGCGTGCGCAACGATAACGGGCGTGAGGCGCGGGAATGGCTGAGCAATCATCCGGTAGATTTTCTCCTGAACGAGCAGCCTAACGACTGCCAGACGCCTTACCAGTTTAAACGCACAATGATGCGCCATTGTCTGCTGAACGGTAACGCCTATGCGGTGATCCAGTGGGGCCGCGACGGCCAGCCGCAATCCCTGCATCCGTATGCGCCGGGGGCGGTTGTTCCTGAGCGTATCGGCCAGCATAAGTACAAATACACCGTTACTGAGCCGTTTACCGGGGCTGTGCGCACCTACCTGCAGGAAGAGATTCTGCACCTGCGTTACTCCACCGATGATGGTTTTCTGGGACGTTCACCTATCACTACCTGCCGTGAGGCGCTGGGGTTAGGTCTGGCCCAACAGCGACACGGTGCCAGCATTATGAAAGATGGCATGATGGCGGCTGGCGTGGTGGTCACTAAAGAGTGGCTCGACAGCGTGAAGGGCAAACAGGCGATGGATGCACTGGAGCGCTACAAGGGCGCCAGAAATGCCGGAAAAACACCGATCCTCGAAGGTGGAATGGATTATAAGCAGCTTGGCATGAGCAATCAGGATGCCGAATGGCTGGCATCCCGCCGCTTCACAATTGAAGACATTGCCCGCATGTTCAACGTGTCGCCCATCTTCCTGCAGGAATACAGCAACAGCACCTACAGCAATTTCAGCGAAGCAAGCCGCGCCTTTCTCACCATGACAATGCGCCCGTGGCTGGCGAACTTCGAGCAGCAAATCAAATCTGCGCTGCTGGTGGCCTCTCCGGTTCCGGGAACCCGCTATCAGGTGGAGTTCGACTCTGCCGATCTTCTTCGAGCCACTCCAACCGAACGTTACGCAACTTATGAGCGCGGTATCAAGAACGGGATCATGAACCCGAACGAAGCCCGCGAACGCGAAGGGATGCCGCCGCGTGAAGGTGGTGACGAATTCAGCCAGGCATGGAAGCAGGAAGTGAAGATCAGCAAAGACGGCAAGGAAGGTGACGCATGAGATCTGGGGGGCTGAGAAGCCGCGTCACTATTCGCGTATTCACTACCCACAGGGAGCCGTCCGGTCAGGTTGTTCAGGTCTGGGAAGACGGGGAAACCATCTGGGCTGAGGTTAAGGGGATCAGTGGCCGGGAATTAATGGCGTCAGGTGCCGAGGTTGCCGAAGCGACGATCCGCGTCTGGGTGCGTTTCCGCCGTGATATTACCGCAGCCAACCGTCTGAAAGTGCTTACTGGCCCGTTTGCTGGCAGCACTCTCAATATTATCGGGCCTCCTATTCCTGATTCGGAAGGTACCCGGCTGGAAATTCTCTGCAAGACAGGAACGGAAAAATGACAGCAGAAATCACCCTGGATGAAGCAAAGCTGCATTGCCGTATTGATGATGATTACGAAGATACGTTGATACAGGCGTACATCGATGCGGCGCTGGAGGTCTGCCAGAAGCATATCGGCAAGCGGTTTGATAACGGGCTGGAGTTTACGCCAGCTATCAAGATTGGCTGTCTGATGTACGTATCTCAGCTGTACGAGTACCGCACGATGATTGGTGATACCGACGCCAAAGAGATACCGATGGCTGTCTCTGCGTTGTGGTCTGTCTACCGAGATGTGGGGGTGTACTGATGCCGTGGCAACCACTACGCCGGTGCAATGAGCCGGGATGTAATAAGCGGGTGAAATCCGGCAAGTGTGATGAGCATAAGCGGGATGCCCGCCGACAAAGCGATAGCCGAAGAGGTACACGAACAGAGCGCGGTTACTCCAACCGCTGGGGCGAATACCGTCGTCATTTTCTGAAAGCTAATCCGCTGTGTGTCCACTGTCTCAAGGCTGGCGTCTATACATCGGCAACTATCGTCGATCACATCATCCCTATCGAGGGTGAGGCCGATGTGCTGTTCTGGCCCGCCAGTAATCACCAGTCGTTATGTGCTGCCTGTCATGGCCGGAAGACAACTACAACAGACCCGGTGACTAAGCAGCAGCGTAAAGCCGGTAAGTTCCGTGAGCAGGAAGAAGCAGCACGTCATCGCACCGACTGGATCTATGAGGCAAACAATGACTGAGCAGGAACAGCAGCGCCTGATTAGTGGGCTGATAAAGCAGCGCGAGGCATGGCAACCAGCCAGACAGAGAGCGCACACGAAGCCCGCAGCAAAGCGCATGAGCCAGCGTGACCGGGAGCTTATGGAATGCTTCCGCAACCGCTGACAGGGCGCATGGACGGGGTGGGGGAGGTTTTCAGGACAAACCCCTCCGGGCGAGGAACCACCCGCCCCCTCAAATTTTTACGCACGGTGATTTTTTTGAAAATAAAACGCGATGGAAACGAGAAATTTTTATGGCAAGACCACCAAAACCGCCAGCTTACCTTGATGAGTTAGCCGCGCAGCAGTGGAAAGCAAAGGCGAAGCAGCTGGCCGAACGCGGTGATCTGACTCCCGCCGACTGGAACAACCTTGAGCTTTTTTGCGTCAACTATTCGATGTACCGCAAAGCCGTGGAAGACCTTGCCAGCCGTGGATTCAGCATTGTGAACAGCCAGGGCGGCGAGAGTCGAAATCCAGCGCTAAGCGCAAAGGCCGACGCTGAAAAAATCATGATTAAAATGTCGTCGCTGCTGGGCTTTGATCCGGTAAGCCGCCGCCGTAACCCGGTAGAAACGGAAGAGGAGGACGAGCTTGACCGTCTGGAATGAGTACGCAAATGCGATAAAAACGGGCGAAATTCCGGCCTGTAAGCGCGTAAAACAGGCCGTGGAAAGGTACTTTTCAGACATGAATGACCCTCGTTATGAGTTCGATACGGCGACCGTAGAGCGGTTTATTGCCTTCTCCCGGCTCTGTCCACACGTCAAAGGCCCGCTGCGGGGCCAGCCTATCGAGCTGGAGCCGTGGCAGCAGTTCGCCTTTGCTAACCTGTTGGGCTTTAAGGTCAGGGAGTCAGGCCGCCGGAAGTACAGCAGCGCCTTTATTGAAGTGCCGCGCAAGAACGCTAAATCCACCGTGGCCGCCATGCTGGCTAACTGGTTTCTGGTGATGGAGAAGGGCCAGCAGGATATCTACACGGCGGCGGTGAGCCGGGATCAGGCTCGAATCGTATTCGACGATGCCCGCCAGATGTGCCTGCTGTCAAAACCGCTGAAAAAGCGCGTAAATATTCAGGCGCATAAAGTCATTTTCCCGAAGAGCAACAGTCTGCTAAAGCCGCTGGCGGCGAAAGCGGCCACCATTGAAGGGACTAACCCCAGCCTGGCGATTGTCGATGAGTACCACCTACACCCGGATAACGGCGTTTATTCCGCCCTTGAGCTGGGTATGGGCGCACGTCCTGAGGCGATTTTGTTCGCCATAACGACCGCCGGGAGTAACGTTGTCTCCGCCTGTAAACAGCATTACGACTACTGCTGTCAGATTCTGGCCGGGGAAGAGAGCAACGATTCGCTGTTTGTCCTGATCTACGAGCTGGACGACGAAAGCGAGGTTGAGCAGCCTGAAATGTGGATCAAGGCCAACCCTAACCTGCATGTGTCCGTTGACGCGGCGAAGCTGGAATCCACCATCCAAAAAGCGCGGGGTATACCGTCACAATGGGTGGAGATGCTGACCAAGCGTTTCAATATCTGGTGTCAGGGTTCCACTCCGTGGATGGGGGCCGGGGCATGGGATGCCTGTGCACTCGATTATGCCGAAGAAGATCTGGCCGGGATGGAGTGTTACGCCGGATTTGACCTGTCCTCAACCAGCGATATTACCAGTGTGAGTTACGCTTTCCCGTTTGAACGCGAGATCAGGCTTCTTACCCGGCACTATCTACCCGAAGCGCAGCTACTTAACGTTGCTAACAAAAACCGCGCCATCTATCGCCAGTGGGTAAAAGCGGGCTGGATACGAACCACCCCCGGGGACTGTATCGACTATGACCGCATCCGTGACGATATCCTGCGCGACGCTGAAACATTCAATATCAGGCTGGTGGGCTTTGATACGTGGAACGCCACACACTTGCGCACCCAGTTGCAGGGGGCTGGCCTCGATGTGGAGCCGTTCCCGCAAACCTATCTGAAATTCAGTCCGGTAGCGAAATCCTTTGAGGTGTTCGTTAATCGCAGAGTGGTGCGCCACCGTGGCGATCCGGTTCTGGCCTGGGCGATTGGAAACGTGGTGATGGAGTCCGACGCTAACGCCAACATTAAGCCCAACAAAAAGAAATCCTCTAACAAGATAGACCCTGCGGTATCTGCGCTGATGGCGTTCGGCACCTTCCAGGCTGAGCATGAGGATTTTGCTTTCGATATGAGCGACAGCCACAAACAACGGCTGGCGACATTTAACGGTATCTGACTGGAGTAAAACTATGAATACAGCAAACCATGAAACCATGAGCACGATCCTTCTGAGCGGCTCGCTGGCTAAACTTTTTGGCCGTACTCACCAGCGGCTTATTGGCCCGACACGTGAGGCGTTTACTGCGTTATCCGCCACCATTCCCGGCTTTCAGAAATTCATGAATACCAGCAAAGCCCGAGGGCTAACGTTCGCTGTATTCGTGGACAAAAAGAACGTTACTCAGGATGATCTCGATTTTCCGAACGGCAACAGGACTATTCGAATTGTTCCCGTCATAATCGGGAGCAAAAAAGCTGGCGTACTGCAAACAATTCTCGGCGCTGCGCTAATTGCAGTGGGGGCTGTGCTGAGTTTTACACCCTGGGCAGCAGCTTCACCATTTATCTATAAATTTGGCGCAGCGATGGCCTTGGGCGGTGTTGTTCAGATGCTATCACCTCAACCTACGGGTTTAGCCAGCAAACAAAGTGCCGATAATAAAGCCTCGTATGCGTTTGGTGGCGTTACTAATACTGCCGCGCAGGGCTATCCGGTACCATTGCTTTACGGTAAGCGCCGTATCGGCGGTGCAATCATATCGGCGGGTATCTATGTGGAGGATCAGCTTTGACAAATCAGGTGCAACTCTGGCCGGAAGGTGAGGTATTTACCCGAGAGGTATTGATACCGACGAAGTACGAGCCATTACCAGTTGAAGTCACTTACACCGTTCCTCCTTTCGAGATCGTTGTCGAAACGTGGCAGAACAGAGACCCAGCTAAGGCTTACGCTCTGTTTAGACAATTCATTGTTGACTGGGATCAGCAGGACAAACTCACCGACGAAATACTTATGTGCTTTCTGACAGCTTACCCCGGTACAGATGAAGCTATTTTTGCCGGATGGTATGAGCATATGAAAGAAGTTATGACGGTAAATGAGCAACTTTTCACAGGTTGCAGCCAGTCAATCAACTGAGGGGGCGCATGCTGGATCGGGCAGTAATAGAGAAAGCAATAATGGTCGCGGCAGAACTACAGGGCCATGAACTTAACGGGCAAGATAGGCTATTAATCCGCACAAAAACAGCTATGGTTTTGGCCGCTAAACAGCGGCACCGCCAGCGCATGGAAGCGCCACCCTATCAGTGGCGAAAGCCAGATAAATTAAGGCGTTGAAAGAGGTTCATCCCCTATAAAGCACCAGTATTGTTCTGGTGCTTTTTTGTTTGTTCAGACAAAGATGTATAAACATCTGTATAAACATTAATAAAAAAGGCGCTATCCCATGCCGAGTAGCGCCTTTTTAAACAAGCATTTAACTGATTAGTATCAGTTCATGCCGTATTTTTTCAGTTTCTTACGCAGAGTACCACGGTTGATACCCATCATCAGCGCAGCGCGGGTCTGGTTACCGCGGGTGTATTGCATCACCATGTCCAACAGTGGCTGTTCAACTTCAGCCAGTACCAGCTCATACAGGTCATTAACATCCTGACCGTTCAGTTGAGCAAAATAGTTCTTCAGTGCCTGTTTAACCGAGTCACGCAGGGGCTTTTGAGTTACCTGGTCCTGAGAGTTAACGGTAGAAACGGTCAGTACGTCAGAATTTACGCGTTGTTCGAACATAGTTCTGTCAGCTCTTTATTTCATTACGCAAGATTTTCGAAGTATGCCTCCAACGCCTCCAGCTGTACGCTGGCATCCTCTATGGCGTTGAATGTGCGCCGAAACTGGTCATCTGGAGCGTGCTCCTGGAGATACCAGGAGACGTGTTTACGCGCAATTCGGTACCCTTTTGCCTGACCGTAGTGGTCATGCAGTTCCCGAACATGCGAACAAAGCAAGCGCTTAACCTCTGCCAGTGGCAGCGGGGCAAGCAGCTCCCCAGTGTCCAGATAATGCTGGATTTCCCGGAAGATCCAGGGTCTTCCCTGAGCTGCACGTCCTATCATCAGAGCATCAGCTCCCGTATAGTCGAGCACAGCCCTGGCTTTAAGCGGGTCAGTTATGTCGCCATTCGCGATAATCGGAATGGAAACTTTCTGCTTAACTGCCCGAATGCTGTCGTATTCAGCTTCGCCGTTGAACAAACAGGCGCGAGTGCGTCCATGAATGGTCAGGGCCTGAATGCCACAATCTTCGGCCAGTTGGGCAATCTCTACACAGTTACGGTGTTCCGGCGAC
Organism: Enterobacter sp. PP-008-ECC_S150; assembly: GCF_045257065.1. Classification (NCBI taxonomy): domain Bacteria; kingdom Pseudomonadati; phylum Pseudomonadota; class Gammaproteobacteria; order Enterobacterales; family Enterobacteriaceae; genus Enterobacter; species Enterobacter sp. PP-008-ECC_S150. Next base: position 198,973 of record NZ_JBJHHG010000005.1, on the reverse strand, counting down.
CAACCCGTGCGAATCTTTAACGTAACAGGAACGTCCACCGCGCTGACAACCGCCGTCAGGATAGCTTTCACCTGATCGGGGTATTGCAGAAGGGCTGAACCTGCAAGCTTGCGATTCACCTTTTTGGCCGGGCACCCCATATTGATATCAATAATCTGGGCACCACTTTCCACGTTAATCCGCGCGGCATCTGCCATCTCTTCAGGCACGCTTCCGGCAATTTGCACGGTGCGTATACCGGGTTCATCAATGTGCACCATCCGAAGGCGGGATTTATCGCTTTCCCAAACCTGCGGGTTAGACGACATCATCTCGGATACGGTTAAACCGGCTCCCATCTCGTAGCACAGCGTCCTGAACGGCCGGTCGGTAATACCTGCCATAGGGGCTGCGATCAGGCGATTTCTAAGCTGGTGGTGTCCGATGCGCATGAGTTAAGAAATGACCATACTGTGACTGCAAGGCGGCGTATATTACGCATTTTTTGCACGAGATGAAAGGCCAAACTTTGAACAATCCACTGCGGTAGATCAAGGAATCGCCGCTGAATCTGTTCGTTCAAAATTATTCACTATTTAAATCATTGTGTTATACGTGAATGGTTATTTTATGGGCGCTTACAATTTCCCGTAACTTCTCATCATTTCTGAATAAATGCGTCGCCAAAGCGGGATAATCTGCTGTTTTAAGCAGCAGATTTCCCCACTTCTTTGCGATCTGCGTCGCATTTTAGAACATGATCGTCAGGCGAAACATGCGTCTTATTCGACCACAACACGCCCATGCAGCGACTGTACCGGCCGGTTATTATCGTGATGCATGGTACGGGTGAATCTCTCAAGCTGTTCTGCAGACACCGTCAGGGGATGCTTAAGCACAATCCAGGTGACGCCTTCTGAACACGGTGGGGTGGTCAAGGAACCGCTAAAGCGCCAGTACGTTTTATCGCCCGGCAGCAGTGAGTTCAGGTTAAGGTCCTGTTTGATGGAAACGTTCTGCTCGGCCTGCTGCGGCATCACGCGCCACAGCTTTTCAAGCTCCGGGTTTGCGGCCCCTTTATCAAACATGACCGCCACCACCGTCAGTTCTCCGCTGGCATTTTTATGAACCAGATGCATTTCCATCGCATACTTCTTGCCATGAACGGTGTTTTCGCTCGGCGCGTGGAAATGAAACTGTTGTAACGTCCAGGTTTGCTTATCAAGAGTCAGGGTGTCGCGGGTATTCGCCTGCTCGCTTGCCTGAATGGTATGGCCATTGTTCGTCAGGGTAACCGGGCCATCAACGTAGTGGGTTTGTAGCGGGGGAAGATGGGCGTTCGCGGTCGAATCAATATTAATTGGAGACTGGTTCATCCCGCTTTGACAGGTCTTGTAGGCCTCGTCCAGTTCACCCCAGTGTTCCGGCGAACCTTCCCCTTCGTAGCTCCAGTGTGATGCCAATGCTGAAGCCGAAACCATGCTCAGCGCCAGCAGCGCTGCCTTGCCTGTAATGTGTTTCATCATATTCTTCCGGTGAATTTTTATAATACAAATCAACATGATTTGTGAGGTTATTTTACCGAAGAATGGCTGAGTGACAGAGGATTATCGGAGGGAGAAAGGCGTGGTCAGATGACCACGCCAAATGCTTATTTTTTACGGCCGGTGATGCGGCACCACTCTTCCTTTTCCACCACCGGGTCGAGGGCAAAGAGCTCGGCGTAGGCTTCACACACGCTGTCTGCCTGGCTTGCCAGGATACCGGAAAGGCCCAGCAGACCGCCCTCAACGGGCAGCACGCTGATTAACGGGGCCAGCTCGCGCAGTGGTCCCGCCAGAATGTTTGCGACCACCACATCGGCTTTCATGGCCTTTGGCTGGGCATCCGGCAGATAGAGCTCCAGACGATCGGAGACGCCGTTACGCTCGGCGTTATCCCGGCTGGCCTGAATGGCCTGCGGATCGATATCGATCCCAATGGCTTTAGCCGCGCCGAGTTTCAGGGCGGCAATGGCGAGGATCCCGGATCCGCAGCCGAAGTCGATCACCGTCTTACCGTCCAGATCCAAACCATCCAGCCACTGCAGGCACAGGGACGTGGTTGGGTGAGTGCCGGTACCAAACGCCAGGCCCGGGTCGAGCATCACGTTGACCGCATTTTCGTCCGGGACGTCGCGCCAGCTTGGGCAGATCCACAGACGTTTGCCGAACTGCATCGGGTGGAAGTTATCCATCCACTCGCGTTCCCAGTCTTTGTCTTCCAGCTGTTCGATTTTGTGCGCAAAACCCGCGCCCAGCAGGGGATGATTCTCCAGAATCGCGACAACCTCTTTCATGTCGGTTTCGGCATCAAACAGGCCAATAACGTCGGTATCGCCCCACAGGCGGGTTTCACCCGGCAGAGGCTCAAAGACCGGCGTGTCATGCGTGTCCTGGAAGGTAATAGAGACCGAACCGGCCTCCATCAGCGCATCGCTCAGCTCTTCGGCGTTGGCGCCGGTTGTGTTCAGTTTTAGTTGGATCCACGGCATGGCAAAACTCTTTATTTATCAGTAGAAATCATAGCGGGCTGCGGTACGGGTTGACCGAAACGGTTCCCGACCACAAACGCCAGTAAACTTAACAGCAACGATGGGACAATCGGATGGAAGCCCAAGTACTGAATCTTAAACGTCGCGAGAACGGCATAGAGCACGCCGCCGACGATCATACCGCTTAACGCACCCGCAGCATTGGCCCGCTCCCAGTAGAGACCCAATACCAAAGGCCACAGGAATACGGCCTCCAGGCCGCCGAACGCCAGCAGGTTAAGCCAGATGATCATCTCCGGCGGACGCCATGCGGCCAGCATCATCAGAATGCCGAGCACCAGCGTGCTCCAGGTGGAGATGCGTTTCAGCTTTTGCTCATTATGCAGTTTAGCCGGACGCGCGCTCAGCCACAGATCTTTGATGATAGTGGCTGAAGCCTGCAGCAGGTGCGCGTTAACGTTCGACATGATCGCCGCCATCGGTGCAGCAAGGAACAAGCCCGCGGCCCACGGCGGCAGAACCTGCACCATCAGCGTTGGGATCACCTGGTCCGGCACGGTCAGGTGAGGTAACACGGCACGGCCCAGCGCGCCCGCCAGGTGCATGCCCAGCATCAGCAGCGCAACGACGACGGTGCCAATCACAATCCCGCGGTGAACGGCCTTGCTGTCTTTATAAGAGATACAGCGCACCGCCGTGTGCGGCAGGCCGATAACGCCGAAGCAGACCAGCACCCAGAAGGAGGTCATAAATGCAGGCGTCAGGATATCGTCAGCACCCTGCGGGCTAACCAGCTTAGGGTCGATCTGCTCCAGCGTTTGCACCGCATTGTGTAATCCACCGGCCGCGTAGATGACGCCGACCAGCAGCACAAGGGTGCCTATCAGCATCACCATGCCCTGCATCGTATCGTTTAGCACGCTGGCGCGGAAACCGCCAAACGCGGTGTACAGGGCAATCGTGATCCCGAAGATGAGCAGCCCGGTCTCGTACTTGATACCCGCCGCCGTTTCCAGCAGGCGCGCGCCGCCAATAAACTGTACGGCAATGGCGCCGACGAAGGCGACAATCAGGCTGATGCTGGCAATCCAGACGACCGCGCGACTCTGATAGCGCGCCTGCAGCATGTCGTTTAGCGTAATGGCGTTATAGCGGCGGGCAAGAATGGCAAATTTTTTGCCCAGAATGCCCAATGAGAGCCAGATAGTGGGTACCTGGATCATGGCCAGCAATACCCAGCCGAGCCCATATTTGTATGCTGCTCCCGGCCCGCCAATGAATGAACTGGCACTCACGTACGTGGCGGTTAACGTCATCGCCAGCACAAAGCCGCCCATCGAGCGGCTGCCGAGGAAATATTCGCTCAGGAACGATCCGGTACTGCGCTTGCGCATGGCATAGAAAGAGAGGCCAAACACCACGATCAGATAGACCACCAGCACGGTGATGATTTCAGTTTGCATCACTGTCCTCCAGCGGGAAATCGCGGAAGATAAAGCGCACCATCAGCCAGCTGAGCAAAATGAAAATCAGCGGTACCAGCAGACACGCCATTTCAAACCAGTGCGGCAGGCCGGTTATGCCCGAGGCTGAATCCGGTAAGTAAGCAGTTACTAACCATGCAGCGAGATAGAGAAGGGTCAGCCACAGCGCCCAGCGCGCTTCTTTGTGGGCCTGAACAAAACGTTTGTCCATTTTTTGTCCCTTGTGGATGAAGAAAGCGGGGATTGTACATGATGAGGCTTTCCTGGCCCCAGAAATAAAAAAGGCCGGATAATCCGGCCTTTTCGCACGCGAGCGGTCTTACTTCTCGTTAAGACCGAGTTTTTTCTCGAGATAGTGGATGTTGGTTCCACCATTCTGGAAGTGCTCGTCGCTCATGATACGCATCTGCAGATCGACGTTGGTTTTGATACCGTCGATGATCAGCTCCTGCAGGGCGTTCTTCATGCGGGCAATCGCCACGTCACGGTTTTCGCCGTAGCAGATGAGCTTGCCGATCATTGAGTCATAGTACGGCGGTACGGTGTAACCGGCGTAGATATGAGACTCCCAGCGCACGCCAAAGCCACCCGGCGCGTGGAAACGCGTGATTTTACCCGGGCTTGGCAGGAAGGTGTTCGGGTCTTCGGCGTTGATACGGCACTCTACCGCATGGCCTTTCACCACCACTTCTTCCTGCTTGATGGACAGCGGCTGACCGGCTGCAATACGCAGCTGCTCTTTGATCAGGTCAACGCCGGTGATCATTTCGGTTACCGGGTGTTCAACCTGAATACGGGTGTTCATCTCGATGAAGTAGAACTCGCCGTTTTCGAACAGGAACTCGAAGGTACCCGCACCGCGATAGCCGATATCCACGCACGCTTTGGCGCAACGCTCGCCGATGTAGCGACGCAGTTCCGGGGTAATGCCCGGTGCTGGTGCTTCTTCGACCACTTTCTGGTGACGACGCTGCATGGAGCAGTCGCGCTCTGCCAGATAGATCGCGTTACCCTGACCGTCTGCCAGCACCTGAATTTCGATGTGGCGTGGGTTTTCCAGGTATTTTTCCATGTACACCATGTCATTGCTGAACGCGGCTTTCGCTTCAGCTTTGGTCATGGAGATGGACTGCGCCAGTTCAGCATCGCTGCGCACAACGCGCATACCGCGACCGCCGCCGCCGCCGGACGCCTTGATGATAACCGGGTAGCCAATGCGTTTAGCATGAGCACGGTTAGCATCCATGTCGTCGGTCAGAGGGCCGTCAGAGCCTGGTACGGTTGGCACGCCGGCTTTTTTCATCGCGGTGATTGCAGACACTTTATCGCCCATCAGGCGGATGGTGTCGGCTTTCGGGCCGATGAAGATGAAGCCAGAGCGTTCAACCTGCTCAGCAAAGTTGGCGTTCTCAGAGAGGAAACCATAACCCGGATGAATTGCCACCGCGCCGGTGATTTCAGCGGCGCTGATGATAGCCGGGATGTTCAGATAGCTTTTTACGGACGGAGCCGGGCCAATACAGACCGTCTCATCCGCCAGCAATACGTGTTTTAAATCGCGATCCGCGCTTGAGTGCACAGCGACGGTCTTGATGCCCAGTTCTTTACAGGCACGAAGAATACGCAGGGCGATCTCGCCGCGGTTGGCGATAACAATTTTATCCAGCATGTTCGCCTCGTTACTCGATGACGACCAGCGGCTCGTCAAATTCAACCGGCTGACCACTTTCGACCAGAATCGCTTTCACAGTACCTGATTTGTCTGCTTCGATCTGGTTCATCATTTTCATCGCTTCAACGATGCACAGGGTATCGCCTACGTTGACCTTCTGACCCACTTCGATGAACGCCTTCGCGTCCGGGCTCGGGGTGCGGTAGAAAGTACCAACCATTGGGGAACGTACGATGTGACCACTGATTTCTGCTGCAGCGGCAGGTGCGGCTTCTGCGGCTGGCGCAACGGCTGCGGAGAGCGCAGGCTGCTGCACTGGCGCAGCATAAGCTTGCTGCATTACCGGGAAGCTAGCGGCTGGGGCTGCACGGCTGATGCGTACAGACTCTTCGCCTTCAGAAATTTCCAGTTCGGAGATGCCTGATTCTTCAACCAGCTCGATCAGTTTTTTAATCTTACGAATATCCATGAGTGGGTTCCGTACTCTTGTTTAGTGTGATTGTGACAAGCGTTTTACCGCTGTCTGTAAAGCGTATGAATAGCCGTCAGCGCCAAGTCCACAGATAACGCCGGCAGCGATATCCGACAGATATGAATGGTGGCGGAACGGCTCTCGGGCGTGCACGTTACTCAGGTGGATCTCGATAAACGGGATACTCACCGCGAGCAGTGCGTCGCGGATAGCAACACTGGTGTGCGTAAACGCGGCCGGATTGATCAGGATATAGTCCACAGTGTCTTTAGCCTGATGAATACGGTCGATGAGTGCGTACTCCGCATTCGACTGAAAATGATCCAAATCCACATTCAGCGACGCTGCTTCCGTTCCCAGAAGGTTAACAATTTCACTCAATGTTAGCGTGCCGTACTTCTCTGGCTCACGGGTGCCGAGCATGTTCAGGTTCGGTCCGTTCAAAACTAAGATATGGAACTTATCAGTCATTATGCCGCTATCTCCTGCGATTTTCGGGTAAAAAACAACATATACCTTCGAAACGCAAATGTCACCTTTTCAGAGGCTTAAAACCGCTGTCAGGCGAACCAAGGTCGCACATTATAACGATTTCGTAGCATTTAGCAGCTAAATACTGGTCTTATCAGGGAAGATTATCAACCGCTATCCGAAAAAGATTTGCGGTTGACGGGGAATCTGCGGGAAAACGCACAGTTTCGCGAACTATCGCAGCCACTGGCGGAACTTCTTGTAACGCCATGCTAAAAGCGCTACGGCCGCCAGTGCATACAGGACCGGCAGCGGGGAGAGGATTTTCACCGACCACAGGTAATGAATGGGCGCGAGGATCGCAACAAGATAGACGAAGTTGTGCAGCAGCTGCCAGCGCCTGCCCAGTTTTCGCTGCGCATACTGCGTGGAGGTTAGCGCCAGCGCCAGTAAAATTACCCAGCTCACGATACCCAGCGTCAGATAAGGACGCGTCACCAGTTCGCGGCCAAGCAGCGCCAGATTGTTAATTCCCAGCTCCAGCAGGGCATAGCTCGTAAGGTGCAGCGTCGCCCAGGCAAAACACCATAGCCCTAATAGCCGACGGGTACGTATCAATAATGGCTGTTTAGCGTAGCGCGCCAGGGGCGAGACGAGCAAGGTGGCCAGCAGGAATTTCAGAGCCATCCGACCGGTAAAATGCTGGATGTCCTTTGCCGGATCGGCGCTAAAGAGCCCCTGGCTGACGGCCCAGAACAGCCATATAAAAGGAAGTAACCCGGCCAGGTGCAGCAGCACCTTCAGCCAGACGATCTGTTTTGCCGTTAGACGCACTCAGAAGTTCTCCCGTAAATTGAGGCCACGATACAGCGAGGCCACTTCATCCGCATAGCCGTTAAACAGCAGCGTCGGCTGGCGCTTTACGTCCAGCGCACCGCCGGAACCGATAAACCGCTCGGTTGCCTGCGACCATCGCGGGTGATCCACGTGCGGGTTCACGTTGGCGAAGAAACCATATTCGTCGGGAGCCGCCAGATTCCAGGTGGTTGGCGGACGCTCGCGGGTGAGCTTAATGCTGACGATGGACTTAATCCCTTTAAAACCGTATTTCCACGGCACGGTTAAACGGATGGGGGCGCCGTTCTGCGGCGGAAGCGCCTTGCCGTATACGCCGACGGTCAGCAGGGTGAGCGGGTGCATTGCTTCATCGAGGCGTAACCCTTCCACATAGGGATATTCAAGCCCGCCGCCGATAAACCGGTCTTTTTGCCCGGGCATCTCGTCCGGCGCGTAGCGCGTCTGAAAAGCGACATATTTTGCGTTGCTGGTGGGTTCAGCCATCGCCAGCAGCTTATGCAGGGGGAAGCCGATCCAGGGCACCACCATCGACCAGGCTTCCACGCAGCGCATGCGATAGATACGCTCTTCGAGCGGGAAGCGGGTGGTCAGGTCGTGATGATCCAGCGTCAGGGGTTTCGCCACTTCGCCATCAATCTTCAGCGTCCACGGATCGGTTTTGAGGCTTCCCGCGTTGGCGGCAGGATCGGCCTTATCCAGACCAAATTCGTAGAAGTTGTTATAGCCGGTAACTTTATCTTCCGGCGTCAGCGTCAGTTTGTTTTGCCATTCAGCCGGTTTGGTAAAGGTGAGCGGGGCGCCGGACGGGGCCTTCGGCCGATCGTTGCCTTTAAACCAGTCGAGCAGGTCGGCGTGTGCCGCAGGCGAGAGCGATAGCGCGGTGGCGCTGATGCCAAGCATTTTCAGGATCTGGCGGCGCTGTAGCATAAAGACAGACTCGGACGTTACGTCAGCTTCCGTCAGTTTTCGATTTTTCATGGCATCCTCCATCATGCGTTTTCCTAAGCATGACGGAGGAGTGGGATTCGCGCGAATATGTCACGAAAATTTGAAGATTAGGCGATTTTCACCAGCGCGCGACCGTGGAACTGGTTGTCCATGATCTTACTGGCATAGTCCGGCGCCTGGCTAAGGGTTATCTCCGTGGCGCTCTGGGTGTAGAACGATTCTGGCAGGTCGCGTACCAGACGTTCCCATGCCTCTGTTCGACGCGCCGCAGGTGTCATCACGGAATCCACGCCCTGCAGGCGGACGTTACGCAGAATAAAGGGCATCACGGTGGTGGGCAGGGCAAATCCGCCCGCCAGCCCGCAGGCCGCCACGCAGCCGCCGTAGTTCATCTGCGCCAGCACTTTTGCCAGCACCTTGTCTCCAACGGTATCCACCGCCCCGGCCCAGACCTGTTTTTCCAGCGGACGGGTTTCCGCGAATTCGTCGCGGCCAAGAATGCGGCTGGCTCCGAGCTGGCGCAGGTAGTCGTGGGTACTTTCACGGCCGGTCACCGCAGCGACCTGATAGCCCAGCTTGTGCAGCAGCGTGACCGCCGTGCTGCCCACGCCGCCGCTGGCGCCGGTGACGACAATTTCCCCCGACTCAGGGCGGATGCCCGCCTCTTCCAGCGCCATCACGCACAGCATGGCGGTAAAGCCCGCGGTGCCGACGATCATCGCCTTGCGGCCATCCATGCCTTTCGGCATCGGTACCAGCCAGTCGCCCTTCACGCGCGCCTGTGTGGCCAGCCCGCCCCAGTGATTTTCACCTACGCCCCAGCCGGTGAGCAGCACCTGCTGGCCCGGATGGAAGCGCGGATCCTCGCTGGTATGAACCCGGCCCGCGAAGTCAATTCCCGGCACCATAGGGAAATTTCGGATGATTTTACCCTTACCGGTAATCGCCAGCGCATCTTTATAATTTAAACTGGACCAGTCGATGTCGACGGTGACGTCGCCTTCCGGCAGGCGATGCTCTTCTACCGCCTGCACCGAGGCAAGCGTTTTGCCGTCCTGCTGTTCTAAGATCAAAGCCTGCATACGGGGTCCTCTCGACTCAGATGATTGGAAAATAATTTGTGAAGACTATACTCGCTCAGGGAAACGCAGTGCCGATTTAACGCAATAAATTGCCAGATACGCCCGATTTGGTAGTATGCCGCATTTGAAATGCAAGTTAGCGCTTACTCGCTACCCCATCAACCCACGGAGTAATCTCAAGGATGCGATTAACGACGAAGTTCTCAGCTTTTATCACCTTGCTGACGGGGCTTACCATTTTTGTCACCCTTCTGGGCTGTTCTTTGAGCTTTTACAACGCCATTCAGGACAAGCTGGTCAATCGGGTACAGTCTGTTGCATCGGTGATTGATACGCGCCTGCTGACAACGCCGCTACCGGCGCTTACTCGCGAGCTTGATGAGTTGATGGTACCTGTTGATATTGTTCAGATCGACATTCAGCAGGGAACGCATCGTGTGTTGAGCCACGAACGCTCGGGAAGCTACCATCCTGCGGGCGTAGTGAGCCAGTACCGGGAAGTGACGGTGCACTCCCTTAAAAATCCGGGGATGACCATACGCATGGTCTACCTCGATCCGATGGCCAGCTATTTCCGTTCCATGATGACCACCGCGCCGCTCACCGTCGCCGTTGCGTTTATCGTCCTGCTGATTTTTCTCGCGGTCCGCTGGCTGCGCCGCCAGCTCTCCGGCCAGGAACTCCTGGAGATGCGCTCCGTAAGGATCCTTAACGGCGAACGAGGCCCGCAGGTGCGCGGCTCTGTTCACGAGTGGCCGGCACGCGCCAGCAGCGCGCTGGATACCCTGCTCTCCGAAATCCAGTTTGCCAGCGACCAGCGCAGCCGTATGGATACGCTGATCCGCTCTTATGCGGCGCAGGATAATAAAACCGGCCTTAACAACCGCCTTTTCTTTGATAATCAGCTCGCCACGCTGCTCGACGATTCAGAAAAAGTGGGGACGCACGGGGTCGTGATGATGATTCGCCTGCCCGATTTCGATCTCCTGCGCGACACCTGGGGACAGCGGGTTGCGGAAGAAAATCTCTTTACGCTGATCAACCTGCTCTCCACCTTTATTATGCGCTACCCGGGCGCGCTGCTGGCCCGCTATCACCGCAGCGACTTTGCCGTGTTGTTGCCGCACCGCACGCTGAAGGAGTCGGAAAGCATCGCCAGCCAGCTGCTGAAGGCGGTGGATGCGCTGCCGCAAAGCAAAATGCTCGACAGGGACGATATGGTCCACATGGGGATCTGCGCCTGGCGCGGCGGGCAATCGACAGAACAGGTGATGGAGCATGCGGAAGCCGCCACCCGCAACGCGGTGTTGCAGGGGGCCAACGGATGGGCGGTTTACGATGACTCGCTGCCGGAAAAAGGGCGCGGCAACGTGCGCTGGCGTACGTTGATTGAGCAAATGCTGAGCCGCGGCGGGCCACGTATCTATCAAAAACCCGCGGTCATGAAAAACGGCAACGTGCATCATCGTGAACTGATGTGTCGTATTTTTGACGGGACGGAAGAGGTGATCTCGGCGGAATATCTGCCGATGGTGCTGCAATTTGGCCTGTCCGAAGAGTATGACCGCCAGCAAATTACCCGCCTGATGCCGTTTTTATCCTTCTGGCCGGAAGAAAACCTCGCGTTACAGGTGACCGTGGAGTCGTTAATACGTCCCCGTTTCCAGCGCTGGTTACGTGATACATTAATGCAGTGCGAAAAATCGCAACGCAAACACATTATTTTTGAACTTGCTGAGGCTGATGTAGGTCAACACATCAGCCGGTTACGTCCGGTGGTACGTTTGATCAACGCGCTGGGCGCGCGTGTTGCGGTGACGCAGGCAGGCTTAACGCTGGTCAGTACCGACTGGATCAAGGAGCTGGATGTCGAGTTATTAAAGCTCCATCCAGGGCTGGTAAGGAATATTGAGAAGCGTACGGAAAACCAGCTGCTGGTGCAGAGTCTGGTAGAAGCCTGCAAGGGAACGCGAACACAAGTATTTGCTACGGGCGTGCGGTCCAGAGCCGAATGGCAGATGTTAACAGAGCGCGGCGTCATGGGTGGTCAGGGGGATTTTTTTGCTGCCTCTCAGCCGCTTGACACCAACGTGAAAAAATATTTGCAAAGATACTCTGTTTGACCTGCCGTTTACGCTGTTTTCACGTAGAATATCGCGCCTGTAGCTTTGAGTATGTCGAGCAAAAAGCCAGTGAACGACCTTTAACGGGTTACAAACGTCAGTGGGGAACGCTACTGTTTACTCAGCCCTGAGGGAGTCAGGGGATGATTTTGTAACATCAGGAAACGTACTGCACAAATTTTCACCGTTGCAGATGATTTTTGCGCCTTGTCGCTGCTGCGTGTGGTTGGTAAAGTAAGCGGATTTTGTTTTCCGCCCCAGCTTTCAGGATTATCCCTTAGTATGTTGAAAAAATTTCGTGGCATGTTTTCCAATGACCTGTCCATTGACCTGGGTACCGCGAATACCCTTATTTACGTAAAAGGACAAGGCATCGTATTGAATGAGCCTTCCGTTGTGGCCATTCGTCAGGATCGTGCAGGCTCGCCGAAAAGCGTGGCCGCAGTGGGTCATGACGCGAAGCAGATGCTGGGTCGTACCCCTGGCAACATCGCCGCTATTCGCCCAATGAAAGACGGCGTTATCGCCGACTTCTTCGTGACTGAAAAAATGCTTCAGCACTTCATCAAGCAGGTTCACAGCAACAGCTTCATGCGTCCAAGCCCGCGTGTCCTGGTATGTGTGCCGGTTGGCGCAACCCAGGTAGAACGTCGCGCTATCCGTGAATCTGCCCAGGGTGCAGGGGCACGTGAAGTGTTCCTGATTGAAGAACCAATGGCTGCAGCCATCGGTGCGGGTCTGCCAGTGTCTGAAGCAACCGGTTCTATGGTGGTGGACATCGGTGGTGGTACCACTGAAGTGGCCGTTATCTCTCTGAACGGCGTGGTGTACTCCTCTTCCGTACGTATCGGCGGTGACCGCTTCGACGAAGCCATCATTAATTATGTGCGCCGTAACTACGGCTCTCTGATCGGTGAAGCCACCGCAGAGCGTATCAAACACGAAATCGGCTCTGCGTATCCGGGCGATGAAGTGCGTGAGATCGAAGTGCGCGGCCGTAACCTGGCTGAAGGTGTACCACGCGGTTTCACCCTGAACTCTAACGAAATTCTGGAAGCACTGCAGGAACCGCTGACGGGCATCGTGAGCGCGGTAATGGTTGCGCTGGAACAGTGTCCACCAGAGCTGGCGTCCGATATCTCCGAGCGCGGTATGGTTCTGACCGGTGGTGGTGCGCTGCTGCGTAACCTCGACCGCCTGTTAATGGAAGAGACAGGTATTCCTGTCGTAGTTGCAGAAGATCCACTGACTTGCGTCGCCCGTGGTGGTGGCAAGGCGCTGGAAATGATCGACATGCACGGCGGCGATTTGTTCAGCGAAGAGTAGTCGAGTTTGAGAGGGTAGCAATTTGCTACCCTTTCTCTCTGACGCGAGAATACGCATAGCCTATGAAGCCAATTTTTAGCCGTGGCCCATCGCTACAGTTTCGCCTCATTCTGGCGGTTCTGGTTGCGCTTGGGGTCATTATTGCCGATAGCCGCCTCGGTACGTTCAGCCAAATCAGAACGTACATGGATACCGCCGTCAGTCCTTTCTACTTTGTTTCAAATGGTCCCCGTGAACTGCTCGACTCCGTTTCTCAAACGCTGTCTTCGCGCGACCAACTCGAACTCGAAAACCGGGCATTACGTCAGGAACTGTTGCTGAAAAACAGTGAACTGCTGATGCTGGGGCAATACAAGCAGGAAAACGCGCGTCTGCGCGAACTGCTCGGCTCGCCGCTGCGTCAGGATGAGCAGAAAATGGTCACTCAGGTGATCTCGACCGTGAACGACCCCTACAGCGATCAGGTTGTGATCGACAAAGGGAGCGTGAACGGCGTGTATGAAGGTCAGCCTGTTATCAGTGATAAAGGCGTTGTGGGCCAGGTTGTCGCCGTGGCCAAACTGACCAGCCGCGTGCTGCTGATTTGCGATGCCACGCATGCGCTGCCGATCCAGGTTCTGCGCAACGACATCCGCGTGATTGCGGCCGGAAACGGCTGTACGGACGACCTGCAGCTGGAACACCTGCCGGCAAACACGGATATCCGCGTGGGCGATGTGCTGGTGACCTCCGGTCTGGGTGGCCGCTTCCCTGAAGGCTATCCGGTTGCGGTGGTCTCTTCGGTGAAGCTGGATACGCAGCGTGCCTATACCGTTATTCAGGCGCGTCCAACCGCCGGTTTACAGCGTTTGCGCTATCTGCTGCTGCTGTGGGGCGCCGATCGTAACGGTGCTAACCCGATGACGCCTGAAGAGGTGCATCGTGTGGCGAATGAGCGCCTGATGCAGATGATGCCGCAGGTTCTCCCGCCAGCGGATTCCATGGGGCCACCTGCGCCAGTTCCGGCGCCGGCAACAGGGTTAACGCAGCCGCTGCCGGATGCGCCGCCACCGCCTAAACTCTCTTCGGGAGGGCAGTAGTGGCAAGCTATCGTAGCCAGGGACGCTGGGTCATCTGGCTCTCGTTTCTCATCGCGCTGTTACTTCAAGTGATGCCCTGGCCGGATAACATTCTTGTTTTCCGGCCAAACTGGGTATTGCTCATTTTGCTCTACTGGATCCTTGCCCTGCCGCATCGCGTAAATGTCGGCACAGGTTTTGTGATGGGTGCCATACTGGATCTCATCAGTGGCTCTACGCTTGGCGTACGCGCCTTGTCCATGAGTATTATTGCGTACCTCGTCGCACTCAAATTCCAGCTCTTTCGCAACCTCGCGCTCTGGCAACAGGCCCTGGTGGTGATGCTGTTGTCGCTTGCTGCGGATATCGTTGTTTTCTGGGCAGAGTTTTTAGTGATCAACGTCTCTTTCCGACCGGAAGTGTTCTGGAGTAGTGTAGTAAACGGTGTGCTCTGGCCGTGGCTGTTCCTGCTGATGCGTAAGGTTCGCCAGCAGTTTGCTGTGCAATAAAAGGTTTCTATGACGTCTTTGTATCTCGCTTCCGGCTCTCCGCGCCGTCAGGAACTCCTGACGCAGCTCGGGGTCTCTTTTGAACGCATCGTGACCGGCATTGAAGAAAAACGTGCTGAGGGTGAAAGTGCTCAACAGTACGTGTCACGTCTGGCGCGCGAAAAAGCGCAGGCGGGCGTGGCCAGTGTGCCACGCGATCTTCCCGTGCTGGGAGCAGATACCATCGTTATTCTTAACGGTGAAGTGCTGGAGAAACCGCGCGACGCCGATGATGCGGCGCGCATGCTGCGCAAAATGTCCGGACAAACGCATCAGGTGATGACCGCCGTCGCGCTGGCTGACAGCCAGCACGTGCTGGATTGCCTGGTGGTGACAGAAGTGACGTTCAGAGTGCTTACCGACGACGACATCGCCGCGTATATTGCCAGCGGTGAACCGATGGATAAAGCAGGTGCATACGGTATTCAGGGGCTGGGTGGCTGTTTTGTCAGGAAGATTCATGGCAGCTATCACGCCGTAGTCGGCTTACCGCTGGTGGAAACGTATGAGTTGCTGAGCAATTTTAACTCACTGCGTGAGGGAAGGGATAATTATGACGGCTGAATTGTTGGTAAACGTAACGCCATCGGAAACCCGTGTGGCCTATATTGATGGTGGCATTCTTCAGGAAATTCATATTGAGCGTGAAGCGCGGCGCGGAATAGTAGGCAATATCTACAAAGGTCGTGTCAGTCGTGTACTACCGGGTATGCAGGCGGCTTTTGTAGATATTGGACTCGATAAGGCGGCGTTTTTACATGCCTCCGATATCATGCCGCACACCGAGTGCGTCGCGGGCGAAGAGCAAAAGCAGTTTGCCGTGCGCGATATTTCCGAGCTGGTGCGTCAGGGACAGGATCTGATGGTGCAGGTGGTAAAAGATCCCCTCGGTACCAAAGGCGCCCGTCTGACCACCGACATCACCTTACCTTCCCGCTATCTGGTCTTTATGCCGGGCGCGTCGCACGTGGGCGTTTCACAGCGTATTGAGAGCGAAAGCGAGCGCGAGCGTCTGAAAAAAGTGGTCAGCGCCTACTGCGATGAGCAGGGCGGGTTTATCATCCGCACCGCGGCGGAAGGGATTAGCGAAGAAGATCTGGCCTCGGATGCGGCTTACCTGAAGCGCGTCTGGACCAAAGTGATGGAGCGTAAAAAACGCAACCAGACCCGCTACCAGCTTTACGGTGAGCTGGCGCTGGCGCAGCGCGTTCTGCGCGACTTTGCCGATGCGCAGCTCGACCGCATCCGCGTGGACTCTCGCCTGACGTATGAGGCCCTGCTGGAGTTTACCGCTGAATACATTCCGGAAATGCCGGGCCTGCTGGAGCATTACACCGGGCGTCAGCCGATCTTCGATCTCTATGATGTCGAAAACGAGATCCAGCGCGCCCTGGAGCGTAAGGTCGAACTGAAATCCGGCGGGTATCTGATTATCGACCAGACCGAAGCGATGACCACGGTCGACATTAACACCGGCGCGTTTGTCGGCCATCGCAACCTGGATGACACCATCTTCAACACCAACATCGAAGCCACGCAGGCGATTGCGCGCCAGCTGCGTCTGCGCAATCTGGGCGGCATTATCATCATCGACTTTATCGATATGAGTAATGAAGACCACCGCCGCCGGGTGCTACATTCTCTGGAGCAGGCGCTGAGTAAAGACCGCGTGAAAACCAGCATCAACGGCTTCTCACAGCTGGGGCTGGTGGAAATGACGCGTAAGCGTACCCGTGAAAGCGTTGAGCATGTGCTGTGTAATGAATGCCCAACCTGCCATGGACGCGGAACGGTAAAGACGGTTGAGACCGTCTGCTACGAAATTATGCGAGAAATCGTCCGTGTTCATCACGCCTACGACTCCGATCGTTTTCTGGTCTATGCTTCCCCTGCGGTGGCTGAAGCGCTGAAAGGCGAAGAGTCACACGCGCTGGCGGAAGTGGAAATCTTTGTCGGCAAACAGGTAAAAGTACAAATTGAACCGCTCTATAACCAGGAGCAGTTTGACGTCGTGATGATGTAAAACGCAGTACGCTGCGTGACGAAAGCTGACAAGGAGAGATGCGTGAGGCGATTGCCGGGGATTTTATTGCTTACAGGGGCAACGCTGGTCGTGATTGTCGCGTTGCTCGTGAGCGGGCTACGCCTCGTATTGCCGCATCTGGACAGCTGGCGTCCGCAGCTGCTGGCGAAAATCGAATCCACTACCGGCGTGCCGGTCAACGTCAGCCAGATTAGCGCTAGCTGGCAGAATTTTGGCCCGACGCTCGATGTCCGCGACATCAACGCCAGCCTGAAAGACGGTGGCCACCTCAACATCAAACGCGTGACCCTGGCGCTGGACGTCTGGCAAAGCCTGCTGCATTTTCGCTGGCAGTTCCGCGATCTCACCTTTTACCAGCTCCAGTTTCTGACCAATACGCCCATCTCCGGCGGTGATAATAGTCAAGGACTGGAAGCTAACCATTTCAGCGATCTTTTCCTCCGCCAGTTCGATCATTTCGATCTGCGCGACAGTGAGGTGAGCTTTATTACGCTTTCCGGCCAGCGCGCCGAACTCGCGATCCCGCAGCTGACCTGGCTCAACGGCAAAAATCGACACCGCGCTGAAGGACAGGTGAGCCTCTCCAGCCTGAACGGCCAGCATGGCGTGATGCAGGTGCGCATGGATCTGCGGGACGATGACGGCCTGTTAAACAACGGCAAAGTCTGGCTGCAGGCCGACGACGTCGACGTGAAGCCGTGGCTGGGCGACTGGATCCAGCAGAATATGCAGCTGGAAACGGCCCGCTTCAGCCTTGAAGGCTGGCTGACCCTGACGAAAGGTGAATTTGCCAGCGGCGATATCTGGCTCAAACAGGGGGGCGCAAGCTGGAAAGGCGAAAAACAGCAGCATCAGCTTTCCGTCGATAACCTCACCGCACACGTAACGCAGGAAAAAGAGGGCTGGCAATTTGCCATTCCGGATACGCGCATCACCATGGACGGCAAGCCGTGGCCGCGCGGTGCGCTGACGCTGGCCTGGATGCCGGAGCAGGACGTGGGCGGCAAGGGCAGTAAACGCAGCGACGAGCTGCGCATCCGCGCCAGCAATCTCGATTTAGCTGCCATTGAAGGGCTGCGCTCGATGGCGGCAAAGATTTCCCCGGACCTCGGCGACATCTGGCTGGCAACGCAGCCGAGCGGGCAGATAGACGCTCTGGCGCTGGATATCCCGCTGCAGGCGACGGAAAAAACCCGCTTCCAGGCAACGTGGAAAGATCTTGCCTGGAAGCAGTGGAAGCTGCTGCCGGGGGCGGAGCACTTTAGCGGCAAGCTGGAAGGCAGCGTCGAAAACGGCAGGCTGACGGTAGATATGCACAACGCCAAAATGCCTTACGAGACGGTCTTCCGCGCGCCGCTGGAAATCGAACAGGGCGACGCGGTACTGAACTGGCTTCGCAACGATAAGGGTTTCCAGCTTGATGGCCGCCATATTGATGTGAAAGCCAAAGCGGTGCACGCGCGCGGCGACTTCCGCTATCTGCAGCCTGATGGTGATGAACCGTGGCTGGGGATTCTCGCCGGGATCAGTACCGATGACGGCTCTCAGGCCTGGCGCTATTTCCCGGAAAACCTGATGGGCAAAGCGCTGGTAGACTATCTGAGCGGTGCGATTCAGGGCGGGCAGGCGGACAACGCCACGCTGGTCTACGGCGGTAATCCGCATCTTTTCCCGTACAAACATAATGAAGGCCAGTTCCAGGTCCTGGTGCCGCTGCACAACGCCACCTTCGCGTTCCAGCCGGGCTGGCCCGCGCTGGAAAACCTGGATATCGAGCTTAACTTCCTCAATGACGGGCTGTGGATGAAGTCCGACAGCGTGGCGCTGGGCGGCGTAACGGCCAGCAACCTGACGGCCAACATTCCAGACTACTCAAAAGAGAAGCTGCTGATTGACGCCGACATCAGCGGTCCCGGCAAGGCGGTAGGTCCGTACTTTGAGGACACCCCCCTGAAAGAGTCGCTGGCCGCGACGCTTCAGCAGCTCCAGCTTGATGGCGATGTGAATGCTCGCTTACATCTTGATATCCCGCTGGACGGAGAGATGACCACCGCCAAAGGTGATGTCCGTCTGAAGAACAACAGCCTGTATATCAAACCCCTTGAGAGCACCCTGAAAAACCTCAGCGGGCAGTTTAGCTTTGTGAACGGTAACCTCAGGAGCGAGCCGCTGACCGCCAGCTGGTTTAACCAGCCGGTGAATATTGACTTCACCACCACCGAGGGCGAAAAGGCCTATCAGGTGGCCGTCAATCTGGACGGTAACTGGCAGCCAGCGCGAATGGATGTCCTGCCGAAGCCGCTTGAGGCGTCAGTGGCCGGCGCGGTCGCCTGGCAGGGGAAAGTGGCCATCGATCTGCCTTATCACGCGGGTGCCCAGTACAAGGTCGACATCACCGGCGATCTGAAAAACCTTCGCAGCCAGCTTCCTGCGCCGCTGGATAAACAGGCCGGGCAGCCGCTGCCGGTCAAGCTTAACGTCGATGGCAATCTGAACAGCTTCGCGCTGACCGGAAGCGCGGGCGGGACAAACCACTTCAACAGCCGCTGGCTGCTTAACAAAAAGCTCACTCTCGACAAAGCCATCTGGACAACGGATAGCCGCTCCACGCCGCCGCTGCCGGAGCAGGCGGGCATTGAGCTGAATCTCCCGCCGATGGACGGTGCAGAGTGGCTGGCGTTGTTCCAGAAAGGCGTTGGGCAAAATGTCGATCAAACCGCTCAGTTCCCGCAAACCATTACCGTACGCACACCGTCGCTGATGCTGGGCGGACAGCAGTGGAACAACCTGAGTATTGTTTCGCAGCCTGTCGTTAACGGCACGAAGGTGGAGGCCCAGGGCAGAGAGATCAACGGTACGCTGACCATGCGCGATCGCGCGCCGTGGCAGGCGGCAATCCGCTACCTCTACTACAATCCGGCGAGCGCCGCGAGCGGGAAAGACAAACCGGCAGCCACGTCGCCGCTGGGTCAAACCTCCCGCATCGATTTTAGCGGCTGGCCCGATCTCCAGCTGCGCTGCGCGGAGTGCTGGCTGTGGGGGCAAAAATACGGTCGTATCGACGGTGATTTCGCTATCCGGGCAAACACGCTTACGCTTTCCGGCGGCCTGGTTGATACCGGTTTTGGCCGCATGACGGCCGCCGGGGAATGGGTCAATAAGCCGGGCGAGCAGCGAACGTCCCTGAAGGGCGATATTAAAGGCAACAAGCTGGATGCGGCAGCCAATTTCTTTGGCATCACCACGCCGCTGCGCGGCTCGTCATTTGACGTCGATTACGATCTTCACTGGCGGGATGCCCCGTGGAGGCCTGATGAAGCCTCGCTGAACGGCATTCTGAAAACCCGCTTCGGCAAAGGTGAAATCGCCGACGTGAGCACGGGGCGCGCCGGACAGATCCTGCGCCTGCTGAGTTTTGATGCGCTGCTGCGCAAGCTGCGTTTCGACTTCAGCGATACCTTCAGCGAAGGTTTCTACTACGATTCCATCCGCAGCACGGCCTGGATCAAAGACGGCGTTCTGCATACCGATGACACGCTGGTGGACGGCCTGGAGGCGGATATCGCCATGAAAGGCTCCGTTAACCTCGTGCGCCGCGAGCTGGATATGGAAGCCGTCGTAGCGCCGGAAATTTCCGCGAGCGTGGGCGTTGCGGCGGCCTTTGTGGTGAACCCGATTGTCGGTGCGGCGGTATTTGCCGCCAGCAAGGTGCTGGGGCCACTGTGGAGCAAGGTCTCCATTCTGCGCTACCGTATTACCGGTCCGGTCGATAAACCGCAGATTAACGAGGTGCTGCGCCAGCCGCGCAAAGATGCACAGCAATGATTTGACGTGGGCAGGTAATTGCCTCACTCTCAATAAATACGATCTTTTTACCGCCACGGGCGGCAACGAACGAGTAGCAATACGATGAGTCTGAACCTGGTAAGTGAACATTTGCTCGCAGCGAACGGCCTGAGCCATCAGGACCTGTTCTCCATTCTTGGTCAACTGACCGAACGCCGTCTCGACTACGGCGATCTCTATTTCCAGTCGAGCTATCACGAATCCTGGGTTTTAGAAGACAGCATCATTAAAGATGGCTCTTACAACATCGACCAGGGCGTCGGCGTCCGTGCCGTCAGCGGGGAAAAAACCGGTTTTGCCTATGCCGACCAGATTAGCCTTGCCGCACTTGAGCAGAGCGCGCAGGCCGCGCGCACCATCGTGCGCGATACCGGTGACGGTCGTGTGAAAACCCTGGGAGAAGTGCAGCACTCTGCGCTCTATACCAGCATCGATCCGCTCCAGAGCATGAGCCGTGAAGAGAAGCTGGACATCCTGCGCCGCGTGGACAAGGTCGCCCGTGCTGCGGATAAACGCGTGCAGGAAGTCTCTGCCAGCCTGAGCGGCGTGTATGAGTTGATTCTGGTGGCCGCAACGGACGGTACCCTCGCGGCGGATGTCCGCCCGCTGGTGCGTCTCTCCATTAGCGTGCAGGTCGATGACGACGGCAAGCGCGAGCGCGGCTCAAGCGGCGGCGGCGGTCGTTTCGGCTATGACTGGTTCCTGGCCGATGTCGACGGTGAAGCGCGCGCTGACGCGTGGGCAAAAGAAGCCGTTCGCATGGCGCTGGTGAATCTGAATGCCGTCGCGGCGCCGGCGGGGTCATTCCCGGTAGTGCTTGGCGCCGGCTGGCCGGGCGTGCTGCTGCATGAGGCGGTGGGTCACGGTCTGGAAGGCGACTTTAACCGTCGCGGAACGTCCGTGTTCAGCGGTCAGATCGGACAGCTCGTCTCCTCTGAGCTGTGCACCGTAGTGGATGACGGCACCATGCGCGATCGTCGCGGCTCGGTGGCTATCGACGATGAAGGCACTCCGGGCCAGTACAATGTGCTGATCGAAAACGGCGTGCTGAAAGGCTACATGCAGGACAAACTCAACGCGCGCCTGATGGGCGTTGCGCCGACGGGCAACGGCCGCCGTGAATCTTACGCACACCTGCCGATGCCGCGCATGACCAATACTTACATGCTGCCGGGAAAATCTACGCCGCAGGAAATTATCGAATCCGTTGATTACGGTATCTTTGCGCCTAACTTTGGCGGCGGCCAGGTGGACATCACCTCCGGTAAGTTTGTTTTCTCCACGTCAGAAGCGTATCTGATCGAGAAAGGTAAAGTGACCAAAGCGGTGAAAGGTGCAACCCTGATTGGCTCCGGTATTGAAGCCATGCAGCAGATCTCGATGGTCGGCAACGATCTCAAGCTGGATAACGGCGTAGGCGTCTGCGGCAAAGAGGGCCAGAGCCTGCCGGTGGGCGTGGGCCAGCCAACGCTGAAGGTGGACAACCTGACGGTGGGCGGTACCGCCTGACCTGACCAAGCATAAAAAAATGGCGCTACCGATGTAGCGCCTTTTTTTTTTTAACGTAAGTTACCCAGCGGTATCTCCGGATCCGGCTCGTGAGTGATGCGGTTACGCAAGTCACGACGAATGATTTCGATCGACCAGAACCAGACCAGATGGCCCACGATCTCTGACACGTGTTCATACCACGGCAGCTCGAACAGCGGTGGCGTCAGCCCCATCAGCGGGAAGGAGATCATATGAACAAAAAGCTGAGCTAACGCACCCGCCAGCAAACCCTGCCAGAGTTTAATTTTCGGGAAGACTTCTGCCACTACACAATAGCCTACGGCGAAGACGATTGAGAAAATAATATGCGTCACGCCGACCCAGTTAAATATATGTCCGGCAAATGTATAAACTGCCGCGTTAGGGTCAACAACGCCCAGCCAGTCGCGTAAAAATACATAGGGAGGGTTTAAAAAATTACGTGAGCAGTCAATCTGGCTTGCGGCCCTTATTAATTCCTCAGGTCCACATGCGCCGGTGAATAAATCGGTGGGGCTGCGGGGCGGAAGCGGCACTTCGGCTCCCCATTTGACAAAGGCGGAGACAATACCTGCAATTAAACCGATGAACGCGGCGAGCCCATAGCGCCTGCGTGAAGGCGGTGTTTGTTCAAAGAGATTCATTTCTTTTCCTTGTTTAACGTCATCCTGCGGAATACATTTTATTATTCATATCAGTAACAAATTAATAACAGCCTGATGAACAGACTGCATATAAAGTAATGGGCGGGCGGCAGGAGTGTCAATTAGCTATTCCTGATAGTAACGAGGGAATATTCCAGAATGCGGATGTGATTCATCCTGGAAATATTCATCGCTCATATACTTTCACGGATAAATCAATTATTCCTTTCTTCTTCCGCGCATGCCCTGAAACAGCTCCGCCACGTCCACAAAATACTCGGTCAGATAGTTAATACACACCTGTACCTTGAGAGGGAGTTTGTCTTTTTCGGTATACAGGGCGTACACCGGACGCGGATCGGACTGATAGCGTGGGAAGAGGATCTCCAGCACGCCGCTGTTGATCTCGTTGATCACCCACATCAACGGTACGTAGGCGATCCCGGCCCCGGCCACCAGCCAGCGCGAAATGGTCATCGGATCGTTAGTGACAAACCGCCCTTCCGGCAGCAGCCTGGTGGAGATCCCTTCCGGGGCAATCAGCTCAAATTCATTGTCGGGCCGCACGCTGTACTCCAGCCACGAGTGGTTGGTGAGATCGGCAGGCTTTTCCGGAACACCGTACTGCGCCAGATAGCTCTTCGAGGCGCAGACGACCATCGGCATGCTCCCCAGTCGACGCGAGAACAGGCTGGAATCCTGCAGCGCGCCGACGCGGATCACCACATCCAGCCCGTCGGCAATCAGATCCGGCGCCGGGATACCCGTCACCAGATTGACGGTCAGCCCGGGGTACTCCTTCAGCATATCCGCAGTCATGGCAGCGAGAACATTTTGTGCCATAGTTGAAGAACACCCGATGCGCAGCGTACCAATGGGGGTGTTGTTGAAGGCGTAGAGCTGTTCGTGGACGTCCTGCACTTCGTGCATCATGCGTCGGCAACCCTGATAGTAAATTTTACCCGCTTCCGTCAGCCCAATGCTGCGGGTACTGCGGTTGAGCAGCTTGACCTGAAGCTCATCTTCCAGTTTAGACACCGTCTGGCTGATGGATGAGACGCTCATCTGAAGCTGGCGTGCCGCGGCGGTAAACGAACCCAGTTCAACCACTTTGGCAAAGACCGACATGCGTTTTAAACGTTCCATTGTTCACTCTGGCTTAAAAGTGATTTAGATCACATATTATAGATAACAGCATAACAGTTACGTTAATATATTATTTATTACATAACGGCTGCGCCATTCTCGCCCGGCGTTTCTTGCCCTCCTGCGAAGGCGCACGCTAAAAAATTCTGAAGCCTGCACTCTCTCTTATCAAGGTCAACATGAGTCTGTTTCCCGTTATCGTGGTGTTCGGTCTGTCGTTCCCACCGATATTTTTCGAGCTTCTTTTATCACTGGCGATCTTCTGGCTGGTGCGTAAGGTGCTGGTCCCTACCGGGATCTACGATTTCGTCTGGCACCCTGCATTGTTCAATACCGCGCTGTATTGCTGCCTGTTTTACCTGATATCGCGCATGTTTGTCTGAGGTTGATGTGAAAACGCTAACAAGAAAAATCTCCCGCACTGCCATCACCATGGCGCTGGTTATCCTCGCCTTCATCGCTATTTTCCGCGCCTGGGTTTATTACACCGAATCGCCGTGGACGCGTGATGCACGCTTCAGCGCCGATGTGGTGGCCATTGCTCCTGACGTGGCCGGTCTTATCACGGCGGTCAACGTTCACGATAACCAGCTGGTGAAGAAAGATCAGGTGCTGTTCACCATTGACCAGCCTCGTTATCAGAAAGCGCTGGAAGAGGCGGAAGCCGACGTGGCCTATTACCAGGCGCTGGCTTCGGAGAAACGCCGCGAGGCAGGCCGCCGCAATCAGCTGGGCGTTCAGGCCATGTCCCGCGAAGAGATCGATCAGTCCAACAACGTGCTGCAAACCGTGCTGCACCAGCTGGCGAAAGCGCAAGCCACGCGCGATCTCGCTAAGCTCGATCTGGAGCGCACCGTGATCCGCGCCCCGTCGGATGGTTGGGTAACCAACCTGAACGTCTATGCCGGGGAATTCATTACCCGTGGTTCAACCGCCGTGGCGCTGGTTAAGCAGAACTCCTTCTACGTGCTTGCCTATATGGAAGAGACCAAGCTGGAAGGCGTGCGTCCGGGCTATCGGGCCGAAATCACGCCGCTGGGCAGCAACCGCGTCTTTAAAGGTACCGTCGACAGCGTCGCGGCAGGGGTGACTAACTCCAGCAGCTCGAACGATGCCAAAGGGATGGCAACGGTGGATTCCAACCTGGAGTGGGTGCGTCTGGCCCAGCGGGTGCCGGTGCGTATCCATCTGGACGAACAGCAGGGCAACCTGTGGCCTGCGGGGACCACGGCGACGGTGGTGATTACCGGTGAAAAAGACAGGGATGCCAGCCAGGACTCGTTCTTCCGTAAAATTGCCCACCGCCTGCGCGAGTTTGGTTAATCGCTATGGGCATTTTTTCCATCGCCAGCCAGCACATTCGCTTCGCCGTGAAGCTGGCGTGCGCCATTGTGCTGGCGCTGTTTGTCGGCTTCCACTTCCAGCTTGAAACGCCTCGCTGGGCAGTGCTGACGGCCGCCATTGTTGCGGCGGGTCCGGCCTTCGCCGCGGGTGGAGAGCCTTACTCTGGTGCGATCCGCTATCGCGGGATGCTGCGTATCATCGGGACGTTCATCGGCTGTTTTGCGGCGCTCACCATTATTATTCTGATGATCCGCACCCCGCTGCTGATGCTGATGGTCTGCTGCATCTGGGCGGGTTTTTGTACCTGGATCTCGTCTCTGGTGAAGGTGGAGAACTCCTACGCCTGGGGTCTGGCGGGCTATACCGCGCTGATTATTATCATCACCATCCAGTCCGAGCCGCTGCTCGCTCCTCAGTTTGCGGTAGAGCGCTGCAGCGAAATTGTGATTGGTATTGTCAGTGCGATTGTCGCGGACCTGCTGTTCTCCCCGCGCTCCATCAAGCAGGAAGTCGACCGTGAGCTTGATGCCCTGATTGTCGCCCAGTACCAGCTGATGCAGCTCTGCATTAAGCATGGCGACAGCGAAGAGGTGGATAAAGCCTGGAGCGGGCTGGTTCGCCGCACCCAGGCGCTGGAAGGGATGCGCAGCAACCTTAACATGGAGTCGTCACGCTGGGCCCGCGCGAATCGTCGCCTGAAAGCCCTCAACACCGTCTCTCTGACGCTGATTACCCAGGCATGCGAAACCTACCTGATTCAGAACACCCGGCCGGAAGCGGTCACCGATACGTTCCGCGAACTGTTTGCCGAGCCGGTAGAAACCGTGCAGGACGTGCATAAGCAGCTTAAGCGCATGCGCCGGGTGATTGCCTGGACCGGGGAGCGCGACACGCCGGTAACCATCTACACCTGGGTCGGCGCCGCGACGCGCTATCTGCTCCTGAAACGCGGCGTGATCGGCAACACCAAAATCAGCGCGGCGGAAGAAGAGGTGCTGCAGGGAGAAGTGGTGATCAAGGCGGAATCCGCCGAGCGTCATCACGCCATGGTCAACTTCTGGCGCACCACGCTCGCCTGCATGCTCGGCACGCTGTTCTGGCTGTGGACGGGCTGGACGTCCGGCAGCGGCGCAATGGTGATGATTGCTGTCGTAACCGCGCTGGCGATGCGTCTGCCTAACCCGCGTATGGTCGCCATTGATTTTCTGTACGGCACCATTGCCGCGCTGCCGATTGGCGCGCTCTATTTCCTGGTCATCATCCCGTCGACGCAGCAGAGCATGCTGCTGCTCTGTATTAGCCTGGCGGTGATGGCGTTCTTTATCGGCATTGAGGTGCAAAAGCGGCGGCTGGGATCGCTGGGGGCGCTGGCGAGTACGATTAACATCATCGTGCTGGATAACCCGATGACCTTCCATTTCAGCCAGTTCCTCGACAGCGCGTTAGGTCAGCTGGTGGGCTGCTTCCTGGCAATGATGGTGATTCTGCTGGTTCGCGATAATTCGCAGGCAAGGACGGGGCGCGTGTTGTTGAATCAGTTTGTGTCGGCGGCCGTGTCGTCGATGACAACCAATACCGCGCGCCGTAAAGAGAACCACCTTCCCGCGCTCTATCAGCAGCTGTTTTTACTGCTGAACAAGTTCCCGGGCGATATCGCGAAGTTCCGCCTGGCGTTAACCATGATCATCGCACACCAGCGCCTGCGTAACGCGCCCGTGCCGATAAACGACGATCTGTCGGCCTGGCACCGCCAGCTGCGTCGTACCGCCGATCATGTGCTTTCTGCCAGCAGCGATGACAAACGGCGTCGTTACTTTACGCAGCTGCTTGAAGAGCTCGACATCTACCAGGAGAAGCTCAAGCACTGGGAGGCGCCGCCTCAGGTGACCGAGCCGGTAGGACGGCTGGTGTTTATGCTGCATCGCTACCAGAATGCCCTCACGGATAACTGACTGAAGTAAAAAAACCGACGCCAAAAGCGTCGGTTTTTTTGTGGCTATACTTATTCCAGCACGTTCTTACATTTCAGGAAGGGAGGACACATGACGACCCAGGCGCTTCAGGACCATATCCTTTTTCAGACCGGTTATCTGGTCAACGGCATTTGGAAAACGCTGGACACGACGTTTGATGTGCTGAACCCCGCGACCGGTGAGGTCATTGCTAAAGTTGCAAAAGCGGGTAAAGCGCAAACCGAAGAGGCAATCGCTGCGGCGACCAAAGCCTTCCCGGCCTGGCGTGCCAAAACCGCGAAAGAACGCTCGGCCATTCTGTACCGCTGGTACGAACTGATTATTGAGAATAAAAGCTGGCTCGGGCGACTAATGACCACCGAGCAGGGTAAGCCGCTGAAAGAGGCGGAGGGGGAAGTCGAGTACGCCGCCAGCTTTATCCAGTGGTTTGCTGAAGAGGCCAAGCGCGCGAACGGCGAAATTATTCCACCAATCAAACCCGGCTCGCGCATTCTGGCAACCCGCGAACCCATTGGCGTGGTCGCGGCGATAACGCCGTGGAACTTCCCGATGGCCATGCTCACCCGCAAATTAGGCCCGGCGCTGGCGGCAGGGTGTACCGGGGTGATCAAACCGGCCAATAACACCCCGCTCAGTGCCTTTGCGCTGCTTGCGCTGGCTAAACAGGCCGGTGTCCCCGACGGCGTGCTCAACGCCGTGGCCGGGAATACGCATGAGATCAGCGATGCGATCATGGCCAGCCGTGACGTGCGTAAAATCTCCTTTACCGGTTCAACCTCTGTCGGCAAAACGCTGGTGCGCAACGCCGCCGAAACCATGAAGAAGGTCTCGATGGAGCTGGGGGGCAATGCGCCGTATATCGTTTTTGAGGATGCGGACATTGATGCGGCGGTTAAGGGAGCGATTGCCAACAAGTTCCGCAATGCCGGGCAGGTCTGCGTCAGCGTTAACCGTTTTTACATTCAGGAAACCGTCTACGACAGGTTTGTGAATAAACTTGCCGATGCCGTGAAGGCGCTGAAGGTGGGTAATGGTCTTGAGGACGGCGTCGTCGTCGGGCCGCTAATTGAATCTTCTGCGCTCGATAAGGTGCGGGAGCATGTCGACGATGCCGTCGCCCGAGGCGCAACCGTGCTGGCAGGCGGTAAGCCCCATCCGCTTGGCGGGAACTTCTGGATGCCAACCGTGCTGGGCGACTGCCATGAAGGCATGAAGCTGGCTGAAGAAGAGACGTTTGGCCCGGTTGCGGCGTGCTTCCGCTTCACCTCTGAAGATGAAGTCATCCAGCGCGCCAATAACACGCCCTACGGGCTGGCGGCTTACTTCTATACCCAAAATCTCTCGCGGGTCTTCCGCGTTTCGCAGGCCATCGAGAGTGGGATGATCGGCATTAACGAGTGCGCCGTTTCCACGGAACTGGGTCCCTTTGGCGGCGTAAAAGAGTCAGGTCTTGGACGCGAGGGCTCCGTGCTGGGGCTGGAAGAGTATCTGGAAGTGAAAACCCTGCATATCGGGGGATTATAATAAACAGGGCGGCATCTGCCGCTCGCCTGGACAGGGTAGCTGGCAATGAAAACCTATACGTTTGATTTTGACGAGATTGACAGTCAGGAAGACTTCTACCGTGAATTTATTCGGGTGTTTGAGCTTGAACGGGAGAGCGTGACGAATCTGGATACGCTGTGGGACGTGGTCACCGGCAGCCAGTTGCCGCTACCGCTGGAAATTGAGTTCATCCATTTGCCCGATAAGCTGCGCAGACGCTTTGGCGCGCTGATATTGCTGTTCGATGAAGCGGAAGAAGAGCTGGAAGGACAGCTGCGCTTTAACGCGCGGCATTGAATGAAAAAAGCCCCTGACCATGAGGCCAGGGGCAAGTCGTATGATGAGATACGACGAGGGTTTATTTATACAGTTCTGCCGTGGCATGCCAGTGGTCACCCTGATTCAGTTCGGTGACGCGATAGCTGCTGGCGCCTGCTTTTTCAGCTTTGGCGGCAAGTTCGTGACGAATATCCATCGGTGAACCGGTGACAGACGTGACGGAGACGCTGCCCATACGCTGGAGATTCTGTGCCTGTTCGGCATTTACCTGCTGTACGGCTGCGCTCGCACCGAAAGAGAGAACGGAAGCCAGACCGAGGGTTGCGATGATCAATTGAGTTTTCATAGTCTTTACTCCTGAATAGGGTTTTTGACTCAACGGCGAGAAGGGTTGAACCGCTATTTTTATGC
This sequence comes from Enterobacter sp. PP-008-ECC_S150, assembly GCF_045257065.1. NCBI lineage: Bacteria > Pseudomonadati > Pseudomonadota > Gammaproteobacteria > Enterobacterales > Enterobacteriaceae > Enterobacter > Enterobacter sp. PP-008-ECC_S150. The sequence continues at coordinate 169,657 of NZ_JBJHHG010000005.1, read as the reverse complement.
CTGGTGCCGTTGAGTGAAGATTTACGTTTTCAGTTATTACTAAAACTTATTTGTACAGCTCAGCGGTGGCGTGCCAGTGGTCGCCCGAACGCGCTTCGATGATGCGATAGGATGACGCACCCTTTTCTTCCGCTTTTTTGTTCAGCATCTCATGCATGTCCATTGGTGATGTGCCTACCGCACCGACAGAAACCGTACCGATGGACTGGCGGGATTGCGCCTGGTCAGCATTAATGGCGTCAGCCGCGAAAGCACCGAATGACAGGACAGACAGGACGCTCAGCGCCGCTACAGTTGTTTTGATTTTCATGATTCTTACCTCGTCGAATTTTTTAGTGGGGTCTTGTTTCGTGACCCTCATCACAAAATCAAGTATACACTAATAACGGCAAAAATTAATACCAGACTAATGGTTTCTATTGTTATTACGTGTTAACTGCGCGGTTTTTTATAACCAATTTGCATAATATTGGGTGTTTTTTGTACTTAATTGAAGGTTATATCTAATTAAATCATATGGATATCTGCTTTTGATTTTTTGTGCGATTTTTTGATTTAGCATTCACCAGATGAATGTTAATGGGCGGTAAAAAGCACTATTTGTTAAAGTGAAGGGCAGCAGAAAAGAGGGGGAAATGCAGCGGAAGTAGAACGATCCCCGCAGCGGCGCTACGGGGAGAGGGGTTTAGAGTTCCTGTTCGAACAGAACCAGAATCGCTTCGTGGAGATCTTTCACCGAGAAACCGCTGGCCGGTGTGGTAAAGATGGTGTCATCTCCGGCGATAGTGCCGAGGATACCTTCCGTTTTACCCAACGAGTCCAGCATGCGGGCAATCAGCTGTGCCGCACCGGGGCTTGTGTGGATTACCACAACGGCGTCGTTATGATCGATATCCAGAACCAGATTTTTGAGCGGGCTGGAGGTGGTCGGCACGCCAAGTTCTGCCGGCAGGCAATAGACCATCTCCATCTTGGCGTTACGGGTACGCACCGCGCCAAACTTGGTTAACATGCGGGAGACTTTCGACTGATTGATGTTATCGAAGCCTTGTTCCTGCAGCGCCTGAACGATTTCTCCCTGAGAACTGAATTTTTCTTCTTTGAGTAGCGCCTTAAACGCCTTTACTAATTCTTCTTGCTTAGACGAGCTTCGCATAAGTCACCCGGAATATGACGATAGAAACAACATTATTATGCATGTGGATGAATTTTTATGCAAATTATCTACCGAGCGGTAGGCTGAAATAATGTTATGAAAGGGAGTGATTTTATCAGATTTCGTTATCAGAAAACATGCCTGGGTCACGCCGCGCAAATAAGCTTAAAAGTAAATTAAATGTTATCAAAATGATGTTGTTTTGGTGGCGGGGCAGGGTGTATTGTAACCACCTCTTAAAGCGTTGCCCTCTGTCGTCAGATAGTCTTCTGGTGAGAGATAAAGTCGCGTGACCTCAAATTCTTTAGCTACGAAAATTGTAATTATTTACCTGCTGAATTATGGTCGCCGCAACGGATTTACAGATACTTAAGTTAACCATAATAAGGAGTTTAGGATGAAAGTCGCAGTCCTCGGCGCTGCTGGTGGTATCGGCCAGGCGCTTGCCCTACTACTGAAAACCCAACTGCCTTCAGGCTCAGAACTCTCCCTGTACGATATTGCCCCGGTAACCCCAGGTGTGGCGGTTGACCTGAGCCACATCCCGACCGCTGTTAAAATCAAAGGCTTCTCCGGTGAAGATGCACGTCCTGCCCTGCAGGGTGCCGACGTGGTGCTGATTTCTGCAGGCGTGGCGCGTAAGCCAGGCATGGATCGTTCAGACCTGTTCAACGTCAACGCGGGCATCGTGAAAAACCTGGTGCAGCAGATTGCAGAAGTCTGCCCGAAAGCGTGCATCGGGATCATCACCAACCCGGTGAACACCACCGTGGCTATCGCGGCAGAAGTGCTGAAGAAAGCGGGCGTTTACGACAAAAACAAACTGTTCGGCGTGACCACGCTGGATATCATCCGTTCCAACACCTTCGTTGCTGAGCTGAAAGGCAAACAGCCAACAGAAGTGGAAGTGCCGGTTATTGGCGGTCACTCTGGCGTCACCATCCTGCCTCTGCTGTCGCAGATCCCAGGCGTGAGCTTCACCGAGCAGGAAGTGGCTGACCTGACTAAGCGCATCCAGAACGCGGGCACCGAAGTGGTGGAAGCGAAGGCGGGTGGCGGTTCTGCAACCCTGTCTATGGGCCAGGCGGCTGCACGTTTCGGTCTGTCACTGGTTCGCGCGCTGCAGGGCGAGAAAGGCGTTGTTGAATGCGCTTACGTTGAAGGCGATGGCGAACACGCCCGCTTCTTCTCTCAGCCGCTGCTGCTGGGTAAAAACGGTATCGAAGAGCGTAAGTCTATTGGCTCGCTGAGCGCGTTTGAACAACACGCGATGGAAGGCATGCTGGATACGCTGAAGAAAGATATCACCCTGGGCGAAGAGTTCGTTAACAAGTAAAACGCACCGTCTCCCGGCAAAAAACGGAGCTTATCGCTCCGTTTTTTTATGCCTGTCAGTTCGTTGCCGGGTATTCCTGAATGGTGACCTGCAGCGTCAGTTTCTTATCGTTGCGCATGACTTCAACCGGGATGATAGAGCCCGGGCGAATTTCTGCCACCTGATCCATCGTCTCCAGCGCAGAGACCGCTGGCGTGCCGTTGACCGACACAATGACGTCATTCACCTGAATCCCCGCGTTGGCCGCCGGCCCCCCTGGCGACACCTCGTTAACCACGATGCCCTGGATTTGATCGATACCGCCGCCCTGGGTATGCATCGGAGCGATTTCGCGTCCGCCGATACCGATATAGCCGCGGATCACGCGTCCGTCGCGGATAAGCTTGTCCATAATCTTGGTTGCCAGCTGGAACGGAATGGCAAAGCCAATCCCTTCCGGCGTCTCGCCGTCGTTACTTTTATCGAACGAGAGGGTATTGATACCCATCAGCTCGCCCAGCGAGTTGACCAGCGCCCCCCCGGAGTTACCGTGGTTGATGGAGGCATCGGTTTGCAGGAAGTTCTGCCGCCCGGAGGGGTTCAAACCGATACGACCGGTCGCGCTGATAATCCCCTGGGTGATGGTCTGGCCCAGGTTGTAGGGGTTGCCGATAGCCAGGACGACGTCACCGATGTGCGGGGTACGTTTACGGTTGATCGGAATGACCGGCAAACCGCCCGTGGCGTTAATTTTCAGGACGGCCAGGTCGGTCAGGCTGTCAGACCCAACGAGCAAGGCCTCAAACACGCGGCCATCCTGCAGGGCGACGATGATCTGGTCGGCATCGTTAATGACGTGCTTGTTGGTAATAATGTAGCCGCGCTCGTCCATGATCACGCCGGAGCCGAGGGTGCGGATCTCAAGCTGATTATGGGCGGAGGTGTTCAGGCCACGGTTATAAACGTTAACCACGGCAGGTGCGGCGCGGCGAACGGCCTGGTTATAGGTGGCCGGCGTTTCATCCGTGCTATCGAACCTGGGAGCCGACAGTTTATTGAACTGACGTAATGACGGCAGCGCCAGCAGCAGAAGGCCAGCGACAATCAAACCGATGACAATAGAACGTAAGAGCTTTAAAAGCATGATGCGCGTGTCGTTAAAAAAGGAACGATTTGCAGCATAACATGAGTTATCCGGACATCACACGCAGCGGTGATGTCCGGGTCGCAAATGCTTAGCGCAACAAAATATAGATGGATTCATTGCCACGCATGACCTGCAGGGCAATCACCGCCGGTTTACTCTCCAGCACCTTGCGCAGTTCGGCAATAGACTGCACGCGGTTGCGGTTTACGCCAATGATCACGTCATCCTGATGCAATCCCGCCTGGGCAGCGGGGCTGCTCTTCTCGACGGTGTCGACGCTAATGCCCTTCGTACCGTCTTTCAGCTGCCCATCGCTCAGCGTCGCCCCCTGCAGCGCCGGGGCGATAAGCTCCGCACTGGCCGAGGAGGAGGTGCTCTTGTCCAGCGTCACTTCCACGTCCAGCGGCTTGCCGTCACGGATCAGCCCCAGCTTCACCTTGGCGCCAGGTTCGGTTGTGGCAATCCGCGAACGCAGTTCTGCAAAGCTGCTAAGCGGTTTGTCGTTCAGGCTGACGATCACGTCGCCCGATTTGATCCCCGCTTTTGCCGAGCCGGAGTTAGGCAGCACTTCACTGACAAACGCCCCGCGCTGTACGTTGATGTTGAACGCTTTTGCAATATCCGCGCTCATCTCCATCCCTTTAATACCCAGCAGCCCGCGCTTGATTTCACCGAACTGGATCAGCTGCTGTGCTAGCGTTTTGGCCATATTGCTGGGGATAGCAAAGCCGATCCCGATGCTGCCGCCGCCCGGGGCCAGAATCGCCGTGTTGATCCCAATCAGCTCGCCGTTAAGGTTAAGCAATGCCCCGCCGGAGTTCCCGCGGTTGATTGAGGCATCGGTCTGGATAAAGTTTTCCAGCCCTTCCAGGTTGAGGCCGCTGCGCCCCAGCGCGGAGACGATCCCGGAGGTGGCGGTTTGCCCTAAGCCAAAGGGGTTGCCCACGGCAACGGCAAAGTCGCCGACGCGCAGTTTGTCGGAATCCGCGATGGCAATCTGGGTCAGGTTGCTCGGGTTTTGCACCTGCAGCAGCGCGATGTCGCTCTGGTCATCGCCGCCAATCAGTTTGGCATCAAATTCGCGGCCATCGTTTAGCTGGACGCTGATTTTATCGGCCTGGCTGATGACATGGTTGTTGGTCAGGATATAGCCTTTCGCCGCATCAATAATGACGCCAGAACCCAGGCCTTCAAACGGCTGTGCCTGCTGCTCGGGCGACTCATCGCCAAAATATTTTTTCAGTTCTTCAGGGACGCGTTGGCTTTGTACCGCCGTGCCTTCAACCTGAACGCTGACGACCGCAGGCAACACTTTTTCCAGCATGGGTGCAAGGCTTGGAATGGCCGCCTGGCCGGGCACCTGGGTGGGAATGGCGGCGAAGACAGGGACGGACGCCGAGAGAGATAACCCGACACTTAACGCAATAGCGCTCAACAGCTGGTTTTTTTTCTTCATCGATGTTGACTCTCGTAACCTGGAATAAAGGAAAAACGGCCCCAAAAACACGTTGATGTTATTGAATTTTAAACCGCTGAACAATGAGGTGTTTAACTAAATGATAGCTGGGGTCATCAAGAAAGGACGGGCGCAACCGTTGCGCCCGCAAAATAAATTCAGGTTGTGCGATTAATCGCGTTTTACACCGCCGCGCAGCAGGCCGGACGCGCCATCGGAATAGTCGCGAGGCATCTGAACGGGCGCCTGATCGTTACCGGCTTCAGAGTCAGCCAGACGGTTGCGGAACGGGTTGGTTTCCGCGGTCATTTCCGGCAGCAGGCTGCTGGAGCTTTTTGCCATATGTTGATACAGCTGACGATAGTCGGTCGCCATGTTGTCCAGCAGCTCGGCGCTACGGGCAAAGTGGCTGACCAGCTCTTCACGATACTCTTCCAGCTCGGCTTTGTTCTTTTCCAGTTCGTACTGCAGTGACTGCTGCTGACGCAATTTGCGATTACCGAAACGCATGGCCACAGCACCGATGACGATGCCGACGACTAAACCGATTAGCGCATATTCCCAGGTCATGAACTTCTCCCGTTGTCTTGTTGTTCCGTAGGGTGTTGGCTCGGCTCCTGCCTGTGCCTGATAATGCCACTATAACCGCTATTTCTGCAGAAGTGGAATCCTGACGTATCATCGCGTAGTGTAGAACGGCCTTTTTTTCATCAGTCACGTCTGCTGGTGAGCGTTAATTGAAGGAATAACAATAAGATTATGCAAAACCTGTCCCCTGCATCGCGATATCAACTGGCCCTTAACGAGGGCACCCATCAGCCTGATGACGTTCAACGTGAGGCGGTAAACCGTCTGGAGATGATTTATCAGGAACTCACGGCCAAACCCGCGGAGGCCGAACAGAACGGCGGGCTAAAGGCGGCATTTGGGCGGCTGCTCGGTAAAAAAGCGGCAGTGGCTCACGCGCCTGCGCGCGGTTTATATATGTGGGGCGGAGTCGGTCGCGGTAAGACCTGGCTAATGGACATGTTCTATCTGAGCCTGCCTGGCGCACGTAAACAGCGTCTGCACTTCCACCGCTTTATGCTGCGGGTGCATGAAGAGCTGACCGCGCTGCAGGGTAAAAGCGATCCGCTGGAGATTGTGGCGGACAGGTTCAAGGCGGAGACGGACGTGCTCTGCTTCGATGAGTTTTTTGTGTCTGACATCACCGATGCCATGCTGTTAGGCGGCCTGATGAAGGCGCTGTTTGCGCGCGGTATCACGCTGGTGGCCACGTCAAATATCCCGCCGGACGAGCTGTACCGCAACGGCCTGCAGCGCGCACGCTTCCTGCCTGCCATCGACGCCATCAAGCAGCATTGTGACATTATGAACGTCGATGCCGGCGTCGATTATCGCCTGCGCACGCTGACCCAGGCGCACCTGTGGCTTTCACCGCTCAATGCTGAGACCACCCGCGAGATGGATAAACTGTGGCTGGCGCTGGCGGGGGCAAAACGCGAGCACGCCCCGGCGCTCGAGATTAACCATCGTCCGCTGCCGACGCTCGGCGTTGAAAACCAAACGCTGGCGGTCTCCTTTACGACGCTCTGCGTGGATGCCCGCAGCCAGCACGACTACATCGCGCTGTCGCGTCTGTTCCACACCGTGATGGTGCTGGATGTGCCGGTGATGACGAAGCTGATGGAGAACGAGGCCCGCCGCTTCATTGCGCTGGTGGACGAGTTTTATGAGCGTCACGTCAAGCTGGTGGTCAGCGCCGAGGAACCTTTATATGAGATTTACCAGGGCGAGCGGCTGAAGTTTGAGTTCCAGCGCTGCCTGTCGCGCCTGCAGGAGATGCAGAGCGAGGAATACCTGAAGCTGGAGCATATGCCATAAATGCCACCCTCTCCCTGAGAAGGGAGCCTTGTAGGCCGGGTAAGGCGCAGCCGCCACCCGGCATTTTCCACCGCCCCGAAAAACCCATTCCAAATCACATTTAAGGGTCGATCTTTGACCTCAACTTCTCTATAATCTTGCGACCCCACGTTACGAGAAGGTTTTTTTCCCGAAACTTTCTATGTGTCGGCATGAGCTATTCGAAGGGGTAGGTTTGCCGGACTTTGTCGTGTGAACCTCAACTGACTAAACGTTTGGGTGTTCACCAACGTGTAACTTATTATTTGGGTAAGCTTTTAATGAAAACTTTTACAGCTAAACCAGAAACCGTACAGCGCGACTGGTATGTTGTTGACGCGACCGGTAAAACTCTGGGCCGTCTGGCTACTGAACTGGCTCGTCGCCTGCGCGGTAAGCACAAAGCGGAATACACTCCGCACGTAGATACCGGTGATTACATCATCGTTCTGAACGCTGACAAAGTTGCTGTTACCGGCAACAAGCGTACTGACAAAGTGTACTATCACCACACCGGCCACATCGGTGGTATCAAACAAGCGACCTTTGAAGAGATGATTGCCCGCCGTCCTGAGCGTGTGATTGAAATCGCGGTTAAAGGCATGCTGCCAAAAGGCCCGCTGGGTCGTGCTATGTTCCGTAAACTGAAAGTTTACGCAGGCAACGAGCACAACCACGCGGCACAGCAACCGCAAGTTCTTGACATCTAATCGGGATTATAGGCAATGGCTGAAAATCAATACTACGGCACTGGTCGCCGCAAAAGTTCCGCAGCTCGCGTTTTCATCAAACCGGGCAGTGGTAAAATCGTAATCAACCAGCGTTCTCTGGAACAGTACTTCGGTCGCGAAACTGCCCGCATGGTAGTTCGCCAGCCGCTGGAACTGGTTGACATGGTAGAAAAACTGGATCTGTACATCACCGTTAAAGGTGGTGGTATCTCCGGTCAGGCTGGTGCGATCCGTCACGGTATCACCCGCGCTCTGATGGAGTACGACGAATCCCTGCGTTCTGAACTGCGTAAAGCTGGCTTCGTTACTCGTGACGCGCGTCAGGTTGAACGTAAGAAAGTGGGTCTGCGTAAAGCACGTCGTCGTCCACAGTTCTCCAAACGTTAATCCATTCTGCTTACGCAGAACGATTGGCGAAAAACCCGCTTCGGCGGGTTTTTTTATGGATAATGCGCAGGTTATCCACAATATCCATGCATATATCTTCTCTTTTTCCACATTTCCAGAATCCCCTCACCACAAAGCCATCAAAATCTGGTAAACTATCATCCAATTTTCTGCCCAAATATCGGTGAATACTCGATTTTTGTTCGTTTCTTGAACAATGTGTCTTCTCTGGGATGGGCGATACAACATCTGGCTGGCCCCTGTTGGGCTGGTAGCAGTAAAAATTCTGAATATACCTGGAGGTTTTCATGGCTGTCGCTGCCAACAAACGTTCGGTAATGACGCTGTTTTCTGGTCCTACTGACATTTATAGCCATCAGGTTCGTATCGTGCTGGCCGAGAAGGGTGTCAGTTTTGAGATCGAGCATGTGGAAAAGGATAACCCGCCTCAGGATCTGATCGATCTCAACCCGAGCCAAAGCGTACCGACGCTGGTGGATCGCGAGCTGACCCTGTGGGAATCCCGTATCATTATGGAATATCTGGATGAGCGTTTCCCGCATCCGCCGCTGATGCCTGTTTACCCTGTTGCGCGTGGTGAAAGCCGCCTGTACATGCAGCGCATCGAAAAAGACTGGTATTCGCTGATGAACGTGATTACCAGCGGTTCCGCTTCTGAAGCTGACGCTGCACGTAAGCAACTGCGTGAAGAGCTGCTGGCCATTGCACCGGTGTTTGGTCAGAAACCGTTCTTCCTGAGCGATGAGTTCAGCCTGGTGGATTGCTACCTGGCTCCGCTGCTGTGGCGTTTGCCAACCCTGGGCGTAGAGTTCAGCGGTCCTGGCGCGAAAGAGCTGAAGGGCTATATGACTCGCGTCTTTGAGCGCGACTCTTTCCTGGCATCCTTAACTGAACCGGAACGTGAAATGCGTCTCGGCCGAGGCTAATGACTGTGGAAATGTCACAACTGACCCCACGCCGTCCGTATCTGCTGCGCGCCTTCTATGAATGGCTGCTGGATAACCAGCTCACGCCGCACCTGGTTGTGGATGTGACGTTGCCGGGCGTGCAGGTTCCTATGGAATACGCGCGTGACGGCCAAATCGTACTGAACATCGCCCCGCGTGCGGTGGGTAACCTTGAGCTGGCAAACGACGAAGTGCGCTTCAACGCGCGTTTCGGTGGCGTACCGCGCGTGGTCTCCGTGCCGCTGGCAGCGGTGCTGGCGATCTACGCCCGTGAAAACGGTGCAGGTACCATGTTCGAGCCGGAAGCGGCGTATGATGAAGATGTCGCCAGCCTGAATGATGACGAGTCGCCATCAGGTACTGAAAGTGAGACGGTGATGTCCATTATCGATGGAGATAAACCGGATCATGCTGATGACAACGATCCGGATGACGATCCGCCGCCGCCCCGCGGTGGTCGCCCCGCATTACGCGTTGTTAAATAATCAAACAGGCCCATGGGGCCTGTTTTGCTTTCTGCTTATAGCGGTTAGCTGTTACGTTCCCGCCACTCTTTTATCATTTCAGCAGTGACTTCATTCTGGTAACAAATGGGTGAATAGCCGCCAGCTTTACTCCATGCACTGCGACGCCCGCAGGAACTGCCATTTCGTGCCTGATTAAAAGGGCAGGCGCAGACGCCGGGATAATCAGCGATAGACTCCGCAATAATTTTATCCTTAACCTGAGCATCGGAGAGTATGTTGGTTTTGGCGACAGCATTACCGACGCTGAAAAACAAAATAGCAAAGAGTAGCCCGGTGACGATTTTATCGAATTTCATAACTTCATTTCCGTATGTAGTATCAATCTATCAGCGGCAAAGAGGTGCCGATGCAGGATCGCACAATATAGTTAAATAAGATTATTGTCGTTTCGTATTAGAGAATGCAGCTATATCAAATTTGAATATTATTTTGAATATATATAAAGGCGGTGAATGTTATTGTCGGTATAGACGGACATAAATCTCACCTATGCGGTTGTATTTGCTCTCTCAAAGTCATTCATGTTCAGAAGCAGAATAAAAAGCCCCGAAGGGCTTTTAAATAGCGCACATTGAGGCTTTCATCCCAAGGAGTATTACAAAGCACATCTCATTTCCCTAGGGATATACACGGAACAGTGGCGGTTGATCTAAGTCCTTAAGATGGCGCTCGCGGGCGACATGGACCGCATAACCCTTTTCCAAAGCCCAATCGGCAGCCTTTTCCTGCGTTTTCTCTGTATGTATCTCGTCGCCGTCAACAATCACCACATGATGGATAACTTCTTCATCCTCACTCGTTGATTTAGGGCGATATTCTACATAGGCATGTTTTTTAGCCATTATTTTAAATCCCTTTTGTTTACGGCGCAGATATTACGCCGCTCTTCTATTACTCCGTTATATGAACTTATGCTTCAACACTTAATTATATTTTTATTGTGGATATACGATTGCGTTCACGATTTAAAGGTAATCACGGACCGTTGATAAAGGCTCGCCATTTAATGGGGCGTAATAAATCTCAGCCTGAAGGAATCAGTCTGAGATTAAATGAGGGAAAAATAAGAGGAGGTGAACATGCGGTGATGATAAACCGCATGTTCAGCCGGTATTACACTTCCAGGAAGTTCATGATCCCGTCAGCCGCCTTGCGCCCTTCGGCAATCGCCGTGACCACCAGGTCAGAGCCGCGAACGATATCGCCACCCGCGAAGATTTTCGGGTTGCTGGTCTGGAACGCGTTATCGCTGCCTTCTGGTGCGATAATACGGCCCTGTGAATCCAGCTCAACGCTGTGCTTCGCCAGCCACTCCATGCTGTGGGGACGGAAACCGAACGCCATCACCACGGCATCGGCCGGGATCACGTGCTCGGAGCCCGCGACGATCTCCGCGCGACGGCGGCCTTTCGCATCCGGCGCGCCCATCTCGGTGCGCGCCATCTTCACGCCGCTGACTTTTCCGTTGGCATTCACTTCAATACCCAGTGGCTGGATGTTGAACTGGAACTCCACGCCCTCTTCACGCGCGTTTTTCACTTCGCGCTTAGAGCCCGGCATGTTCTCTTCGTCACGACGGTAGGCGCAGATCACGTGTGCCGCATTCTGACGAATAGAGGTACGCACGCAGTCCATCGCGGTATCACCGCCGCCCAGCACTACCACGCGTTTGCCTTCCATGCTGACGAACGGCTCGTCGGCGGTTTCACCGTAGCCCATGATCTGTTTGGTGTTGGCAATCAGGAACGGCAGCGCGTCGTAGACGCCCGGCGCATCCTCATTCTCCAGGCCCCCGCGCATGGACTGGTAGGTGCCCACGCCGAGGAACACGGCGTCGTAATCCTTCAGCAGGTCGTCGAGCTGCACGTCGCGGCCCACTTCCACGTTCAGTTTGAACTCAATGCCCATGCCGGTGAAGATTTCACGGCGACGGGTCATAACCTCTTTCTCCAGCTTGAAGGCCGGGATACCGAAGGTCAGCAGGCCGCCGATTTCCGGATGGCGGTCAAAGACCACCGCCTTCACGCCGTTGCGGGTCAGGACGTCCGCACAGGCCAGGCCCGCCGGGCCCGCGCCGATGATCGCCACGCGCTTGTCGGTTTGACGCACGCCGGTCATGTCCGGACGCCAGCCCATCTCAAACGCTTTATCGTTGATGTATCGCTCGATGTTGCCGATGGTCACCGCGCCAAACTCGTCGTTCAGCGTGCAGGAGCCTTCGCACAGACGGTCCTGAGGACACACGCGGCCGCACACTTCCGGCAGGGTGTTAGTCTGGTGAGACAGCTCGGCGGCTTCAAAAATACGCCCCTCGTTGGCCAGCTTCAGCCAGTTCGGGATGTAGTTGTGTACCGGGCATTTCCATTCGCAGTAAGGGTTACCGCAGGACAGGCAGCGGTCCGCCTGCGCTTTGGCCTGGCCTTCTGAAAACGGCTCGTAAATCTCAACAAATTCAATTTTGCGGATCTTCAGCGGTTTCTTTGGCGGATCAACACGCTGCAGGTCGATAAACTGGTATACGTTCTGGCTCATCTGAATTCCTTACTGCGCCTGCACGCGCAGCTCTGCTGCGCTACGACTACGGTGACCCAACAGGGCTTTAACATCGCTGGACTTCGGCTTAACCAGCGCGAATTTCGCAGAGAACGCCGGCCAGTTCGCCAGGATCTCTTCGCCGCGCGAAGAACCGGTATGCTGCACGTGTTCGGTAATCAAACCGCGCAGGTGTTCTTCATGGATAGCCAGCGTATCAACGTCCAGCACTTCCACCAGCTCCGGGTTCACGCGTTTGCGGAACTCACCGTCTTCATCCAGGACGTAGGCGAAACCGCCCGTCATGCCTGCGCCGAAGTTCACGCCGGTTTTACCCAGAACGCACACAATCCCGCCCGTCATATACTCACAGCCGTTATCGCCGATGCCTTCCACCACGGTGATGGCACCGGAGTTACGCACCGCAAAACGCTCGCCCGCACGGCCCGCGGCGAACAGGCGACCGCCGGTCGCGCCGTACAGGCAGGTGTTACCGATGATGCTCGCTTCGTGGCTGCGGAAGGCGGAGCCGACCGGAGGACGCACCGCCAGCAGACCGCCCGCCATGCCTTTGCCGACGTAGTCGTTGGCATCGCCGGTAAGGATAAGCTCAACGCCGCCCGCGTTCCACACGCCGAAGCTCTGACCCGCGGTACCGCTGAAGTGGGCGGTAATCGGATCCGCCGCCAGCCCCTGGTCACCGTGCGTCTGCGCGATATAACCGGAGAGGGAGGCACCCACGGAGCGGTCGGTGTTGCGGATATCAAACCAGAACGTTTTGCTCTGCTTCTCGTCCACGTACGGCTTCGCCTGCTGCAGCAGCTGTGCGTTCAGCACGCCGTTATCGAACGGCGGGTTATTCTCGGTGCAGTAAACCGCTTTGCCAGGATGCGGCTGCGCGGTTTCCAGCAGCTTAGACAGTTCCAGCTTCTGCTGCTTCGCCGTGAAGCCTTCCAGCTCTTTCAGCAGGTCGGTACGGCCAATCAGATCCACCAGACGCTTCACGCCCAGCTGCGCCATCAGCTCGCGGGTTTCGCGGGCGATGAAGTCAAAGTAGTTAGTTACCTTGAACGGCAGACCGTGATAGTGGTTCTTACGCAGCTTCTCGTCCTGGGTCGCAACGCCCGTTGCGCAGTTGTTCAGGTGGCAAATACGCAGGTATTTGCAGCCGAGCGCCACCATCGGGCCGGTACCGAAGCCGAAGCTTTCCGCGCCCAGAATAGCTGCCTTAATGATGTCGAGGCCGGTTTTCAGGCCGCCGTCCACCTGCAGGCGGATCTTGTGACGCAGACCGTTAGCCACCAGCGCCTGCTGGGTTTCCACCAGGCCAAGCTCCCACGGGCAGCCCGCGTACTTCACGGAGGAGAGAGGGCTGGCGCCGGTACCGCCGTCGTAGCCGGCAATGGTAATGAGGTCCGCATAGGCTTTCGCCACGCCGGTGGCGATGGTGCCAACGCCCGGTTCGGACACCAGCTTCACGGAGATCATCGCCTTCGGGTTGACCTGCTTCAGGTCAAAAATCAGCTGCGCCAGGTCCTCGATAGAGTAGATATCGTGGTGCGGCGGCGGGGAGATCAGCGTCACGCCCGGTACCGAGTAGCGCAGTTTGGCGATGTACGGGGTAACTTTATCCCCCGGCAGCTGACCGCCTTCGCCCGGTTTTGCACCCTGAGCGACTTTAATCTGAATCACGTCGGCGTTGACCAGGTACGCTGGCGTCACGCCAAAGCGACCGGATGCCACCTGCTTGATACGAGACACTTTGTTGGTGCCGTAACGCGCCGGATCTTCACCGCCTTCGCCGGAGTTCGAGTTGCCGCCGATGCTGTTCATGGCTTCCGCCAGCGCTTCGTGGGCTTCCGGGCTCAGCGCGCCGATGGACATCGCCGCGGTATCGAAGCGTTTGAACAGTTCGGATGCAGGCTCAACGTCGTCAATGCTGACCGCTTCATCACCCGGGTTCAGGGCAATGAGGTCGCGCAGCGTTGCCGCCGGACGGTTGTTCACCAGCTCAGCGTACTGCTGATAATCGCTGTATTCGCCGCTCTGAACCGCCTGCTGCAGCGTGCGCACCACGTCCGGGTTGTAGGCGTGGTATTCGCCGCCGTGAACGTACTTCAGCAGCCCGCCCTGATCCAGCGGCTTACGTGCCAGCCAGGCACGTTTGGAGAGGTTCACCAGATCCTGCTGGAAGTCAGCAAAAGCTGCGCCGCCGATGCGGCTGACCACGCCCTGGAAGCAGAGATTGGCGACCTCGTCATGCAGGCCGACCGCTTCAAACAGCTTCGAGCAGCGGTAAGAGGCAATGGTCGAGATGCCCATTTTGGACATGATCTTGTACAGACCTTTGTTTATGCCGTTGCGGTAGTTCAGCATCACCGCGCGGTAATCTTTATCGATCGCGCGGGTGTCTACCAGACGGGCCAGCGTTTCGTAGGCAAGGTACGGGTAGATTGCCGTCGCGCCAAAGCCTAACAGCACGGCAAAGTGGTGCGGATCGCGCGCGCTGGCGGTTTCCACAATGATGTTGGCGTCGCAGCGCAGGCTCTTGTCCACCAGACGCGTCTGGATTGCACCTACCGCCATCGGGGCCGGTACCGGCAGACGGTTTTTCGCGATGTTGCGGTCGGACAATACCAGCAGCACGGTGCCGTTACGCACCATCTGTTCGGCTTTGTCACACAGCGCATTCACCGTCTCTTCGAGGCTCGCCTCGTTCACGTCGAAGGTAATGTCGAGCGTGTCGGCGCGGTAGTGCTCCTCTTTCATGGTGGTGAGCTGTTTGAAGTCGGAGTACAGTAGGATCGGCGACTTAAAGGTCAGACGGTGCGCCTGTCCTTCGGCCTCGCAGAAGACGTTCATCTCGCGACCGATGCTGGTAGCCAGCGACATCACGTGTGCTTCACGCAGCGGATCGATTGGCGGGTTAGTCACCTGCGCGAACTGCTGACGGAAGTAGTCATAGATGATGCGCGGCTGGCTGGAGAGCACGGCAAACGGGGTATCGTCCCCCATCGAGCCGACCGCTTCCTGGCCGTTCTCACCGAGCACGCGGATGACGGAGTCCAGCTCTTCCGCGCTGTAGTTAAACTGTTTCTGGTAGCTGGCGAGGGTATTGTCGTCCAGCTCGCGGCTGCCCACCTCTTCGTCCGACAGATCTTCAAACGGCACCAGACGACGGACGTTTTTCTCCATCCACTCTTTGTACGGATGGCGGCTCTTCAGGTCGTGGTCGGTTTCGGCAGAGTGGAGGATGCGCCCAACGCGAGTGTCGATAACCATCAGCTCGCCCGGCCCTACGCGGCCTTTTTCGACCACTTCATCAGGCTGGTAATCCCAGATGCCGACTTCAGAGGCGCAGGTGATGAGCTTGTCTTTGGTGATGACGTAGCGCGCCGGACGCAGGCCGTTACGGTCCAGGTTACAGGCGGCAAAACGGCCGTCGGACATGACGATGCCCGCCGGGCCGTCCCACGGCTCCATGTGCATGGAGTTAAAGTCGAAGAACGCGCGCAGCTCAGGATCCATATCCGGGTTGTTCTGCCATGCCGGTGGAACCAGCAGACGCATGGCGCGCACGATGTCCATCCCGCCTGCCAGCAGCAGTTCCAGCATGTTGTCCATGGAACTGGAGTCCGAGCCGGTTTCGTTGACGAACGGCGCGGCATCGTGCAGGTCAGGGATCAGCGGCGTCTGGAACTTATAGGTACGGGCGCGGGCCCACTGGCGGTTACCGGTAATGGTGTTGATCTCGCCGTTGTGCGCCAGGTAGCGGAACGGCTGCGCCAGCGGCCAGCGCGGCACGGTGTTGGTGGAGAAGCGCTGGTGGAACAGGCAAATGGCCGATTCCAGACGCAGGTCCGCCAGGTCCAGGTAGAAGCGCGGCAGGTCAGCCGGCATACACAGACCTTTATAGATGTTCACCAGGTTAGAGAGGCTACAGACGTAGAACTCTTTATCGTCCTGGAGGCGTTTTTCAATGCGGCGGCGAGCAATAAACAGGCGGCGTTCCATATCACGCGGACGCCAGCCCGCAGGCGCATTAACGAAAATCTGTTCAATACGAGGCAGCGAGGAGAGGGCGATTTCACCGAGCACCCCTTCGTTGGTTGGCACATTGCGCCAGCCGACAATCGACAGGGTCTCACGCTGAAGTTCTTCTTCGACGATGCGGCGTGAGGCGGCAGCCTTTTCAGGATCCTGGTTCAGGAACAGCATGCCGACAGCGTAGTTTTTGGCTAAACGCCAGCCGCGCTCTTCCGCCACGATGCGGAAGAAACGATCCGGTTTTTGCAGCAGCAGGCCGCAACCGTCGCCGGTTTTACCATCGGCAAGAATAGCGCCACGGTGCTGCATTCGGGCCAGTGCGTGAATAGCAGTACGCACTACCTTGTGGCTAGGTTCGCCTTCTATGTGGGCGATCAGGCCGAAACCACAGTTATCCTTCTCAAGGGATTTATCGTACAACATATCAGTGAACCTCCCCAGGCTCGTCGGGCTTCTCTCTGAACTTTACCGTGGCGCACAGGCGCAGAAAGAGCATGGCGACGGGGTTTGCGTTTCATACGCGGACCTCGCATTCGCCCTCTTTTTCATCCTTTCGCGCAGGTAAACAAGTTTGAGGACTTGCTTCAGAGGGAATCTCAATTACTGCATAAATATGATGAGCAGGCCGCTCATCCAGAAAGCTTCCAGCGGATTTCCAACTTATCGGGAATTGGTACACAGGTCAAATGGCAATCTTATTTATACAAAAATGTGCTAAAGCAGGCTTATCTAATTGTATATAAAAGGTATTTAACTAATTTTACATTGATTGAAAGGCCGTGAAGCGCACCGGGGAGTGTGATCTGACTCACTATATGAAAGCGGTATTATCAATGTAGCGTGCTGAATAGCCTTTTTAGAGCAGAATAATAATCTGGCATTGGCTGCAAACCCGCATAAACCCACTGTTTTTCGGCGGTGGCGCTATAAATAAAAAAAACAATCAGAACATAAGGAAAAGTAATCACGCACGGCGTGAATGAAATTGCAGTAATCCTGAGTATTTATTCATATAGATAAAGGCCGTCCAGGGCGATTGATCCAGGTCATCGCCGACAGAGGCTAAAAGTGGCAGGCTTGTCCCCTTTCTTCGGGACGGTCTATCAGATTATGCAGTTACAGAAATTAGTCAATATGTTTGGTGGGGATCTTTTGCAGCGGTACGGGCAAAAGGTTCACAAGCTGACGCTGCACGGCGGTTTTAGCTGCCCGAATCGCGACGGTACCATCGGGCGCGGCGGCTGCACCTTCTGTAACGTCGCCTCCTTTGCCGACGAAGCCCAGCAGCATAACTCGATTGCAGAGCAGCTCGCCCACCAGGCCAGCCTGGTGAACCGCGCGAAGCAGTATCTGGCCTATTTTCAGGCCTACACCAGCACCTGGGCGGAAGTGCAGGTGCTGCGCTCCATGTACCAGCAGGCGGTCAGCCAGGCCAATATTGTCGGGCTGTGCGTGGGCACGCGCCCGGACTGCGTGCCGAAAGCGGTGCTGGACCTGCTCAGCGAGTATAAGGAGCAGGGCTACGAGATCTGGCTGGAGCTGGGCCTGCAGACCGCGCATGACAAAACCCTGCACCGCATCAACCGCGGCCATGATTTTGCCTGCTACCAGCGCACGACGCGGCTGGCCCGCGAGCGCGGGCTGAAGGTCTGTTCCCATCTGATTGTCGGTCTGCCCGGGGAAGGCCAGCAGCATGGTCTGGAAACGCTGGAAAGGGTAGTTGAAACCGGCGTGGACGGCATCAAGCTTCACCCGCTGCACATCGTGAAGGGCAGCATCATGGCGAAAGCCTGGGAGGCCGGGCGTTTAGGCGGTATCGAACTTGAAGACTATACGGTCACGGCAGGGGAGATGATTCGCCACACGCCGCCGGAAGTGGTTTACCACCGCATCTCGGCAAGTGCACGCCGTCCAACGCTTCTGGCACCGCTGTGGTGTGAGAACCGCTGGACGGGGATGGTGGAAATCGACCGCTATCTGCAGGAGAACGGCGTTCAGGGTTCGGCGCTGGGCCGCCCGTGGGTTCCTCGTTTAGCGGCGACGACCGCCTAACAGACTTCCCAGCATACCGCGCACGATCTGATTGGTGACCTGTCGCGCAGCGCTTTTGGCCATGGTCTGCACCACGCCATCACGCTTGCCGCCGCGAGGACCGGTGCTGCCGAACAGAATGTCTTTGAGCCCGCCCAGAATGCCGTCATCCACCGCGACAGACTGCCCTTTAGCGGCAGGTGCATCCTGGGATTCTGTTGTCGCCTGGACCCCTTTTTGCAGGATCTCGAACGCCGACTCGCGGTCCACCTCGTCTTCGTACTTGCCGTAAACCGGAGAGTGGTTAATCAGGCCGTTGCGCTCATCGTCGGTCACCGGCCCCATCCGCGAGCTGGGCGCGATCACCATGGCGCGTTCCACCACGGACGGGCTGCCCTTCGCATCCAGGAATGAGATCAGCGCTTCACCGGTGCCTAACGCCTGAATCGCCGCTTCGGTGTCAAAGGCAGGATTGGCGCGCATGGTTTGCGCGGCGGCTTTTACCGCCTTCTGATCTTTCGGCGTAAAGGCGCGCAGGGCATGCTGCACGCGGTTGCCGAGCTGGCCGAGCACGTTGTCAGGGATATCCGACGGGTTTTGCGAGACAAACCAGACGCCGACGCCTTTGGAGCGGATCAGGCGGATGACCTGTTCAATCTTATCCAGCAGGACCTGCGGCGCATCGTTAAACAGCAGGTGCGCTTCGTCAAAGAAGAATACCAGCTTCGGTTTTTCCAGATCGCCTGCTTCGGGTAGCTGTTCGTAGAGCTCGGAGAGCATCCACAGCAGGCTGGCGGCGTAGAGTTTCGGCATCTGGTAGAGCTTTTCCGCACTCAGAATGTTGATAATGCCTTTGCCGCTGCTGTCGGTGCGCATCCAGTCTTTGATATCCAGCATCGGCTCGCCGAAGAAGTGCTCGGCCCCTTGCTGCTCCAGGGTCAATAACCCACGCTGAATGGCGCCCACCGAGGCGCTGCTGATATTGCCGTACTGGTTCTGGAAGGATTTAGCGTTATCGCCGATGTACTGCGTAATGGCGCGCAGATCTTTGAAATCAAGCAGCAGCAGCCCCTGATCATCGGCAATGCGGAAGATAATATTCAGCACCCCGGACTGCACGTCGTTGAGGTTAAGCAGACGGGCCAGCAGCAGCGGGCCGAGATCGGAAACGGTGGCGCGCACCGGGTGGCCTTTTTCACCGAAGATGTCCCACACCACGACCGGGTTACCGTGCGGCGTCCAGTCCGTGATGCCGATATTCTTCAGCCGTTCGAGCAGTTTTTCAGAGGCCGTCCCCTCCTGAGCCACACCGGTTAAATCGCCTTTTACGTCCGCCATAAAGACCGGCACGCCGATCTCCGAAAGCGACTCCGCCAGCTTTTGCAGGGTGACGGTTTTCCCCGTCCCGGTCGCGCCGGTGATCAGGCCGTGGCGGTTCGCCATCCCGGGCAGTAGATACAGCTCTTTTTCCAGCGTCCGGGCAATTAACAGTGGTGTACTCATGATGCGCTTCCTCTCTTAGTCCTGGGTGGAGTATAGGCAACCTGATGGCAAATTGGTTGAGTAAATTCCTGACTTTGCGGCGCATTATCCAGCGCGGACTATGCTTTTGCATACGGTTCACAAAATAGTGGGAAACTATGTCCAGATTCTTCTTTAACGACCGCAAACAGCTGGTCAACGATGCCATTGAAGGCATACTGCTTTCTGCGCCACACGCCAATCTCGTCAAGCTTGATATCGATCCGGCCATCAGGATCGTCGCACGCGGTGACTGGGACAAAAGCCGCGTGGCGGTGATCTCCGGCGGCGGCTCCGGTCACGAGCCCGCACACGCCGGGTTTGTCGGCAAAGGGATGCTGACGGCGGCAGTGTGTGGCGATCTGTTTGCCTCGCCGAGCGTGGATGCGGTGTTGAATGCCATCGTCGCGGTCACGGGCGATCGCGGCTGTCTGCTGATCGTCAAAAACTACACCGGCGACCGCCTGAACTTCGGCCTGGCGGCTGAAAAGGCCAAACGCTACGGCCTGAAGGTGGAGATGGTGATTGTGGCGGACGATATCGCCCTGCCGGATAACAAACAGCCGCGCGGTATTGCCGGTACGGCACTGGTGCACAAGATCGCGGGCTATGCGGCGGAGCAGGGAAAATCGTTGAGTGAAGTGCGGGATATTGCGCAACAGGCCTGCGACAGCCTCTGGAGCTTGGGCGTGGCGATGCAAACGTGCAACCTGCCGGGCAGCGATGATGAAGAGGGGCGTATCAGGCAAGGCCATGTCGAGCTGGGGCTGGGCATTCACGGCGAGCCGGGGGCATCCGTCGTGGATACGCAGAACAGCAAAGCCATTATCGACACGCTGGTGACGCCGTTACGCGCTCAGGCGGGAGAGGGGCGTTTTGCGGTATTGATTAACAATCTCGGCGGCGTATCGGCGCTGGAGATGGCGCTGTTGACCAAAGAGCTGGCGCACTCGGCGCTGAAAGCGAATATCGCTTACCTGATTGGCCCTGCGCCGCTGGTGAGCGCGCTGGACATGAAGGGCTTTTCGCTCACGCTGCTGAAGCTCAACGATTTCTTTGAAAAGGCGATTCACGCTGAGGTCGAGACGCTGGGCTGGCAGAAGCCCGTCGCGTTTGCGCCGCTGCGCACCGTGGCGCATAGCGCCATTCACGATCGCGTGGAATATACCCCGTCGAACAATCAGCGGGTAAGGGAATATGTCTCCTCGGTGACCAACACGCTGATCCAGCTGGAAAATCGACTGAACGCGCTGGATGCCAAAGTGGGGGATGGCGATACCGGCTCGACGTTTGCGCAAGGCGCGCGGGATATTGCGCAGCGTCTGGAGGAGAACGGGCTCCCGCTTGATGATGTCTCTAAGCTTCTGCTGCTGGTGGGCGAGCGGCTGGCGACGGTGATGGGCGGGTCGAGCGGGGTGCTGATGTCGATCTTCTTCACCGCGGCCGGGCAAAAGCTTCACGATGGTCAGCCGCTACCCGAGGCCTTGCTCAGCGGGCTGGCGCAGATGAAGCAGTATGGCGGCGCGGATCTCGGCGATCGCACGCTGATCGACGCGCTGCAGCCGGCGCTGGAGGCGCTGCGAAAAGGCGATCTTAAGGCAGTGGCAAAGGCGGCGCAGGCAGGTGCTGACGCGACGGCGAAGATGGAAAAAGCGGGGGCAGGGCGTTCGTCGTATGTGAATAAAGAAAACCTGGATGGGGTGATGGATCCGGGAGCGGTCGCGGTAGCGGAAGTATTTAACGTATTGGCGAAGCAGTGAAAGTAGGCCGGGTAAGGCGAAGCCGCCACCCGGCACTGTCATATCAAAAATCCGCTTTCAACACCACGCGGTAGCGGGCTTTGCCGTCGCGCACGTGCTGGATTGCTTCGTTGATTTTCGACATCGGATACAGTTCGGTGGTCGGCGCCACTTTGGTGCGTCCGGCGAATTTCATCAGCTTGCGCAACTCGTACGGCGTACCGGTCGCGGAGCCCGACACGCTGCGATCCCCGCCGATCAGGGTAAACGCCGGAACCGGCAGCGGCTTCATCACCGCACCGACGGTGTGGAAGTTACCGCCGTAGGCCAGCGCTTCAAAGTACGGCTGCCAGTTGAGATCCACGTTCACGGTGTTGATGATCAGGTCAAACTGCCCGGCCAGCGCGTTCAGGGCGTCCGGATCGCGGCTGTTCACCACCTTGTCTGCACCCATCGCCAGCACTTCTTGCTCTTTCGCCGGGTTCGAGCTGAACGCCGTGACCTCACAGCCCATCGCGTGAAGCAGCTTGATGGCGATGTGGCCCAGACCACCAATACCGATGACGCCTACGCGGCTGGTGGCGGTGACGTGGTGCATCAGCAGCGGTTTGAAGACGGTGATACCGCCGCACAGCAGTGGACCGGCGGATTCGATATCAATGCTGTCCGGCAGCGGGATGACCCATTGCCAGTCGGCGCGCAGTTTGTCGGCGAAACCGCCTTTGTTCAGAATGGTGGGAACGGCGCCTTCGAGGCAGTTGATCTGATTACCGCTGATGCAGGCGTCACAATGACCGCAGCTGCGTGCCGTCCAGCCAATGCCCACGCGCTGGCCGATCTTCAGCCCTTTGTCCTGCGCGGCGCTACCGAGCGCCACGACGCGACCGATGACCTCGTGTCCGGCAACCAGCGGATAGCTGGAGAAGCCCCATTCGTTGTCGATCATTGAGAGATCCGAGTGGCAGATCCCGCAGTAATCCACCTGCACTTCGACGTCTTCTGCTTTTAGTTCGCCCGCATCGTACTCGTAAAGCTCAAGTTCTGCACCCGCCTGCGGTGCGGCGTAGCTTTTTATCTTCGACATCGTGTTTCCCCCGTTATGGTGTGAACTGAGAGTGTAGAGCATTCAGTTTACGGTCGCTTAACAGAAGAGGGCAGGAACGAAAGTTACAGACTTTTCAGCATTCTGACTTCGCAGTCAACGTGGCCGGTACAGCCCAGCGGCGCGTCAATGTGCTCAAAGCCCAGATGTTCATACAGGCCAATGGCCTCTTTGAGGAAGGCGGTTGTTTCAAGGTAGCAGCGGGTAAAACCCTGCTTGCGCGCGTGGTCCAGTGCGATCAGCGCCAGCTTTTTCGCCAGTCCTTGCCCGCGCGCCGCTGGCAGGAAATACATTTTCTGCAGTTCGCAGATATCCGGCTCGCTGCAGCTGAGGGGCGCCACGCCGCCGCCGCCGACAACCTGGCCATTCTGCTCGATGACCCAGTAGGCATGCCCAGGCTGGCTGTAGAGCTGGAAAAGCGCGTCCAGGTTCGGGTCAGCAACCGTGTAGCCTTTGTCAGCCGTCAGGCCATATTCGGCAGAAACGGTGCGAATAACGGCGGCGATAGCCGGGTTATCCTGCTCAGCGATTCGGCGCATCGTCGTCGCGACGGGGGTAATCACGCTCATAGCATTACTCATTACAAAAATTGACACATAACTGCTGTTAATAGCACCGCAGAAAGGGGAGTGCAAGCGAGGAGTTTTCAGGAAGGGTACCCCTTACGCCCTGAAGCGTAAGGGGTAAAGCATTACAGGGCAGCGATAACCGCCTGCTGCTCAATCAGCTTGGTCTTCGCATCGGCGAAGGCAACCAGACGCTCACGCTCTTTGGCAATGACCGCTTCCGGCGCGCGGGCAACAAAGCCTTCGTTCGCCAGCTTGCTTTCGATTTTGCCAATTTCCACGTCGACTTTCGCCACTTCTTTCGCCAGACGCGCCAGCTCGGCGTCTTTGTCGATCAGGCCCGCCATCGGGATCAGCAGCTCGGCACCGTCGATGATTTTGGTCACGGAAACCGGACCTTTGTCATCCGCAGGCAGCACGGTGATGCTTTCCAGACGCGCCATGGTCTTGAGGAAGGTGTTGTTCTCGGTGACGCGACGAACGGCCGCTTCGCTGCAGCCGCGCAGCAGCAGCTCCAGCGGTTTGCCAGGGGCGATGTTCATTTCAGCACGGATGTTACGTACCGCCACGATCGCCTGCTTCAGCCACTCGGTATCCGCTGACGCTGCTTCATCCACTTTCGCCGCATCGAATTCCGGGAACGGCTGGAGCATGATGGTGTCGGCGTTGATGCCGGCAATCACCTTCACGCGCTGCCAGATGGTTTCGGTGATGAATGGAATGACCGGATGCGCCAGGCGCAGCAGGCCTTCCAGAACGGTAATCAGCGTGTTGCGCGTGCCGCGCAGTTCCGACTCAGTACCGCCGTTCATCACCGGCTTAGCCAGCTCCAGATACCAGTCGCAGAACTGGTTCCAGGTGAATTCATACAGGATGCCCGCCGCGATATCGAAGCGGTAGCTGTCCAGCGCCTCGCGGAACGCTTTCACCGTCTGGTTGAATTCCGCCAGGATCCAGCGGTCTGCCAGAGACAGGGTCATTTCACCGCCGCTGAAGCCGCAATCCTGATCTTCGGTGTTCATCAGCACGAAGCGGCTGGCGTTCCACAGCTTGTTACAGAAGTTACGGTAACCTTCCAGACGCTTCATGTCCCAGTTGATGTCGCGGCCGGTGGAGGCCAGCGCCGCCAGGGTGAAGCGCAGGGCGTCGGTACCGTGAGACTCGATCCCGTTCGGGAACTGCTTCTCGGTGCGCTTGCGGATTTTTTCAGCCAGCTGCGGCTGCATCATGTTGCCGGTACGTTTTTCCAGCAGCTCTTCCAGCGAGATACCGTCAACCATGTCCAGCGGGTCGATAACGTTACCCTTGGATTTGGACATCTTCTGGCCTTCATCGTCGCGGATCAGACCGGTCATGTAGACGGTATGGAATGGAACCTGCGGCTTGCCGTCTTCGTCTTTGATGAAGTGCATGGTCATCATGATCATGCGGGCGATCCAGAAGAAGATAATGTCGAAACCGGACACCATCACGCTGGTCGGGTGGAACTGACGCAGCGCGTCGGTGTTCTCAGGCCAGCCGAGGGTGGAGAAGGTCCACAGCGCGGAGGAGAACCAGGTGTCCAGGACGTCTTCATCCTGACGCAGCGCAACGTCCGCGCTCAGGTTGTTTTCCTGACGCACTTCGTCTTCGCTGCGGCCAACATAAACGTTGCCTTCGTTGTCGTACCAGGCCGGGATACGGTGGCCCCACCACAGCTGGCGGGAGATACACCAGTCCTGAATATCGCGCATCCAGGAGAAGTACATGTTTTCGTACTGCTTCGGCACGAACTGAATGCTGCCGTTTTCAACGGCTTCCACCGCCGGTTTTGCCAGCACGTCGGCACGGACGTACCACTGGTCGGTCAGCATTGGCTCGATCACTACGCCACCACGATCGCCGTACGGCACGGTCAGATCGTGAGGTTTAATCTCTTCCAGCAGGCCGAGGGCGTCAACGGCAGCCACGATGGCTTTACGCGCGGCAAAGCGCTCCAGCTTCTGGAACTCCGCCGGGATGTCGCTGGAGTAAACGTCGGATTCGTTGCCTTTGGTGTCGTACACTTCTGCGCTTTCGCGGATATCGCCGTCGAAGGTCAGAATGTTGATCATCGGCAGGGCGTGACGACGACCCACTTCATAGTCGTTGAAGTCGTGCGCCGGGGTGATTTTCACGCAGCCGGTGCCTTTTTCCATGTCGGCGTGTTCGTCGCCCACAATCGGAATACGGCGGTTTACCAGCGGCAGCACCACGAATTTGCCGATCAGATCTTTATAGCGCGGATCTTCCGGGTTAACGGCCACGCCGGTATCGCCCAGCAGGGTTTCCGGACGGGTGGTCGCGACCACCAGATAATCTTTACCGTCTGCGGTTTTTGCGCCGTCGGCCAGCGGATAGCGGATGTGCCACATGGAGCCTTTAGACTCGCGGTTTTCCACTTCCAGGTCAGAGATGGCGGTGCGCAGTTTTGGATCCCAGTTGACCAGGCGTTTGCCACGGTAAATCAGGTCTTCTTTGTACAGGCGCACGAAAACTTCTTTTACGGCATTGGACAGGCCTTCGTCCATGGTGAAGCGCTCGCGCTCCCAGTCCACGGAGTTGCCGAGGCGGCGCATCTGACGGGTAATGGTGCCGCCGGATTCCGCTTTCCACTGCCAGATTTTGTCGATGAACGCGTCGCGACCATAGTCGTGGCGGGTTTTACCTTCTTCAGCGGCAATCTTACGCTCAACCACCATCTGGGTTGCGATACCCGCGTGGTCCGTCCCCGCCTGCCACAGGGTGTTTTTACCCTGCATGCGCTGGTAGCGGATCATGGTGTCCATGATGGTCTGCTGGAAAGCATGACCCATATGCAAACTGCCGGTGACGTTCGGCGGCGGGATCATGATGCAGAAGGACTCTTTGCTTTCGTCGCCGTTAGGCTTGAAATAGCCCTGCTGTTCCCAGTGCTCGTAAAGCGGCTGTTCGATATCGCGTGGGTTATATGTCTTTTCCATTATTTCCAGGTTGCCGTATTCAGGTTAAAACCAGCCAGGCGGTACGCTTTATAGCGTTCGCGCGCCAGTTGTTTCAAAGATTCTTCGTAGGGGACAAAGTCTACCACTTCTGTGAAAGCGGTGGCAAAATCTGCAAAATCTATCCGCAGGCTAATCAGAATATCGCGCGCGCTGCTGTTGCGCTTTTGCGGCCAGGCAATTTCAACCGGTGCGCCACCGCGCGGGCCTTCGCCCGACAGGTTATGCGGCACAAAACTCTCCGGCGGGCGCGCCCACAGCGCTTCATCCAGGCGAATGGCCTGCTGTTCATCTTCGCAGGCAATCAGAACGCGCTTGCCCGCGCGCCAACGTTCTGCGGCAATCTCACACACCAGCTGTTCAACGGCGCTTAGGCCATCCTGATGGGTGTCGTTGTCCAGAAGGTAGAACGTTGCATTCTTCATATATGGGGCTTCTTGTATTCGGATTCAAATGCAAAGCCGGGTGGCGCTACGCTTACCCGGCCTACGGTTGAGTGGCATGGTAGGCCGGGTAAGGCGAAGCCGCCACCCGGCGTTTTACATTACTCGTCGCCGTTAAAACCCGCACGGTTCAGCAGGAACTGCGACAGCAGCGCCACTGGACGACCGGTTGCGCCTTTGGCCTTACCGGAGCGCCATGCGGTGCCCGCGATATCCAGGTGCGCCCAGTTGTACTTGCGGGTGAAGCGCGCCAGGAAGCAGCCTGCGGTAATTGCACCGCCAGGACGTCCGCCAATGTTCGCCATATCCGCAAAGTTAGACTCCAGCTGATCCTGGTACTCGTCACCCAGCGGCAGACGCCATGCGCGGTCCCCGGCCTGCTCTGAGGCACCAATCAGCTCGTGCGCCAGCGGGTTGTGGTTCGACATCAGGCCGGTAATGTGGTGGCCCAGCGCAATCACGCAGGCACCGGTGAGGGTCGCGACGTCAATCACCGCTTCAGGCTCGAAGCGCTCAACGTAGGTCAGCACGTCACACAGCACCAGACGGCCTTCGGCGTCGGTGTTCAGCACTTCAACGGTCTGGCCGGACATGGTGGTCAGGACGTCACCCGGACGATAGGCGCGGCCGCCAGGCATGTTTTCGCAGCCCGCCAGGACGCCAATCACGTTGATGGGCAGCTGAAGTTCCGCGACCATGCGCATGACGCCGTAAACCGCCGCCGCACCGCACATGTCGTATTTCATCTCGTCCATGCCTTCGGCTGGCTTGATGGAGATACCGCCGGAGTCGAAGGTCAGGCCTTTACCGACGAGCACGACAGGACGCGCGTCTTCGGATGGATTGCCTTTGTACTCAATGACCGACATCAGGGATTCATTCTGCGAGCCGTTACCGACCGCCAGGTAAGAGTGCATGCCCAGCTCTTTCATCTGCTGTTCGCCGATGACGCGGGTAATGACGTTTTTGCTGTAGGCGTCGGCCAGCTGGCGCGCCTGAGAGGCCAGGTACGCCGCGTTACAGATGTTAGGCGGCATGTTGCCGAGATCTTTCGCCGCTTTAATGCCGGCAGCGATTGCCAGACCGTGCTGGATCGCGCGTTCGCCGCTGGTCAGCTCGCGACGGGTTGGCACGTTAAAGACCATTTTACGCAGCGGACGACGCGGCTCGCTTTTGTTGGTTTTCAGCTGATCGAAGCTGTAGAGGCTCTCTTTTGCGGTTTCGACCGCCTGACGCACTTTCCAGTAGGTGTTACGCCCTTTGACGTGCAGCTCGGTCAGGAAGCAGACGGCTTCCATTGAGCCGGTATCATTCAGCGTATTGATTGTTTTCTGAATCACCTGCTTATACTGACGTTCATCCAGCTCGCGTTCTTTGCCGCAGCCAATCAGCAGAATACGCTCTGACAGTACGTTCGGAACATGGTGCAGTAACAGCGTCTGCCCAGGTTTGCCTTCCAGTTCGCCGCGGCGCAGCAGGGCGCTAATATAGCCGTCACTGATTTTATCGAGTTGTTCGGCGATCGGGGAGAGTCGGCGTGGTTCAAAGACGCCCACAACGATGCAGGCACTCCGCTGTTTCTCCGGGCTACCACTTTTTACACTGAACTCCATGCACTACGCTCCTGAATCTTAAAGACAACGGCGGCTGCTACGGATAGAATTGAAACCTTTCGTAACTCATGTCCGCTGTTGTGGTGACTTCGTGTTAATCTTACGTTACTACGGTTTCGACACGTCAGAAAAAGTCCTGAAGCGTGAATCCGCTGGATGTTTTAATCTTAGCGATGATTTCGACGACTCAAGAGAATAAATGACGTTTAAGCCATGAAACAAGCGAAATTCCTGCAAAGAGACGGGTTTTTACGGGCGTATTTAAAGTGATAATCATAAGATATCTGGTGCGGGAGACGCTCAAAAGCCAACTGGCGATCCTCTTCATCCTGCTGCTGATTTTTTTCTGTCAGAAGCTGGTTAAGATCCTCGGTGCGGCCGTTGACGGCGAAATTCCAACAAATCTGGTGCTTTCCCTGCTTGGTTTAGGGATCCCGGAAATGGCGCAGCTCATCCTGCCGCTAAGTCTTTTCCTTGGCCTGCTCATGACGCTTGGGAAACTTTACACCGAGAGTGAAATCACGGTGATGCATGCCTGCGGCCTGAGCAAAGCCGTCCTGGTGAAAGCGGCCATGATACTGGCGCTGTTCACGGGTATCGTTGCGGCGGTCAATGTGATGTGGGCGGGCCCTATGTCTTCCCGTCATCAGGACGAAGTGCTGGCCGAAGCGAAAGCCAACCCCGGCATGGCGGCGCTAGCCCAGGGGCAGTTCCAGCAGGCGACCGACGGCAACTCCGTGCTGTTTATCGAGAGCGTTGACGGCAGTAAATTCAACGACGTATTCCTGGCGCAGCTGCGTCCGAAAGGTAACGCACGTCCTTCGGTGGTGGTTGCAGACTCCGGTCAGCTTGCTCAGCGCAAAGATGGTTCTCAGATCGTGACGCTGAACAAAGGCACCCGGTTCGAAGGCACCGCGATGCTGCGCGACTTCCGTATCACGGATTTCCAGAACTATCAGGCCATTATCGGCCACCAGGCGGTGGCGCTCGATCCCACGGATACCGAGCAAATGGACATGCGTACCCTGTGGAATACCGATACAGACAGAGCGCGCGCTGAGCTCCACTGGCGCATAACGCTTGTCTTCACCGTGTTTATGATGGCGCTGATTGTCGTCCCTCTGAGCGTGGTGAACCCGCGCCAGGGACGCGTGCTCTCTATGCTGCCGGCGATGCTGCTTTATCTGATCTATTTCCTGCTGCAAACCTCGATTCGTTCTAACGGCGCGAAGGGCAAGCTGGACCCGATGGTCTGGACATGGTTCGTCAACAGCCTGTACATCTTACTGGCGCTGGGATTAAACCTGTGGGATACGGTGCCTGTGCGCCGCATACGTGCCCGATTCTCGCGTAAAGGAGCCATCTAATGCAGGCGTTTGGCGTTCTCGATCGCTATATCGGTAAAACCATTTTTACCACCATCATGATGACGTTGTTCATGCTGGTGTCGCTCTCCGGCATTATCAAATTTGTCGATCAGCTGAAAAAAGCCGGGCAGGGGAGCTATGACGCGCTGGGCGCGGGGATGTATACCCTGCTCAGCGTGCCGAAAGATGTGCAGATCTTCTTCCCGATGGCGGCCCTGCTGGGCGCGCTGCTGGGACTGGGAATGCTGGCGCAGCGCAGCGAGCTGGTCGTTATGCAGGCCTCAGGCTTTACCCGCATGCAGGTTGCATTGTCGGTAATGAAAACCGCGATCCCCCTGGTGCTGTTGACCATGGCGATTGGCGAGTGGGTTGCGCCTCAGGGTGAACAGATGGCGCGTAACTATCGTGCTCAGGCCATGTACGGCGGTTCGCTGCTCTCGACTCAGCAAGGTTTATGGGCGAAAGACGGTAAAAACTTCGTCTACATCGAACGGGTTAAGGGGAATGACGAGCTGGGTGGCGTGAGCATTTACGCTTTCGATGACCAGCGTCGCCTGCAGTCCGTACGCCACGCCTCGTCGGCGAAGTTTGACGCCGAGCATAAGCAGTGGCGGCTGTCCCAGGTGGATGAATCTGACCTGACCGATCCGAAACAGATCGCCGGTTCCCAGACGGTAACCGGTACGTGGAAGACCAACCTGACCCCCGATAAGCTCGGCGTTGTGGCGCTGGATCCTGACGCGCTTTCCATCAGCGGGTTACACAACTATGTGAAATACCTGAAGTCGAGCGGACAGGATGCGGGGCGTTATCAGCTCAATATGTGGAGCAAAATCTTCCAGCCGATGTCCGTGGCGGTAATGATGCTGATGGCGCTGTCGTTTATCTTCGGCCCACTGCGCAGCGTGCCGATGGGCGTGCGCGTCGTGACCGGCATCAGCTTCGGCTTCGTGTTCTACGTGCTCGACCAGATCTTCGGTCCGCTGACGCTGGTGTATGGCATTCCGCCGATGATTGGCGCGCTGCTGCCAAGCGCCAGCTTCCTCCTGATCAGCCTCTGGCTGCTGCTGAAGCGATCCTGATTGACCTCTCCTCGCTTCCGGTTCGCCGGGAGCGAGGCTAATCTCCTGTTTCACCCCGCACTTTTTCTCACAACCTTCAACGCCTCGCCCTGAATTTGAGTATTATTGAGCGATAACGTCGTGAAGGGATCCTCTATGAAGCAAATTCGAATGCTCGCCCAGTATTACGTCGACCTGATGATGAAGCTTGGGCTGGTGCGTTTTTCCATGCTGCTTGCGCTGGCGCTGGTCGTTCTGGCCATTGTCGTGCAAATGGCCGTTACCATGGTTCTGCATGGCCAGGTCGAGAGTATCGACGTCATCCGCTCCATCTTCTTTGGCTTGCTTATTACGCCCTGGGCGGTCTATTTCCTTTCCGTGGTGGTGGAACAGCTGGAAGAGTCCCGCCAGCGCCTGTCGAAGCTGGTCGATAAGCTGGAGGAGATGCGCGATCGCGACCTGAAGCTCAACGTCCAGCTCAAGGACAATATTGCGCAGCTGAACCAGGAGATCTCAGACCGCGAGAAGGCGGAGGCCGAGCGTCAGGCCACGCTGGAGCAGCTGAAAATCGAAATGAAAGAGCGCGAGGTGACGCAGATCCAGCTTGAGCAGCAATCCTCTTTCCTGCGCTCGTTCCTCGATGCGTCGCCGGATCTGGTTTTCTACCGTAACGAAGATAAAGAGTTTTCCGGCTGTAACCGGGCGATGGAGCTGCTCACCGGCAAAAGCGAGAAGCAGCTGATTCACCTGAAGCCGCAGGACGTTTACTCAGAAGAGGCGGCGGCCAAGGTCATGGAGACGGATGAAAAAGTCTTCCGCCATAACGTCTCGCTGACCTATGAACAGTGGCTGGACTACCCGGACGGACGCAAAGCCTGCTTTGAGATCCGTAAGGTGCCCTATTATGACCGCGTGGGGAAACGCCACGGCCTGATGGGCTTTGGCCGCGATATCACCGAACGTAAGCGCTATCAGGATGCCCTGGAGCGCGCGAGCCGCGACAAGACCACCTTCATCTCGACCATCAGCCACGAGCTGCGTACGCCGCTTAACGGCATTGTCGGGCTGAGCCGTATTCTGCTGGATACCGACCTGACCGCAGAGCAGGAAAAATACCTCAAGACTATCCACGTCTCAGCGGTCACGCTGGGTAATATCTTCAACGATATTA
Organism: Enterobacter sp. PP-008-ECC_S150; assembly: GCF_045257065.1. Taxonomy (NCBI): domain Bacteria; kingdom Pseudomonadati; phylum Pseudomonadota; class Gammaproteobacteria; order Enterobacterales; family Enterobacteriaceae; genus Enterobacter; species Enterobacter sp. PP-008-ECC_S150. The sequence continues at coordinate 137,876 of NZ_JBJHHG010000005.1, read as the reverse complement.
TTGATATGGATAAGATGGAGCGCCGTAAGGTTCAGCTTGATAACCAGCCTGTTGATTTCACCAGCTTCCTTGCCGATCTGGAAAACCTGTCCGGCCTGCAGGCGCAGCAGAAGGGGCTGAGTTTTGTGATGCAGCCCAACCTGCCGCTGCCGCATAAAGTGGTGACTGACGGCACGCGTCTGCGCCAGATCCTGTGGAACCTGATCAGCAACGCGGTGAAATTTACCCAGAAGGGACAGGTCGCGGTGCGCATCCGCTATGACGAAGGTGACATGCTGCACTTCGAGGTGGAGGACTCCGGGATTGGTATTCCGCAGGAGGAGCAGGACAAAATCTTTGCCATGTATTACCAGGTGAAGGACAGCAACGGCGGGAAACCAGCGACCGGGACGGGCATTGGCCTGGCGGTGTCTAAACGGCTGGCGAAGAGCATGGGGGGCGATATCACCGTGACCAGCCTGCCGGGCAAAGGCTCAACCTTCACCCTGACGGTGCACGCACCAGCGGTGGCGGAAGAGGTAGAGGATACCTTTGAAAACGACGATATGCCGCTGCCTGCCCTGCACGTCCTGCTGGTGGAAGACATTGAGCTGAACGTGATCGTGGCGCGCTCCGTGCTGGAAAAACTGGGCAATAGCGTGGATGTCGCGATGACCGGAAAGGCCGCGCTCGAAATGTTTAAACCGGGCGAATACGATCTTGTCCTGCTGGATATTCAGCTGCCCGATATGACCGGGCTGGATATCTCGCGTGAGCTGACGCGTCAGTATGCGGCCGACGAACTGCCGCCGCTGGTGGCGTTGACGGCGAACGTACTGAAAGATAAAAAAGAGTATCTCGATGCCGGTATGGACGATGTACTCAGCAAGCCGCTGGCGGTGCCTGCTCTGACCGCTATGATCAAAAAGTTCTGGGATACCCACGATGAAGAGGAGAGCACCATGACGTCTGTTGATAGCGCAAAAGCCCAAACGATACTCGATACCGCGATGCTGGAGCAGTACATCGATCTGGTGGGTCCGAAACTGATTACCGACGGCCTGGCGGTGTTCGAAAAAATGATGCCGGGCTATCTGAGCGTGCTGGAATCAAACCTGACGGCGCGTGACCAGAAGGGCATCGTGGAAGAAGGCCATAAAATTAAAGGTGCTGCCGGCTCGGTTGGGTTACGCCATCTGCAGCAGCTGGGTCAACAGATTCAGTCGCCTGATTTACCTGCATGGGAAGATAACGTGGGTGATTGGGTTGAAGAGATGAAGCAAGAGTGGCAAAACGATGTTGCGGTGCTTAAAGCCTGGGTCGACGCCAGAAAAAAATGACCCCGGCTAGACCGGGGTGCGCGAATACTGCGCCAACACCAGGGAAATCGTGGCTGCGCCTGTTTTTAAACGTTATTTTCGAAAGGGCGCTGCCTGAAAAATTTAGGCCGCACGCAGATAAGATAGCAAATCTTAAATGGTTTGTTACATGAATCAGTGAAATGTGTGAAGCATAGCGTTTTAATCAAAACTATTAATGTGCTTCAGCAAGTTGCAGAAAAGGATTGTCATGATGAAAAAGATTGGTGTCGTGCTGAGCGGATGCGGTGTTTACGATGGTTCTGAGATACATGAAGCCGTCATTACGCTGCTGGCCCTGGCTAAGCAGGGGGCAGAGGCGATCTGTTTTGCGCCTGATAAAAATCAGGCGGATGTGATTAATCACCTGACCGGCGAGCCGATGGCGGAAACCCGTAATGTACTGATTGAGGCCGCGCGTATTGCGCGCGGCGATATCCATCCTCTTATTCAGGCAGACCCTACTGAGCTTGATGCGCTCATTGTGCCGGGCGGGTTTGGCGCGGCCAAAAATCTCAGTACCTTTGCCGCGCAGGGGGCGGAGTGCCAGATCGATCCTCATCTTAAAGCGCTTTCGCAGGCCATGCATGCGGCAGGAAAACCGCTGGGCTTTATCTGCATCGCGCCGGCCATGCTGCCGAGGATTTTTGATTTCCCGCTGCGCCTGACGATCGGGACGGATATTGATACCGCAGAGATCGTCGAGGAAATGGGGGGCGAACACGTCCCGTGCCCGGTTGATGACATTGTGGTTGATGAAGATAACAAAATTGTCACCACGCCAGCCTATATGCTGGCGAGTAACATCGCTGAGGCTGCCACCGGTATTGAAAAGCTGGTGGCCCGCGTGCTGGTGCTGACGGAATGAGGCGACACGCTTCCGCTGGAAAATGGGTGAAATACCTTCTTTTGCGCATCGTGCTCGTGCTGGCGGTGTTCTGGGGCGGCGGACTGGCGGTGTTCAGCATTTTGCCCGTGCCGTTCTCTGCCGTGATGGTTGAGCGTCAGCTCGGCGCCTGGTTCAGCGGCGATTTCGGCTATGTTGCCCACTCTGACTGGGTGAGCATGAACGAGATTTCTCCGTTTATGGGGCTGGCGGTCATTGCGGCGGAGGACCAGAAATTCCCGGAGCACTGGGGGTTTGACGTTGCGGCCATTGAGAAGGCGCTGGCCCACAACGAACGCCATGAAAATCGCGTGCGCGGTGCGTCAACCTTGTCGCAGCAGACGGCCAAAAATCTGTTTTTGTGGGATGGTCGAAGCTGGGTGCGTAAAGGGCTGGAAGCGGGGTTAACCCTGGGGATGGAAACGATCTGGAGCAAAAAAAGGATCCTGACCGTCTATCTCAACGTCGCTGAGTTTGGCGACGGTATTTTTGGTGTCGAAGCTGCCGCCCAGCGGTATTTCAATAAGCCCGCCAGCCGTCTGAGCATGTCAGAAGCCGCGCTATTGGCGGCGGTTTTACCGAATCCCATCCGCTTTAAAGCCAGTGCCCCATCGGGATACGTGCGAAGCCGGCAGGCGTGGATCATGCGCCAGATGAATCAGCTGGGCGGAGAAGGGTTTATGCAGCGTAACAACTTAATGTAGGGCGGGTAAGCGCAGCGCCACCCGCCGACGTGGCGAGCGTTAGTCTTCGTCAAACCCGGCGTTAAACAGGGCAATCACCGCCGCCAGCGCTTCCTCTTCCTGAGGGCCGGTGGCTTCGACTTCAATCTGGCGCCCTTTGGCAGAGTCCAGCATCAGCAGCGCGATAACGCTGTTCGCCTCCGCCTCGGTGCCTTCGTCATTGCGCAACAGAACCTCTGCATCGAAACCCTGCATCAGCTCAAACAGCTTCATCGCCGGGCGCGCGTGCATACCCAGCTTGTTGGTGATCTCAACGGTTTGTTTTACGGTCATGTTTTACGTTTTTCCAGCGTGCGATGACGGGACTGAACGTTCTTTCCGCGCGAGCGGAAATAGTCGGCCAGCTGTTCGGCGATGTAAACCGAACGATGTTTACCGCCGGTACAGCCAATCGCCACCGTCAGGTAGCTACGATTGTTTGTCTCCAGCATAGGTAACCATAGCTCAAGGTAGCTTCGCGTCTGGTAGATAAAATTGTGAACTTCTGTGTGCCGGTCGAGGAAGGCCGCGACGGGTTTATCCAGGCCGGTCATGGGACGCAGCTTTGGATCCCAGTGCGGGTTGGGCAGGAAGCGCACGTCGAAAACATAATCCGCGTCGATCGGAATACCGTGCTTAAAGCCGAAGGATTCGAACACCATCGTCAGTTCACGCTCTCGCTTGCCCAGCAGCCGGGTACGCAGCATTTCCGCCAGCTCGTGAACGGACATCTCAGAGGTGTCGACAATCAGGTCGGCACGAGAGCGCAGCGGCTCCAGCAGGTCGCTCTCTTCATCGATCGCGCTCTCCAGAGAGAGATTCTTACTGGAAAGCGGGTGCAAACGACGGGTATCGCTGTAGCGGCGAATCAGCGTATTGCGATCGGCATCGAGGAACAGCAGCTGAGGCGAGAACGCGTCAGGCAGGTTGCTCATGGCCTGTTCGAAGATCTCTGGCGATTCCGGCATGTTACGGACGTCGATACTGACGGCGGCAGAGGTTTGTCGCTCTGCAAGCGTGCGGGCCAGGTCAGGCAATAGCACGACCGGCAGGTTATCGACACAGTAAAAACCCATGTCTTCCAGGGCGCGCAGAGCAACGGATTTCCCCGACCCTGAACGACCGCTGACAATCATCAGCACCATGTTCCGTTTCTCCTCAGGACAACAGATGTGAAGGCCATCTCCTGGTTATGCATCATCCTGATTGCCTTCTGCTTCGGTGATAATTTGATACAGCTCTTCATCACTTTGGGCCGAGCGCAGTCGACGGCAAATGGTTTTATCGGCCAGACGCTTAGCGACCAGCGACAGCGTATGCAGGTGGGTTTTCGTCTGATCGGCAGGCACCAGCAGCGCGAAGAGGAGATCGACGGGCTGGTTATCAATAGCATCAAAAGCGATGGGTGTTTCAAGCTGCACAAACACCCCCACGGCACGCAGGGTATCCTCTTCCAGTTTGCCGTGCGGGATCGCGATGCCGTTGCCGATACCGGTACTGCCCATTTTTTCACGGGTCAGAATCGCTTCGAAAACCACCTGCGGCGGCAGGCCCAGCTGTTTTGCGGCCAGTTCACTGATGATCTCCAGCGCACGTTTTTTGCTCTGGCAGTGAACCGCACTGCGGGTACATTCCTGGTTAAGGACATTGCTCAGTTGAAGAGCGGAATCGTTGTTCATCATAATTTCACCTAAGCGCTAACTGTACAAATGGCCTGTTGTGTTTCACAACAGGCCGTCCTGCACCCGTTAACTGCCCGGACAATTAGTGTTGTTTCAGTTTATCTTTATGTTTATTGAGCTGTCGCGCAAGCTTATCAATCAAGCCGTCGATAGCAGCGTACATGTCTTGCCCTTCCGCACTGGCATGCAGTTCACCCCCGTTAACATGCAGGGTGGCATCCGAGATATGAGTCACTTTCTCCACTTTCAACACAATATAGACCTGATTGATCCTTTCGAAATACTGTTCGAGTTTTGCAAACTTCGCGTTTACGAAGTCGCGTAAAGCCTCAGTAATTTCGACGTTTTGTCCAGTGATGTTGAGCTGCATAGTGTCTTCCTTATCGGTTGTGTCAGACCAGCTGTTTACGCTGGTTGGACGGCGGAATGGATAAAGACTCTCGATACTTCGCAACAGTACGGCGCGCCACCATAATACCCTGATCGGACAGCAGGGTGGTTAACTTACTGTCGCTTAGCGGCTTCGCGGGGTTCTCCGCGGCGATCAACTTCTTCACCAGCGCGCGAATGGCCGTTGACGACGCTTCGCCGCCGCCCTCGGTATTCACATGGCTGGAGAAGAAATACTTAAGCTCAAAAATACCGCGTGGACTGTGCAGATACTTCTGCGTGGTGACACGGGAAATGGTTGATTCATGCATCTCGACGGCCTGGGCGATATCCGCCAGCACCATCGGTTTCATATACTCTTCGCCCTGCTCAAAAAAAGCCTGCTGCTGTTCGACAATACAGCGGCTGACGCGCAGCAGCGTATCATTTCGACTCTCCAGACTTTTGATCAGCCATCGCGCTTCCTGAAGATTGCTGCGAATATATTGATTGTCGGAGTCGTTACGCACGCTGGTGCACATGGAGGCATACTGCTGGTTGATTTGCAGCCGAGGGATGCTGTCTGAATTCAGTTCAACGACCCAGCGGCCGTTGTGTTTCCTGACCAGCACATCCGGGATCACGTATTCCGGCTCGCTGGTCTGGATCGACTGCCCCGGGCGCGGATCGAGCGACTGGATCAGATTCACCGCTTCTTTGAGCACCTCTTCCTTCAGACGCGTAACGCGCATCAGGGAGCGGAAATCGTGGTTTGCCAGCAGATCCAGATGATCGCTGATGATTAAGCGCGCCTCGTCGAGCCATGGCGTCTCTTTGCTGAACTGAGAGAGCTGGATCAGCAGGCAGTCGCGCAGATCTTTTGCGGCTACGCCTACCGGATCGAAACGCTGGATGCGCTTCAAAACGGCTTCAACTTCCTCAAGCTCGATATCGTCGTCGCCCATGCTTTCCAGAATATCGTCCAGGGTGACGGTCAGATAGCCGGTGTCGTCAACGGCATCGACAATGGAGGTGGCAATCGCGCGATCGGTGTCGGAGAAAGGGGTGAGCTCCACCTGCCACATCAGGTAATCCTGTAGCGACTGGGTGGTTTCTCCCTGATAGACCGGTAGCTCATCGTCCTGGTAGTCCGCACGCGTACCGGAAGGGGTTCCGGCGGTGTAGATTTCATCCCAGCTGGCATCCAGCGGAAGCTCGTCGGGCATCTCTTTTTGTTCGAGTGCATCCGCGGTGTCGAGCGCTTCTGTATCCTGCGATTGCTGGGTGTCTACCTCGTCATGAAGATCGGTTTGTTCCAGCAGGGGGTTGCTGTCCAGCGCCTGCTGGAGCTCCTGCTGAAGTTCTAACGTGGACAGTTGCAACAGGCGAATTGCCTGCTGTAGCTGCGGCGTCATCGCCAGTTGTTGGCTGAGCCTTAATTGCAAACCTTGCTTCATGTTCAGAGCATTTTTCTCCGGTTCGGCGTTACGTTACCTCTACCCTATCAGAGTCTGAAGTCTTCCCCAAGATAGACGCGCTTAACATGATCGTCTTCGAGGATCTGCTGCGGCGTACCGTGGGCGATCAAATTGCCCTGGCTCACAATATACGCGCGTTCACACACGGCCAGCGTTTCACGGACGTTGTGGTCGGTGATCAGTACGCCAAGCCCGCTGTCGCGCAGGTGTTCAATGATGCGTTTAATGTCGATAACGGAGATCGGGTCAACGCCCGCAAACGGTTCATCCAGCAGGATAAATTTCGGGTTGGCGGCCAGCGCGCGAGCAATCTCGACGCGACGACGTTCCCCCCCGGAGAGCGCCTGGCCGAGGCTGTCACGCAGATGCTCAATGTGGAACTCTTCCATCAGCTCGTTGGCACGATCCTGACGCTGTTCGCTGGTCAGATCGTTACGAATTTGCAGGACCGCCATCAGGTTATCGTAAACGCTGAGACGACGGAAAATGGACGCTTCCTGCGGCAGATAGCCGATCCCGCGACGCGCGCGCGCGTGCAGCGGCAGCAGGCTGATGTCTTCATCGTCAATGATAATGTTGCCGGCATCGCGCGGCACAATCCCAACGACCATGTAGAAGGTGGTGGTTTTACCCGCACCGTTAGGGCCAAGCAGCCCTACAATTTCGCCGGAGTTGACGGTCAGACTGACATCTTCCACGACACGGCGGCCCTTATAGGCCTTCGCGAGATTTTTTGCAGTTAATGTTGCCATAACGAATTAGTTACTCTTCTTCTGTGCCGGGGCCTGGCCTTTGCCTTTGTCCTGCAGCTGCGACGGAACCAGTACGGTCGTAACGCGTTTGCCTTTCTCGCTCGAGGCCTGCATTTTTTGCTCTTTCACCAGATAGGTGATCTGGTCGCCGGTAATGTTGCTGTCCAGCTGTTCCAGATACGCATTTCCGGTCAGGATGACCAGGTCCTTCGCCAGCTCATAGTGCATATGCGAGGCGTGGCCTTTCACCGGCTTGCCGTTGTCCTGCATCTGGTAGAAGGTGGCCGGGTTGCCGTAACCATCAATGATCTCTTTGCCCTGCTCGCCACCCGGACGGGTCACGACCACTTTATCGGCGTTAATTTTGATCGTCCCCTGGGTCATGACGACGTTACCCGTGAAGGTAACAACGTTCCCCTGCATATCGAGAGACTGAGTGTCAGACTCGATATGGATCGGCTGGTCGGTATCGCCCGTTACAGCAAGCGCGGGGAGACTGGTCGCCAGCATCGCGCTGGCGATAATTACTTTAAGGCTGAGTTTGTTTGTTTTGAATTTCATAGGAGGTTCTAACCTTTTCAATCAGCTCGGCGTTTTTGCTGCGTAAGTTCCCGCGCATTCTCAAACCGCTGGAATTAAATGTTGTGCCATACAGTGTGACCAGATCCTGCGAGGTCACGTCTTGGGTAACCAGGTTGATCTGAGCATTATCCGTCGTAATTTTTCGCAGTTGCGAGTCAGCGGTCAGGGCGTTGACTTCAACGTGGCCATACAGATAAAGCATACGGTCATTTGTCAGTTTTGCCCGATCTGACTTAATTGACCACGTCGGCACTTTGTCTTTATCAAATGTGGTCATGACGGGCTGGGTAAACCATGAAACACCGTCATCTGAAAAATATTCAACATGCTGAGCAATCAGGCGATAGTTCAGAGCGCCTTCCGGGCTATAGACCACGGTGTCGCTGTGATCGCTTTTATAGGTTGGATCGTTATTGTTGATCGCTTCCGTTTGCGTTTCGTCGCGATCGGCAAGGTTCACGCCAATCAATACCAGGGCGACAAGCGCAAGCAAAATGATAATCCAACGTCTGGTTTTACTCATATCGATTGCCCTTTGGCCTCATCAAGCTTGCCCTGCGCCAGCAGAAGCAGATCGCAGACTTCACGGACGGCACCGCGGCCACCGTTAATGTGGGTAACGTAGTCCGCGCGCGGGATCAGCAGCGGATGCGCATCCGCAACGGCGATACTCAGCCCGACTTCAGCCATCACCGGCCAGTCAATGAGATCGTCCCCGACGTAGGCCACGTTTTCCGGTGCGATAGCCAGTTTACCCAGTAAATCCCTAAACGCCGCCATTTTATCGGATTGCCCCTGATAAAGATGGGTAATGCCTAAGGTTTCACAGCGATCTTCTACCAGTTTAGCGTTTCGTCCGGTGATGATCGCCACCTCAATACCGGAGGTGAGCGCACAGCGGATACCGTAGCCGTCGCGAACGTTAAACGCTTTCAGCTCTTCACCGTTATTGCCCATGTAGATCAGGCCGTCGGAGAGTACCCCGTCCACATCCAGGATGAGCAGACGAATGTTTTCCGCCTTTGCCATCATTTGGGTACTCACCGGGCCATAACAGGTTGCAAGGGATGCACCCGCATTACTCATTGTCTTATCCTTCATTACACTACGCCTGCGCGCAGCAGATCATGCATATGTACCACACCCAGCAACTGGTCGCCATCGGCAACCATAACGGAGGTGATATGGCGGGACTGCATCAGGTTCAGCACATCCACTGCCAGCGTACCCGGACGCACGCGGATACCGCCCGGCGTCATCACATCGGCAATGCCGAGCGTGCGGACATCGACACCCATGTCAAACACGCGACGCAGGTCGCCATCGGTGAAGATCCCCTGAATTTTCATGAGATCGTCGCACACCACCGTCATACCCAAATTCTTGCGGGTGATCTCCAGCAGCGCATCACGCAGGGAGGCCTCTTTACTGACGTGAGGGATCTCATCCCCGGTGTGCATAATATCGTTTACCCGCAGCAGCAGCTTGCGCCCCAGCGCACCGCCCGGGTGGGAAAGCGCGAAATCTTCCGGCGTAAAACCGCGGGCTTCCAGCAGCGCGACGGCAAGCGCATCCCCCATTACCAGCGCGGCGGTGGTGCTCGACGTCGGTGCCAGGCCGAGCGGACAGGCCTCCTTGGGCACTTTCACGCACAGGTGAATATCGGCTGCACGCGCCATGCTACTTTCTGGACGGCTGGTCATGCAAATAAGCGGTACCTGCAGTCGCTTCAGCACCGGGATCAGCGCCAGAATTTCATTGGACTCACCGGAGTTGGACAGCGCGATGACGATATCCTGCGGCGTGACCATACCCAGGTCGCCGTGCGCGGCTTCCCCCGGATGGACAAAGAAGGAGGAGGTTCCGGTGCTGGCAAACGTGGCCGCCATTTTGCGCCCAATGTGGCCGGACTTGCCCATCCCCATCACCACGACTTTGCCGGCACAGTAGAACATCTTCTCACAAGCCAGACTAAAATCCTGATTAATGTACTGATCTAACTGCGCCAGACCTTCACGTTCAATCTCCAGAACCTCTTTGCCTGCCTTCTGAAAGTCAAAACCCGGCTGCAATTCTATTTGCGACATAATGCGTTTCCGTTTACCCAGAGAGAAGAGGCGAGAGCCAGTACAGCATCGCCATCCATACGATAAATCCACCCGTCAGCAGCGCGCCTGCGCCTTTGCCGATCTGTCGTTGCCGCCGCCAGCAGAGCAGGGCAAATATCACGCTGACCAATAACATCACGCCGTAGTCGCGTGAGAACGCCAGAGGATTAAAGTGCCCTGGCGTAATCAGGGCCGGCAGACCCATCACAATGGCGATATTAAAAATGTTAGAACCGATGATATTACCAATGGCAATGTCATCCTCACCTTTACGCGCTCCGGCAATGGCCGTGGCCAGTTCCGGCAGGCTTGTACCGATGGCAATCACCGTCAGCCCAATGGTCAGTTCACTGATGGCGAAATAGTTCGCCAGCACCGTCGCGTTATCCACGACCATGCGCGTGGCCATCGGCATGATGATCAGCGCAACGCCAAGCCAGAGCAGGGCGACAGGCAGCGTGCCTTCCCGCGGCAGTTCGGCAACCTGCTCGCGCGTGAGGCTGTCCTGGCCCTGCTTCTCAGCCAGACGGGCGATTTTAACACTATACAGCAGCCAAATGACGGCCAGCGCCAGCAGGAAAATGCCGTCGCTGTAGCTCAGTACCCCATCGTAAAATACGCAGCCTGCCAGCAGGCTTACAATTAACATTAGCGGCAATTCACGGCGCAGAACATCAGAATGCACGCGAAATGGATGGAGCAGGGCGGCCAGGCCTAAAATCAAGAGTATATTGACGATATTAGAGCCAATCGCGGTGCCTACCGCGAGGTCTAGCTGACCATGCAGCGAAGCCGTAACGGAGACGATGATTTCCGGAAGTGACGTTCCCACGCTGACCACGGTCATCCCGATGACGACAGGCGGTACGCCCGTCAGACGACAGAAGATAGATGCAGCAAACACTAAACGGTCAGCACTGTAGACCACCAAAAGTAAACCAATTATTAACAGTGCTGTTGCTAAAAGCATCAAAAGTCCTTTCTTCAGGTATACTCGTCGGTCCATCGCGCGGGAATGGCTGGACTGCATACAGTCTGAGGCGTAACGAATTCCTAATTTTGACTTTATGCGCCGGAAAAGTAAAACAAATGCCAGCTTTCGCTAACCTCAACGGCTATTATTCTGTAAAAATGCGCAGTTGAGGGCTGATTCAGTCGGCATGCCTTAACGTGAGCAGGGTAATAAAGGAACCATAAATGAGCCAAACGATGGCGAATTTAGTCGATGTTCGCGGTGTGAGCTTTTCTCGCGCCAACAGATTGATATTTGACGATATTTCGTTGACCGTACCGCGTGGCAAGATCACTGCCATCATGGGGCCGTCCGGGATCGGTAAAACGACCCTGCTGCGCCTTATTGGTGGGCAGATCCCACCGGATAGCGGTGAAATCCTCTTTGATGGCGAAAACATCCCGGAGATGTCGCGCTCGCGCCTGTATACTGTCCGCAAACGCATGAGCATGCTCTTTCAGTCGGGCGCCTTATTCACCGACATGAACGTCTTTGATAACGTGGCCTATCCGCTGCGCGAGCATACCAGCCTGCCGCCTGAACTGCTGAAAAGCACGGTAATGATGAAGCTCGAAGCCGTCGGTTTGCGGGGCGCCGCGAAGCTGATGCCTTCCGAACTGTCCGGCGGGATGGCGCGTCGCGCCGCGCTGGCACGCGCGATTGCATTAGAACCCGATCTCATCATGTTCGACGAACCGTTTGTTGGACAGGATCCCATCACGATGGGCGTGCTGGTGAAGCTCATTTCTGAACTGAACAGCGCGCTTGGCGTCACCTGCATTGTGGTCTCTCACGATGTACCGGAAGTATTGAGCATTGCCGATTACGCCTATATTGTGGCGGACAAAAAGATCGTCGCACACGGCAGCGCCCAGGCGCTGCAGGAAAATTGCGATCCGCGCGTGCGGCAGTTCCTTGACGGTATTGCAGATGGCCCCGTGCCGTTCCGCTACCCGGCGGGCGACTATCGTGACGATTTACTGGGAATAGGGAGTTAAGCCACTCATGCTGCTAAATGCGTTGGCCGCTCTCGGACACCGTGGCATAAAAACCATCAGGACGTTCGGGCGCGCCGGATTGATGTTATTCAACGCGCTGGTCGGCAAGCCGGAATTCCGCAAGCACGCGCCGCTGCTGGTGCGGCAGCTTTATAATGTCGGCGTGCTGTCGATGCTCATCATCATTGTCTCCGGTCTGTTTATCGGTATGGTGCTTGGGCTGCAGGGCTATCTGGTTCTGACAACCTACAGTGCAGAAACCAGCCTCGGGATGCTGGTGGCGCTCTCGCTGCTGCGTGAACTGGGCCCGGTTGTGGCGGCGCTGCTGTTCGCCGGGCGTGCGGGGTCGGCATTAACGGCTGAAATTGGCCTGATGCGAGCGACCGAGCAGCTCTCCAGCATGGAGATGATGGCGGTCGATCCGCTGCGTCGCGTCATCTCGCCGCGTTTCTGGGCGGGGGTCATCTCTTTACCGCTGTTAACGATTCTGTTCGTCGCGGTGGGTATCTGGGGCGGTTCGCTGGTTGGCGTGCACTGGAAAGGCATTGATGCCGGTTTCTTCTGGTCCGCGATGCAGGACGCCATTGACCTGCGAATGGATCTGGTTAACTGCCTGATTAAAAGCGTAGTCTTTGCCATTACGGTCACCTGGATTGCATTGTTCAACGGTTACGATGCAATCCCAACGTCGGCGGGCATTAGCCGCGCAACTACACGTACAGTCGTACATTCGTCGCTGGCCGTACTGGGCCTGGATTTTGTGCTCACCGCACTGATGTTTGGGAATTGAGTTCATGCAAACGAGAAAAAATGAAATTTGGGTCGGTGTATTCCTGCTGCTGGCGCTGCTGGCCGCGCTGTTTATCTGCCTGAGAGCGGCGGATATCACCTCAGTGCGCACCGAACCGACGTATCGCATCTATGCCACCTTCGATAACATCGGCGGGCTGAAGGCGCGTTCACCGGTCCGCATCGGCGGCGTGGTGATCGGACGCGTAACTGACATTACGCTTGATGAGAAAACCTATCTGCCGCGCGTCGCGATGGATATCGAAGAGCGTTATAACCACATTCCGGACACCAGCTCTCTTTCTATCCGTACTTCCGGGCTGCTGGGCGAACAATATCTGGCGCTTAACGTCGGCTTTGAAGACCCCGAGCTGGGAACGACTATCCTTAAAGACGGTAGCGTTATCCAGGACACCAAGTCCGCCATGGTGCTGGAAGATATGATTGGTCAGTTCCTTTACAACAGTAAAGGGGATGATAAAAAGTCTGACAATGCCCCTGCGCAGAGTGAAGACCATACCAATGCGGCACCGACCCCAGGTGCGGCGAATTAATATCAGGAGAAGTCATTCATGTTTAAACGACTGTTAATGGTTGCCATGCTGGTTATCGCTCCTCTCACCGCGGCTCATGCTGCGGATCAGAGTAACCCGTACAAACTGATGGACGAAGCGGCGAAGAAGACCTTCGATCGTCTTAAAAACGAACAGCCTAAAATTCGTGCTAATCCTGATTATCTGCGTGACGTCGTTGACCAGGAGCTGCTGCCGTATGTGCAGATTAAGTACGCGGGTGCGCTGGTGCTGGGCCGCTATTACAAAGACGCCACCCCTGCGCAGCGTGATGCGTACTTTGCCGCGTTCCGTGAATACCTGAAGCAGGCGTATGGTCAGGCGCTGGCGATGTACCACGGTCAGACCTATCAGATTGCGCCTGAGCAGCCGCTGGGCGATGCGACTATCATCCCTATCCGCGTGACAATCAGCGATCCAAACGGTCGTCCGCCGGTGCGTCTGGATTTCCAGTGGCGTAAAAACAGCCAGACCGGTCACTGGCAGGCGTATGACATGATTGCCGAAGGGGTAAGCATGATCACCACTAAACAGAACGAATGGAGCGACCTGCTGCGTACCAAAGGCATTGATGGCCTGACCGCGCAGCTGCAGTCCATTGCTCGTCAGAAAATTACCCTGGACGAGAAGAAGTAATGTCACAGCAACTCAGCTGGTCGCGTGAAGGCGAGACGTTAAAGCTGTCCGGTGAGCTGGATCAGGATCTGCTGAACCCACTGTGGGACAAACGCCATGAAGCGATGCAGGGCGTGACGATTATTGATTTAACCGACGTCTCGCGGGTGGATACGGCGGGTGTGGCGCTGCTTGCCCATCTGGTTGCGGTAGGGAAAAAGCAGGGGGCTCGCGTCACGCTTCACGGCGCGAGCGATAATGTCGTCACCCTTGCGCAGCTCTACAATCTGCCTCAGGACGTCCTGCCTCGTTAATATTTTCAGTGCGTTACTTCCTAAAGCCCTGACAGTTTCATCGTCGGGGCTTTTTGCTTGTTTATGACCGCGCCACTTTGCTCTAAGATGTTTGGCTTGTTTTCACTATCAGATGATTAAGAGCCCATGGAAAATCATGAAATCCAGACAGTGCTGATGAACGCACTCTCCCTTCAGGAAGCCCACGTCACTGGCGATGGCAGTCACTTCCAGGTTATTGCTGTGGGTGAGATGTTCGACGGTATGAGCCGTGTGAAGAAGCAGCAGGCTGTGTACGCGCCGCTGATGGAATATATTGCGGATAACCGCATCCACGCCCTGTCGATTAAAGCGTTCACCCCGCAAGAGTGGGCACGCGATCGCAAACTAAACGGTTTTTGAGCTGAGGGCGACAGGCCCGCAGCACGGTTGAATTTATAAGAGAGCACACAATGGATAAATTTCGTGTACAGGGGCCAACGCGTCTCCAGGGCGAAGTCACAATTTCTGGCGCGAAAAACGCCGCGCTGCCAATCCTCTTCGCTGCGCTGCTCGCGGAAGAGCCGGTAGAAATTCAGAACGTACCGAAGCTGAAAGATATCGACACCACCATGAAGCTGCTCACCCAGCTGGGCACGAAAGTTGAGCGTAACGGTTCCGTCTGGATCGACGCCAGCAAGGTGAACAACTTCTCTGCCCCTTACGATCTGGTGAAAACCATGCGTGCATCCATCTGGGCGCTTGGGCCGCTGGTGGCGCGTTTTGGTCAGGGGCAGGTCTCTCTGCCGGGCGGCTGCGCCATCGGTGCGCGTCCGGTTGACCTGCACATCTTTGGTCTGGAGAAACTGGGCGCAGAGATCAAGCTGGAAGAAGGTTACGTTAAAGCGTCCGTTAATGGCCGTCTGAAAGGCGCGCACATTGTCATGGACAAAGTGAGCGTGGGCGCAACGGTGACCATTATGTCTGCGGCGACGCTGGCAGAAGGCACCACTATCATCGAAAACGCCGCGCGCGAACCGGAAATTGTGGATACCGCCAACTTCCTCGTGGCGCTGGGTGCGAAGATCACCGGTCAGGGTACCGACCGTATCACTATCGAGGGCGTTGAGCGCCTGGGCGGTGGTGTTTACCGCGTGCTGCCGGACCGTATCGAAACCGGTACCTTCCTGGTTGCCGCGGCGATCTCTGGCGGCAAGATTGTTTGTCGTAACGCACAGCCAGATACGCTGGATGCGGTGCTGGCGAAGCTGCGTGATGCGGGTGCAGATATCGAAATCGGTGAAGACTGGATCAGCCTTGATATGCACGGCCAGCGTCCAAAAGCGGTCAATGTCCGTACGGCGCCGCATCCGGCGTTCCCGACCGATATGCAGGCGCAGTTCACCTTGCTGAACCTGGTCGCCGAAGGTACCGGCTTCATCACAGAAACCATTTTCGAAAACCGCTTTATGCACGTACCGGAGCTGATCCGTATGGGCGCGCATGCTGAGATCGAAAGTAATACCGTGATTTGCCATGGCGTGGAGAAACTGTCAGGTGCTCAGGTGATGGCAACCGATCTGCGTGCGTCTGCAAGCCTGGTGCTGGCGGGTTGTATCGCGGAAGGCACAACGATCGTGGATCGTATCTATCACATCGATCGCGGTTATGAGCGTATCGAAGATAAACTGCGCGCGCTGGGTGCCAACATCGAGCGTGTGAAGGGCGAGTAATCGTTCCGGCAGCCCCCTGCCAGAGATGACCGGGGGGTTGCTGTTCCTGTCAAAAATGCGTTATTCCTGCGGTTCTTTTTTTACTTTTCTCTGACGAATCATGCGCGATCTGTCGATAAATTCATGGGTAATGGGATCGTGGTAGCGCGAAGGCCAAATTATCCACGGATGCGTATCCAGCGCCGTCGCGATAATTAATTCTCCCTTGGGCCAGGGGCGGGTAAGGGCATTTGCCAGAGTTGAAGAACTCAGTCCATGGCGGCGGGACTCTGCTGCCAGTGACGTGCCTCTTTTGCGCAGTGCGGCAATAATATCAGCCGTGTGCCAGTCGATAAACTTCGTATCCATAACGCTGTCCTTAAGTTCGGATTCACCTACGCCGTTTCTTCTGAAACGACGGGGTTTACTATACCCATTTCAAACTTTTGTTCTAAAAAGTTCGCGTTACTTGACGGGATATTCAGAATAAGACACGGCTTTATTCATGCGGTCTCTAAACCGATGAATTTACATGAATGCGGAATTTACTGGAGTGTACTCGCTTCTCCCCGGCGTGGTTGCGGGGAGAAGCAAGGAGGGATTAACGGTCGCGCTGAACGGCGATGTGGGCAAGACCAATCAGTGCGTCGCGCCACGGGCTGTCGGGAATAACCTGGAGAGCTTCGATGGCTTTATCGGCTTCTTCTTCAGCACGCTGACGCGTCCACTCCAGCGATCCGCAGATAGCCATGGTTTCCAGTACAGGTTCCAGGAGATGGCGGCCATTTCCCTGCTCGATCGCTTCACGGATCATTTTCGCCTGTTCCGCCGTTCCGTTGCGCATCGCATGGAGCAGCGGCAGGGTCGGCTTGCCTTCGTTGAGGTCGTCGCCGACGTTTTTGCCGAGCGTCTCGCCGTCGGCACTGTAGTCCAGCAAATCATCAATCAGCTGGAAGGCCGTACCCAGATAGCGGCCATAGTCCTGCAGGCCTTTTTCCTGTGCTTCGGTACAGTCAGCCAGAATGCCGGAACACTGGGCCGCCGCTTCAAACAGGCGCGCGGTTTTGCTGTAAATAACGCGCATGTAGTTTTCTTCGGTAATGTCTGGGTCGTTGACGTTCATCAGCTGCAGCACTTCGCCTTCAGCAATCACGTTTACGGCTTCGGACATCACTTCCAGCACTTTCAGAGAACCCAGGCTGGTCATCATCTGGAAGGCGCGGGTATAGATAAAATCCCCCACCAGGACGCTGGCTGCGTTGCCGAACGCGGCGTTTGCCGTGGCTTTGCCACGACGCATATCCGATTCATCCACCACATCGTCATGCAGAAGCGTTGCCGTGTGAATAAATTCGATGAGCGCTGCAATCGTGATGTGGGCATTTCCCTGATAACCAACGGCTCTGGCAGCCAGTATGGCGATCATCGGACGAATGCGTTTACCACCGCCGCTGACAATGTAATAGCCCAACTGATTAATCAGCTGAACGTCAGAGTTGAGTTGCTCCAGGATTGCTGCATTCACACCCGCCATATCTTGCGCGGTTAACTCGTTGATTTTTTCTAGATTCATCGCAAAAGCCGGGCTTTTTATCCTGTTGTTCCCATCTTCAATGGGGTAACGAAGGGTTTCGGTTTATCAATAGTAGCGCTGATTGTACTGAAAAAACGGCTCAGATAAACGTTACCGTACGTGTTGTGTTTTTTTTCTTCATGTATTGACGGTAGCACTTGTCAAAGGCTCGCGTTTTGCGTAATATTCGCGCCCTATTGTGAATATTTATAGCGCACTCTGATTCATACGAGGACGTGCGCGGAAGCGGAGTTTATATGTACGCGGTTTTCCAAAGTGGTGGTAAACAACACCGAGTAAGCGAAGGTCAGACCGTTCGCCTGGAAAAGCTGGACATCGCAACTGGCGAATCTGTTGAGTTCGCAGAAGTTCTGATGATCGCAAACGGTGAAGAAGTCAAAATCGGCGTTCCTTTCGTTGATGGCGGCGTTATCAAAGCTGAAGTTGTTGCACACGGTCGTGGCGAGAAAGTTAAAATCGTTAAGTTTCGTCGTCGTAAGCACTACCGTAAGCAGCAGGGCCACCGTCAGTGGTTCACTGATGTGAAAATTACTGGCATCAGCGCCTAAGACCTGAGGAGAGATTTAAATGGCACATAAAAAGGCTGGCGGCTCCACACGTAACGGTCGCGATTCAGAAGCTAAACGCCTGGGCGTTAAGCGTTTCGGTGGCGAATCCGTTCTGGCGGGTAGCATCATCGTTCGTCAACGTGGTACCAAATTCCACGCTGGCAACAACGTAGGTTGCGGTCGTGACCACACTCTGTTTGCTAAAGCAGACGGTAAAGTGAAATTTGAAGTTAAAGGCCCGAACAACCGTAAATACATCAGCATCGTTGCTGAGTAAGGTTTTCTCGGTCCGGTAACGGATTAAAGCCCCGCAACCTGTTGCGGGGCTTTTTACATTGGAAACCCGGTAATTTTTTCTGTAGGGAAAACGGGCATGAAGCAGCAGGCCGGCATAGGAATTCTTTTGGCGCTCACTACGGCAATGTGCTGGGGTGCGCTGCCAATTGCAATGAAGCAGGTACTGGAAGTGATGGAGCCGCCTACGGTGGTCTTTTATCGCTTTCTGATGGCAAGCATCGGCCTCGGGGCCATTCTGGCCGTCAAAGGTAAGCTTCCTCCCCTGCGGCTCTTCCGTAAACCGCGCTGGCTGGTGTTGCTGGCTATCGCGACGGGCGGTCTGTTCGGTAACTTCATCCTGTTCAGCTCTTCCCTGCAATATCTCAGCCCCACGGCGTCGCAGGTGATAGGTCAGCTTTCACCGGTGGGCATGATGGTTGCCAGCGTCTTTATCCTCAAGGAGAAGATGCGCGGTACCCAGATTATCGGGGCGAGCATGCTGTTGTGCGGTCTGGTGATGTTCTTCAACACCAGTCTGATAGAAATTTTTACCCGCCTGACGGATTACACATGGGGTGTAATTTTTGGTGTGGGGGCAGCAACGGTCTGGGTGAGCTATGGCGTCGCACAAAAGGTGTTATTGCGCCGACTTGCCTCACAGCAGATCCTCTTTTTGCTGTACACTTTGTGTACAATAGCGTTGCTGCCGTTAGCGAAGCCGGGTGTGATTGCCCAGCTTAGCGACTGGCAGCTGGCGTGCCTCATTTTTTGTGGGCTCAACACGCTGGTTGGCTATGGCGCGCTGGCCGAGGCGATGGCGCGCTGGCAGGCAGCTCAGGTGAGCGCGTTAATCACGCTTACCCCGCTGTTTACGCTGTTATTTTCAGATTTGTTATCAATGGCCTGGCCCGATGTCTTCGTCAGACCGATGCTCAACCTGTTGGGCTATCTCGGTGCGTTTGTCGTGGTTGCGGGCGCGATGTATTCCGCCATTGGTCATCGTCTTTGGGGACGTTGGCGCAAAAATGAAGCGGTTGTAGTAGTCCCCCGCTCAGGCGAATGAGTTACGGAGAGTAAAATGAAGTTTGTTGATGAAGCGACGATCCTGGTCGTGGCTGGTGATGGCGGCAATGGTTGCGTGAGCTTCCGCCGTGAAAAGTATATCCCTCGTGGCGGCCCTGATGGCGGCGACGGCGGGGATGGTGGTGACGTGTGGCTGGAGGCGGATGAGAACCTCAACACGCTGATCGACTACCGTTTCGAAAAATCTTTCCGCGCTGAACGTGGCCAGAACGGCCAGAGCCGTGACTGTACCGGTAAACGCGGTAAAGACGTCACCATTAAGGTTCCGGTCGGTACGCGCGTGATTGACCAGGGCACCGGTGAAACCATGGGTGACATGACCAAGCACGGTCAGCGCCTGATGGTGGCGAAAGGCGGCTGGCACGGTCTGGGTAACAGCCGTTTCAAATCTTCCGTTAACCGTACCCCGCGTCAGAAAACGATGGGTACGCCGGGCGATAAGCGCGACCTGCAGCTGGAGCTGATGCTTCTGGCTGACGTGGGCATGCTGGGTATGCCAAACGCCGGTAAATCGACGTTCATTCGCGCCGTCTCTGCGGCGAAACCAAAAGTGGCGGACTATCCGTTTACCACGCTGGTACCAAGCCTGGGCGTTGTCCGTATGGATAACGAGAAGAGCTTTGTGGTCGCCGATATTCCGGGCCTGATTGAAGGCGCTGCGGAAGGCGCGGGTCTGGGTATTCGCTTCCTGAAACACCTTGAGCGTTGCCGCGTGCTGCTGCACCTCATCGATATCGATCCTATCGACGGTTCCGATCCGGTTGAAAACGCGCGCATCATCGTCGGTGAGCTGGAAAAATACAGCGAAAAACTGGCGAATAAACCACGCTGGCTGGTCTTCAACAAGATCGACCTGATGGACAAAGCCGAAGCGGAAGCCAAAGCGAAAGCGATTGCTGAAGCGATGGGTTGGGAAGATAAGTACTACCTGATCTCTGCGGCAAGCCAGGTTGGCGTGAAAGATCTCTGCTGGGATGTGATGACCTTCATCATCGAGAACCCAATCGTTCAGGCGGAAGAAGCTAAACAGCCTGAAAAAGTCGAATTCATGTGGGATGACTACCACCGCCAGCAGCTCGAAGAGCTGGAAGCGGAAGAAGACGATGAAGACTGGGACGATGACTGGGATGAAGACGACGAAGAAGGCGTCGAGTTCATCTACAAGCACTAACAGCTGTCCAGGCCCCCATCATGGGGGCTTTTTTATTCCAGCGTTGCGGGAAGCCAGCAGCTGGCGATTAAACCGCCTTCAGCGCCATTCTCAAGCGTCAGCCTGCCGCGGTGAAGCTGCACGATGCGCTGCACGATGCTCAGGCCCAGACCGCTGCCGCCGTAGCGCTGGTCAAGACGGCGGAACGGCTCGGTAATTGACTGTCTGTGCGCTTCATCAATCCCCGGCCCCTGATCGATAACGCTAATCTGCGTTCCCCCGTCGACCTCGGTTAATGTCACCGTAATTGTTGTCCCTGCCGGACTGTAGCGTCCGGCATTCTCCAGCAGATTGCGCAGCATCAGGCGCAGGAGCACGGCGTCTCCCTGAACCGTGAGGGCGCTTTTAGCGGGCCAAATCACCGTATGCTCTTTGGCTTCATGCCCCAGGCCGAGCGGTTCAATGATATTTTCCGTCCAGTTAACGGTTTCGTAGTGGCCGCTGGCCATTGCCTGCCCCGCACGGGCCAGCATCAGCAGTTGCTCAACGGTATGCATGAGCTGATCGATACGGCTAATCAGCGTTGCGGCCTGTGGCGCGCCCGACTGCGCCATCAGCTCAAGATGGAGCCGGATACCGGCAAGAGGCGTTCGGAGCTCGTGCGCGGCGTCTGCGGTGAAGAGACGCTCCTGTTGAATGGTATTGTCCAGCCGGGCGAGAAGCTGGTTCAGGGAGGTCGTCACCGCGCCGATTTCCTCCATGTCGGAATACATCGGCAGCGGCGTTAAGTTATCGGCCGAACGGTTAGCGAGGCTGTCGCGGAGTTTATTCAGCGGCCGGGTTATCCAGGTGACCGCCCAGAAGGAGAAGAGCAGGGTGAAGCCGACCATCACCAGAGAAGGGACCAGAAGAGAGGCGATTGCCTCGCGGATCTCTTTCTCAACATGGTTATTGCGGGCTTTCGCCGACAGCGTTTCACTGACCAGAAAACTAATCTGCTCGCGGCTTTCATGCCATAGCCAGATGACGCTTATCAGCTGGAAAAATAACAGAATGACCGCCAGCAGCACCATCAGACGCCGACGCATGCTGTTCATTTCTGGCTCTCCAGACGATAGCCGACGCCGCGAACGGTTTTGATCCTGTCCTTGCCGAGCTTACGCCGCAGGTTGTGGATATGGACCTCAAGGGTATTTGAGCCGGGATCGTCCTGCCAGGAGTAGATATCCTGCTGGAGCGTCTCTCTATGCACCGTTTGTCCGCTGCGCATGATCAGACGCGTAAGCAAGGCGAACTCTTTTGGCGTCACCTCTACGGCCTGATCCTGACGCAAGACCTGCTGGGTTTGCAGATTCAGGGTAATATCGCCGTCGGTCAGTAAGTTATCACTATGCCCCTGATAGCGGCGAATTAACGCTCGCACCCGAGCCTGCAGCTCCGCGAGCGCAAAAGGCTTCACCAGGTAATCATCTGCGCCTGCGTCGAGGCCGGTGATACGATCTTCAATGGCATCGCGCGCCGTCAGGATCAAGACCGGATTGGCGATACCGCGGCGTCGCCACTGGCTGAGCAGCGTGGCTCCGTCTTTATCCGGCAAGCCCAAATCGAGGATCACCAGACTGTATTCGCCGCTCTGAATCAGGGCGTCCGCCTCTGCTGCGGTGCCGGCACAGTCGAGGGCGTACCCTTCGTTCGCCAGCCCCAGCGCCAGCCCTTCCTGCAATAACAGATCGTCTTCAACTATAAGTAGTTTCATCGCTAGTTATTCTGGTAGATGTCCTTATAAAGCCTGCTTTCGAAGCGAACAAGCGGAATACGACGATTGCGCTGGTCGGTCGGTTCGACGGCATAGCCGGAAAGATACTGCACGAATGCCATGCGCTGTCCGCTGGCGGTGGTGATGAAGCCTGCAAGGTTATAGACCCCCTGCAGTGAGCCTGTTTTAGCGGATACTTTGCCGTCCACGCCGGCAGCGTGAAGCCCGGCGCGGTACTGCAGTGTGCCGTCATGCCCGGCCAGCGGCAGCATCGAAATAAAGTTTAGCTCAGTGTCATGCTGTGCAATGTACTGAAGTACCTGCATCATCGTGGCCGGAGAGATCAAGTTATGGCGCGACAGGCCGGAGCCATCGACGGCGATGGTATTCCCCAGATCGATCCCCGCCTGCTGGCGGAGGATCTGACGAACCGCGTCTGACCCCGCGCGCCAGGTGCCCGGCACGCCGAAACGGGCGTGACCAATCATGCGGAACACCGTGTCGGCAATCATGTTGTCTGACTTTTTCAGCATGATTCGCAGCAGGTCGTGCAGCGGAGGAGACTGTTTGCTGGCGATGACCGTACCGGGCTGGTTGACCTGCGTCTGACGAAGCAGCGTGCCGGTGTAGGTGATGCCCGCTTGTTTCAGTTCATCCTTCAGAATGGCGCCCGCATAGCTTGCACCATCCTGTATTGCAAAGGCCAGCGGCAGGGGATCGGCGCGCTGCGTCAGGCAGCCGGTAAGCGTGAAGCGGTTAAGATCGCCTGGCACAACGTCCAGCTCACAGTACTGCGCATCCGGGGATCCTTTCGCCAGCGTGCGAACCTGGCTAAACATGGTCACCGGATAGTAGGACGCGATGCGGATAAACGCTAAATCATCGGGCTTTGGCGCGCTGTAAAGCGAAACCGAGAAGCA
The DNA here is from genome assembly GCF_045257065.1 of Enterobacter sp. PP-008-ECC_S150. NCBI lineage: Bacteria > Pseudomonadati > Pseudomonadota > Gammaproteobacteria > Enterobacterales > Enterobacteriaceae > Enterobacter > Enterobacter sp. PP-008-ECC_S150. The sequence goes on along the minus strand of NZ_JBJHHG010000005.1, from coordinate 114,663 downwards.
GTTACGGTCAACAATCGCGGCGGCGGGCGGGGCGCTAAAGCACTGGGTCATGTCGTTCCACGGCCAGCCGGGCGCTTTATCGTGGCTGGCAAAAATGGAGGTATCGATCAGCACGTTACCATCGATTTTCTGTACGCCAGATTTTTTCAGCACCGCAACCATGTTGCGGATATCCTGGCGCTTAAAGGTCGGATCGCCGCCAAAACGGGCGATAAGATCGCCTTTCAGTTCGCCAGCCTCGACGTTACCTTTGGTTTCGAGCGTGGTCGTAAAGCGGAAGTCGGGCCCGAGCTGGAGCAGGGCGGCGAGGGCAGTGATCACCTTTTGGGTACTGGCAGGCAGCGCCATCTGTTGACTGTGATAGTCAATCTCCGGAGCCGGCGCGCCAACCTTCTGCACCACCAGGGCGAGGTTCGCGCCTGCGGGGAGCTGATTAATGTACTCATCAACGTTCGCGGCCTGGGCGGCGAACGTTAAACTGGTAGTCAATCCGATGATAAATCTGGAAAATCGCATAATCTCGCGCTAACAACCCGAAAACAAACCGTCATACTACGGTGCATGGCACTGCAAAGTAAACGATGACCCATAGTGAACTTCGCGGTAAAATGCATATCAAATTGAAAAATTGCTGCTGACCTGGGGCGTTGCTCCCGGGTCGGTTTTCTTTTTGCTTCTTGCCCGCTTCGGGGGGCAGGAGCAGGGAACACTGCTCCCAACAGGAATGTTTAAGAGGTATAACAAATGCAAGCTATTCCGATGACCTTACGTGGTGCCGAAAAACTGCGCGAAGAGCTGGATTTCCTGAAATCCGTGCGTCGCCCTGAAATCATCGCCGCTATCGCGGATGCGCGCGAGCATGGCGACCTGAAAGAGAACGCTGAATACCACGCCGCGCGTGAACAGCAGGGTTTCTGTGAAGGGCGCATTAAAGATATCGAAGCCAAACTGTCTAACGCACAGGTTATCGATATCACCAAAATGCCGAACAATGGGCGTGTGATCTTTGGCTCTACCGTTACCGTGCTCAACCTGGACAACGACGAAGAGCAGACCTATCGCATCGTGGGCGATGATGAAGCAGACTTCAAACAGAACCTGATTTCAGTGAACTCGCCGATTGCTCGCGGCCTGATTGGCAAAGAGCAGGACGATGTGGTCACCATCCGCACCCCTGGCGGTGAAGTGGAATACGAAATTATTAAGGTTGAATACCTGTAATTCGCTTCTCTACTAAGATGTTGATACATTGTAAAGAAAAGAAAAAGGCCGCATAGCGGCCTTTTATCAACTCAAGGAGCATGGCATTTTGCTCGCCTGCTGACAGAAATCCCTCGTTTCACACAGAAAATGTGTTTGATTCAGGATATCCTTAGCGTGGCAGCGAGATTTTACGCTCTTTAGATGGGCGGTAGAGCACCAGCGTTTTACCGATGACCTGTACATTACAGGCGCCGGTTTCGCGCACGATGGCTTCCACGATCAGGTTTTTAGTGTCTCTGTCTTCAGAGGCGATTTTCACCTTGATCAGCTCGTGGTGTTCCAGCGCTTGTTCAATCTCGGCAAGCACCCCTTCGGTCAAACCATTGTTGCCAAGCATCACTACAGGCTTGAGCGGATGTGCCAGACCCTTAAGGTGCTGTTTTTGTTTAGTACTCAGATTCATCGTATATTTTTGCTTACTTTGGGATTGAAAACGGTTCATTCTACCGCCATCTCCCTTATATCGCCAAATAGCTGCGTAGAAATTTACGTCACAGGCAAGTAACGATGAACCAGGACGGAAATGTTAAATGACAGGTAAAAAGCGTTCTGCCAGCTCCAGCCGCTGGCTTCAGGAACACTTTAGCGATAAATATGTTCAACAGGCACAGAAAAAGGGGTTACGTTCCCGTGCCTGGTTTAAACTTGATGAAATACAGCAAAGTGACAAACTTTTTAAGCCGGGGATGACGGTTGTTGACCTCGGTGCGGCACCTGGCGGATGGTCCCAGTATGCGGTAACGCAGATCGGCGGAACGGGCCGAATCATCGCGTGCGATCTTTTACCAATGGATCCCATCGTCGGTGTCGACTTCCTTCAGGGCGACTTTCGTGATGAATTAGTGCTGAAAGCGTTACTTGATCGTGTAGGTGACAGTAAGGTCCAGGTTGTCATGTCAGATATGGCACCAAATATGTGCGGAACACCGGCGGTGGATATTCCCCGCGCCATGTATCTGGTGGAGCTAGCGTTAGAAATGTGTCGTGATGTACTAGCGCCTGGTGGTAGTTTTGTTGTGAAGGTGTTTCAGGGCGAAGGTTTCGAGGAGTATCTTAAGGAAATTCGCTCCCTGTTTGCGAAGGTCAAAGTTCGTAAGCCGGACTCTTCCCGGGCCCGTTCCCGTGAAGTGTATATTGTAGCGACCGGGCGAAAATGATAACCGGGAGATTTCAGACGAAAGTTTGAATGAAACTGGATATAGAGTATCCTGACGCTGTTTTTAACACAGTTGTAATATGAGGTTAATCCCTTGAGTGACATGGCGAAAAACCTAATACTCTGGCTGGTCATTGCCGTTGTGCTGATGTCAGTATTCCAGAGCTTTGGGCCCAGCGAGTCGAATGGCCGCAAGGTGGATTATTCTACCTTCCTGCAGGAGGTCAATCAGGACCAGGTTCGCGAAGCGCGTATCAACGGACGTGAGATCAACGTTACCAAGAAAGATAGTAACCGTTACACGACTTACATCCCGGTGAACGATCCTAAGCTGCTTGATAACCTTCTGACCAAAAACGTCAAGGTGGTTGGTGAGCCGCCAGAAGAACCAAGCCTGCTGGCTTCTATCTTCATTTCCTGGTTCCCGATGCTGCTTCTTATCGGCGTCTGGATCTTCTTTATGCGTCAGATGCAGGGCGGCGGTGGCAAAGGTGCCATGTCGTTCGGTAAGAGCAAGGCGCGTATGCTGACGGAAGACCAGATCAAGACCACGTTCGCGGACGTCGCCGGTTGTGACGAAGCGAAAGAAGAGGTGGGTGAACTGGTTGAATACCTGCGCGAGCCGAGCCGTTTCCAGAAGCTGGGCGGTAAGATCCCGAAAGGCGTGCTGATGGTTGGCCCTCCGGGTACCGGTAAAACCCTGCTGGCGAAAGCCATCGCGGGTGAAGCGAAGGTGCCGTTCTTTACTATTTCAGGTTCTGACTTCGTTGAAATGTTCGTGGGTGTCGGTGCATCTCGTGTGCGTGACATGTTCGAGCAGGCCAAGAAGGCAGCACCGTGCATTATCTTCATCGATGAAATCGACGCCGTAGGCCGCCAGCGTGGCGCAGGTCTGGGCGGTGGTCACGATGAACGTGAACAGACCCTTAACCAGATGCTGGTTGAGATGGACGGCTTCGAAGGTAACGAGGGTATCATCGTTATCGCGGCGACTAACCGTCCGGACGTACTTGACCCCGCGCTGCTGCGTCCAGGCCGCTTTGACCGTCAGGTTGTTGTCGGTCTGCCGGATGTTCGTGGTCGTGAACAGATTCTGAAAGTTCACATGCGTCGCGTGCCGCTGGCACCAGATATTGACGCGGCAATCATTGCGCGCGGTACTCCGGGCTTCTCCGGTGCCGATCTGGCTAACCTGGTCAACGAAGCTGCACTGTTTGCCGCTCGCGGTAACAAGCGCGTCGTATCAATGGTGGAGTTCGAGAAGGCGAAAGACAAGATCATGATGGGTGCGGAACGCCGCTCCATGGTGATGACGGAAGCGCAGAAAGAGTCCACGGCGTACCACGAAGCCGGTCACGCGATTATTGGTCGACTGGTGCCGGAGCACGATCCGGTGCATAAAGTGACGATTATTCCGCGCGGTCGCGCGCTGGGTGTGACCTTCTTCCTGCCTGAAGGCGACGCGATTAGCGCCAGCCGTCAGAAGCTGGAAAGTCAGATCTCTACCCTCTACGGCGGTCGTCTGGCCGAAGAGATTATCTACGGTGCGGAACATGTTTCAACCGGTGCGTCTAACGACATTAAGGTCGCGACAAACCTGGCGCGTAACATGGTGACGCAGTGGGGCTTCTCCGACAAACTCGGTCCGCTGCTGTATGCAGAGGAAGAGGGTGAAGTCTTCCTGGGCCGCTCCGTGGCGAAAGCGAAACATATGTCCGATGAGACGGCACGTATCATCGACCAGGAAGTTAAATCTCTGATTGAGCGTAACTATGCACGTGCTCGCCAGATCCTGAACGACAATATGGACATCCTGCACTCGATGAAAGATGCGCTCATGAAATATGAGACCATCGATGCACCGCAGATTGACGACCTGATGGCGCGCCGCGAAGTGCGTCCGCCAGCGGGCTGGGAAGACCCAGGCGCTTCCAATAATTCTGACAACAATGGCACCCCGCGTGCGCCGCGTCCGGTTGATGAACCGCGTACGCCAAACCCGGGCAACACCATGTCAGAACAGTTGGGCGATAAGTAAGTCACTGCTGTTGAAGCATTTGTACGTACCTCAAACCCTGGAGCTTGCTCCGGGGTTTTTCATTTCTGTTTAACCATATAGATATCAGGGATTTCTCCATGAAATTATTCGCTCAGGACTCGCATCTAGATCTTTCCCATCCCCATGTGATGGGGATCCTGAATGTTACCCCTGACTCCTTCTCTGACGGCGGCACGCATAACACGCTTATCGAGGCGGTTAAGCACGCAAATTTAATGATTAATGCGGGTGCCACCATCATTGACGTTGGCGGCGAATCGACGCGTCCTGGTGCGGCAGACGTCTCTGTGGAAGAAGAGCTGGCGCGCGTGGTGCCGGTAGTTGAAGCGATTGCACAGCGGTTTGAAGTCTGGATTTCCGTTGATACCTCAAAACCGGAAGTGATTCGTGAAGTAGCGAGAGTGGGCGCTCACATTATTAATGATATTCGTTCGCTCACAGAGCCGGGAGCGATTGAGGCGGCTGCAGAAACCGGGCTGCCGGTTTGCCTGATGCACATGCAGGGGCAGCCGAAAACCATGCAGGAAGCACCGAAGTATGATGATGTCTTTGCCGACGTAAATCGCTTCTTTATTGAGCATATCGCACGCTGTGAGCGTGCAGGTATCCCAAAAGAGAAATTGCTGCTCGACCCGGGGTTCGGTTTCGGTAAAAATCTCTCACACAATTATGCGTTGCTTGCGCGCTTATCGGAATTCCATCACTTTGGTCTGCCGCTGCTGGTGGGGATGTCGAGAAAGTCGATGATTGGGCAGTTGCTGAACGTGGGACCGAGCGAACGCCTGAGCGGCAGCCTTGCCTGTGCGGTGATTGCAGCGATGCAGGGTGCGCACATTATCCGTGTCCATGATGTCAAAGAAACAGTAGAAGCCATGCGTGTGGTGGAAGCCACACTGGCAGCGAAGGAAAACAAACGCTATGAGTAATCGTAAATATTTTGGTACCGATGGTATCCGTGGGCGCGTAGGTGATGCGCCCATCACCCCTGATTTTGTCCTGAAGCTCGGCTGGGCTGCTGGTAAAGTGCTGGCGCGTCATGGCTCACGTAAGATCATTATCGGTAAAGACACCCGTATTTCGGGGTATATGCTGGAGTCCGCGCTCGAAGCAGGCCTCGCGGCGGCTGGGCTGTCCGCCTCCTTTACGGGCCCAATGCCAACGCCGGCCGTTGCGTATCTGACGCGTACCTTCCGTGCGGAAGCGGGAATTGTCATCTCGGCTTCTCACAACCCGTTCTATGACAACGGCATTAAATTCTTCTCCATTGATGGCACCAAGCTGCCGGATGACGTGGAAGAAGCCATTGAAGCCGAGATGGAAAAAGAGATCACCTGTGTGGATTCCGCAGAGCTGGGTAAAGCGAACCGTATCGTTGATGCGGCGGGTCGTTATATCGAATTCTGTAAAGGAACCTTCCCGAATGAGCTGAGCCTGGCCCACCTTAAAATTGTGGTGGACTGTGCCAACGGTGCGACCTACCACATTGCGCCAAACGTCTTCCGCGAGCTGGGTGCGAAAGTGATCGCCATCGGCTGCGAGCCGGATGGTCTGAACATCAACGAGCAGGTTGGTGCGACGGACGTTCGTGCCCTGCAGGCGCGCGTTCTGGCGGAAAAAGCCGATCTGGGTATTGCCCTGGACGGCGACGGTGACCGCGTGATCATGGTTGACCACGACGGTAACAAGGTCGACGGCGATCAGATCCTCTACATCATTGCACGCGAAGGCCTGCGTCAGGGCCAGCTGCGCGGCGGTGCGGTGGGGACGCTGATGAGCAACATGGGCCTGGAACTGGCGCTGAAACAGCTCGGTATCCCGTTTGTCCGCGCGAAAGTGGGTGACCGCTATGTGTTGGAAAAACTGCAGGAGAAGGGCTGGCGCATCGGTGCAGAAAACTCGGGTCACGTGATCCTGCTCGACAAAACGACCACCGGTGACGGTATTGTGGCCGCGCTGCAGGTGGTTGCCGCGATGGCGCGCAACCATATGAGCCTGCACGACCTCTGCAGCGGCATGAAAATGTTCCCTCAGATCCTGGTCAACGTCCGTTTCACTGCCGGCAAAGGCGACCCGCTGGAAAATGAGAACGTGAAAGCGGTGATGGCTGACGTTGAAGCGGCCCTGGGCAGCCGTGGACGCGTGCTGTTGCGTAAGTCCGGAACTGAACCTTTGATTCGCGTGATGGTAGAAGGCGAAGACGAAGCGCAGGTAACCGAGTTTGCTCACCGTATTGCGGATGCCGTGAAAGCTGCATAATCGTGCACGCTAAATGTATAAAAAGGCGGCGTTTGCCGCCTTTGTTTTAAGCAATTAATGGCTTTTTGCTGTTTTTTTCCGCAGTTGATACAATGCGTCGAAAATGCCCTTGCGAAGGTGATTCGCTTTGGTTAGTATTCACACCCGCTTCAGTGGGAAACAGAAATCCTGCTAATTGGTCGAAGCATTGGTATGCGGCAAATCCGCAAGGAACAGGTTGATTATGTACGAAGCTCTTTTAGTTGTTTTCCTTATTGTAGCCATCGCTCTCGTAGCGCTGATTATGCTGCAGCAAGGTAAAGGCGCTGATATGGGAGCCTCCTTCGGAGCAGGCGCTTCCGGTACGCTGTTTGGTTCAAGTGGTTCTGCGAACTTCATGACCCGCACTACGGCGATTCTGGCTACGCTGTTCTTCATCATCAGCCTGGTGCTTGGCAATATCAATAGCAACAAGACCAGCAAAGGAAGCGAGTGGGAAAACCTGAGCGCGCCAGCTAAAACTGAGCAGACTCAGCCAGCTGCACCGGCTAAGCCAACCAGCGATATCCCGCAGTAAGTATTCCGTACCGAGGTGGTGGAATTGGTAGACACGCTACCTTGAGGTGGTAGTGCCCTAACGGGCTTGTGGGTTCGAGTCCCATCCTCGGTACCAATATTCCAGAAGAAAGACGTCGAAAGACGTCTTTTTTTTCGCCTGTAGATTATGTGTTACCGATCATTTGTAGGGCGGGTAAGCGCAGCGCCACCCGCCGTTTTGCCCGGTGGCGCTGCGCTTACCGGGCCTACGAAATCCAAATAAAAAAGGCGTCCCAGGACGCCTTTTGCATGCTACTTCAGCGATTACTTCTTATCGCTGTGCTCCAGATTCTCAACCTGCGGCAGGCCGTTACCTGAACTGGCTGACAGCAAACCGTTCTCAACATAGTTGAACAGCTTCTCACGGGTATCGGTGATGTCCAGATTACGCATGGTCAGCTGACCAATACGATCGTCAGGAGAGAAGACCGATTCACCTTTCTCCATGGTCAGACGCTCTGCCTTATAGGTCAGGTTGTCAGACACGGTGTTCAGGATGGAGTAGTCGTTACCGCGACGCAGCTCCAGCGTTACTTCGCCGGTGATCGCGCTCGCCACCCAACGCTGCAGCGCATCACGCAGCATCAGCGCCTGCGGATCGAACCAGCGGCCCTGATACAGCAGTTTGCCCAGCTGGCGGCCATGCGAGTGATACTGCTCGATGGTGTCTTCATTGTGAATCCCGGTCAGCAGACGCTCGTAAGCGATGTGCAGCAGCGCCATCCCCGGTGCTTCATAGATACCGCGGCTTTTTGCCTCAATGATACGGTTTTCAATCTGATCGCTCATGCCCAGACCGTGACGACCGCCGATGCGGTTAGCTTCCAGCATCAGCTCGACGTCGTCAGAGAAGGTTTTGCCGTTCAGCGCAACCGGATGGCCGCGTTCGAAACGCACGGTTACCTCTTCTGCCGGGATCTTCACGTTCTCGTCCCAGAACTCCACGCCCATGATCGGGTTAACGATCTTCACGCTGGAGTTCAGGAACTCCAGGTCTTTTGCTTCGTGGGTCGCACCCAGCATGTTGGAGTCGGTGGAGTAGGCTTTCTCAACTGACATCTTATAGTCGAAACCGCAGGCGATCATAAATTCGGACATCTCATGACGACCGCCCAGCTCGTCAATGAAGTCGGTATCCAGCCACGGCTTGTAGATCTGCAGTTCGGCGTTGGTCAGCAGGCCATAACGGTAGAAACGTTCGATATCGTTGCCTTTATAGGTGCTGCCGTCACCCCAGATGTTGACGCCATCTTCTTTCATGGCGGCAACCAGCATGGTGCCGGTGACCGCACGGCCCAGCGGGGTGGTGTTGAAATAGGTCAGGCCGCCGGTGGTGTTATGGAACGCACCACACTGAATAGCCGCGATACCTTCCGCAACCAGCTGTTTACGGCAGTCAATCAGGCGCGCGTTTTCTGCACCATACTCTTTAGCGCGACGAGGAATGGCATCATAGTCGTCCTCATCCGGCTGACCCAGGTTCGCAGTATAGGCGTACGGAACCGCTCCCTTTTGGCGCATCCACAGCAGTGCAGCGCTGGTATCCAGGCCGCCTGAGAAAGCGATGCCAATACGTTGTCCTACCGGAAGATGCTTGAGAATCGTCGTCATAGAATAAAACCCTGCTTGATTGACTGATTAGAGACCGCTTTCGCTCTCTTGTGCATTTTTATGCAAAATAAGTGAGTATTCATTTAATCATCTTTTGGCGAAGACAGGAAGAGAGTCGTGCGTTTTTTGTAAAAATTTTGGTCTGATCGATCTGGCGGAAGTCGCCTTGACAGGTGGGGTCAACTATCAATATACTAAATGCCGATTTTACGTCCCGTCTTCGGTACCAAATCCCAGCATTATTTGCAAATTCTGTCCAAAACGCGTAGAATTTGCCACGTTTCAGGCGCGGGGTGGAGCAGCCTGGTAGCTCGTCGGGCTCATAACCCGAAGGTCGTCGGTTCAAATCCGGCCCCCGCAACCACTTTCCCATAAAGTTCTTTTTCAAATATACTGTGAAGACTTAGAGCCTTCGTAGCTGGATTTGAAAAAATTCTTTCGGAGAGTGCTCCAGGCCACAGTTGTGGCTATAGGGTTCAGTTATCTAAAGCCCCGATTTATCGGGGTTTTTTGTTATCTGACTACAGAATAACTGGGCTTTACGCCCTTTTTTTATGTCTTGGGGGTGGGCTTGTCCACATTAGAGCAAAAATTAACAGAGATGATTACTGCACCGGTCGAAGCACTGGGCTACGAACTGGTCGGCATCGAATTCGTTCGCGGCCGTACATCGACGCTGCGCATCTATATTGATAGTGAAGATGGCATCAATGTTGATGATTGTGCTGATGTCAGCCACCAGGTGAGTGCGGTTCTTGATGTTGAAGACCCGATTACCGTTGCGTACAACCTGGAAGTTTCCTCACCTGGCCTCGATCGCCCGATGTTCACGGCCGAGCACTACGTGCGCTTTACCGGTGAAGAAGTGGCTCTCGTTCTGCGTATGGCCGTACAGAACCGCCGTAAATGGCAGGGAATTATCAAAGCCGTTGATGGTGAAATGATCACGGTAACAGTCGAAGGCAAAGATGAAGTGTTCGCGCTGAGTAATATCCAGAAGGCGAACCTGGTTCCCCACTTTTAACAGTCTGGATTGAGGTGAAAAGCCCGCGATGAACAAAGAAATTTTGGCTGTTGTTGAAGCCGTCTCCAACGAGAAATCACTGCCGCGTGAGAAGATTTTCGAAGCGCTGGAAAGTGCACTGGCTACAGCAACCAAGAAAAAATACGAACAAGAGATCGATGTTCGCGTAGAAATCGATCGTAAAAGCGGTGACTTCGATACCTTCCGTCGTTGGGTAATCGTTGAAGAAGTGACCCAGCCGACGAAAGAGATCACGCTGGAAGCTGCCCGTTTTGAAGACGAAAGTCTGAACGTGGGTGACTACGTTGAAGATCAGATTGAATCTGTGACCTTCGACCGTATCACCACCCAGACCGCTAAGCAGGTTATTGTGCAGAAAGTGCGCGAAGCCGAGCGCGCGCTGGTTGTCGATCAGTTCCGCGATCAGGAAGGCGAGATCATCACCGGCGTGGTGAAGAAAGTGAACCGCGACAATATCTCCCTGGAGATCAAATCCGAAGGGCTGCCGGGTAACGCTGAAGCCGTGATCCTGCGTGAAGATATGCTGCCGCGTGAAAACTTCCGTCCAGGCGACCGTATTCGCGGTGTTCTGTACGCCGTTCGCCCTGAAGCGCGTGGTGCACAGCTGTTCGTGACCCGTTCTAAACCAGAAATGCTGGTAGAACTGTTCCGTATCGAAGTACCGGAAATCGGCGAAGAAGTTATCGAAATTAAAGCGGCGGCTCGCGATCCGGGCTCCCGTGCGAAAATTGCGGTGAAAACCAACGACAAGCGTATTGACCCGGTCGGTGCTTGCGTCGGTATGCGCGGTGCGCGTGTCCAGGCAGTGTCTACTGAGCTGGGCGGCGAACGTATTGATATCGTTCTGTGGGATGACAACCCGGCGCAGTTCGTGATCAACGCAATGGCTCCGGCTGATGTGGCGTCTATCGTTGTTGACGAAGACAAACACACCATGGATATCGCTGTTGAAGCGGGCAACCTGGCGCAGGCGATCGGCCGTAACGGTCAGAACGTACGCCTGGCGTCACAGCTGAGCGGCTGGGAACTCAACGTGATGACCGTTGATGACCTGCAGGCTAAGCATCAGGCTGAAGCCCATGCGGCGATCGATACCTTCACTAAATACCTCGACATTGACGAAGACTTCGCCACTGTTCTGGTTGAGGAAGGTTTCTCTACGCTGGAAGAACTGGCCTATGTGCCAATGAAAGAGCTGCTGGAAATTGACGGTCTGGATGAACCAACCGTTGAAGCCCTGCGTGAACGCGCTAAAAACGCACTGACCACCCTGGCGCTGGCTCAGGAAGAAAGCCTTGGCGATAAGAAGCCGGCTGATGACCTGCTGAATCTGGAAGGTCTTGATCGTGCGATTGCGTTCAAGCTGGCTGCCCGTGGTGTTTGTACGCTGGAAGATCTCGCTGAGCAAGGCGTTGATGACCTGGCTGATATCGAAGGTTTAACCGACGAGAAAGCCGGCGAGCTCATCATGGCCGCACGTAATATTTGCTGGTTCGGCGACGAAGCGTAATAAACTGTAGCAGGAAGGAACAGCATGACTGATGTAACTGTAAAATCGCTGGCTGCCGAGATTCAGACCTCCGTGGACCGCCTGGTACAGCAATTTGCTGATGCAGGGATCCCGAAGTCCGCTGATGACTCGGTGACCGCGCAAGAAAAACAAACCTTGTTAACGCACCTGAACCGTGAACACGGCTCTACGCCAGACAAGTTAACGCTGCAGCGCAAAACGCGTAGCACGTTAAATATCCCTGGTACCGGTGGCAAAAGCAAATCGGTACAAATTGAAGTCCGCAAGACGCGCACCTTTGTAAAACGTGATCCGCAAGAGGCAGAACGCCTTGCCGCGGAAGAGCAGGCACAGCGTGAAGCGGAAGAACAAGCTCAGCGTGAGGCGGAAGCAGCCGCCAAACGTGAAGCAGAATTAAAAGCTGAACGTGAGGCCGCAGAAAAAGCGAAACGCGACGCAAGTGATAAAGTGAAGCGTGACGCTGCGGAAAAAGACAAAGTGAGCAATCAACAGACAGACGAAATGACCAAAACCGCCCAGGCTGAAAAAGCCCGCCGTGAAAATGAAGCTGCCGAGCTGAAGCGTAAAGCGGAAGAAGAAGCCCGCCGTAAGCTGGAAGAAGAAGCTCGCCGCGTCGCCGAAGAAGCGCGCCGTATGGCAGAAGAAAACGAGAAGAATGGTGTGAATACCGTTGAGCCGACTGAAGACACCAGCGACTATCACGTGACCACTTCTCAGCACGCACGTCAGGCTGAAGATGATAACGACCGTGAAGTAGAAGGCGGTCGCGGCCGTGGCCGTAATGCAAAAGCTGCCCGTCCGGCGAAAAAAGGCAACAAGCACGCTGAATCTAAAGCTGACCGTGAAGAAGCACGCGCGGCTGTTCGCGGTGGTAAAGGCGGCAAGCGTAAAGGTTCCGCTCTGCAGCAGGGCTTCCAGAAGCCAGCTCAGGCCGTTAACCGTGACGTTGTGATCGGCGAAACCATTACCGTTGGCGAACTGGCGAACAAGATGGCGGTTAAAGGCTCTCAGGTCATCAAAGCGATGATGAAGCTGGGCGCAATGGCAACCATCAACCAGGTGATCGATCAGGAAACTGCACAGCTGGTCGCCGAAGAGATGGGCCACAAGGTTATCCTGCGTCGTGAAAACGAGCTGGAAGAAGCGGTAATGAGCGACCGTGATACTGGCGCTGCGGCTGAACCGCGTGCACCGGTGGTGACCATCATGGGTCACGTTGACCACGGTAAAACCTCTCTGCTTGACTACATTCGTTCTACCAAGGTTGCCTCTGGCGAAGCGGGTGGTATTACCCAGCACATCGGTGCATACCACGTAGAAACTGACAACGGTATGATCACCTTCCTGGATACCCCAGGCCACGCCGCGTTTACCTCTATGCGTGCTCGTGGTGCTCAGGCGACGGATATCGTTGTACTGGTTGTTGCTGCAGACGACGGCGTTATGCCGCAGACCATCGAAGCTATCCAGCACGCGAAAGCGGCCGGTGTGCCGGTTGTGGTTGCAGTGAACAAGATCGATAAGCCAGAAGCGGATCCCGATCGCGTTAAAAACGAACTTTCCCAGTACGGTATTCTGCCGGAAGAGTGGGGCGGCGAAAGCCAGTTCGTACACGTGTCTGCGAAGGCGGGTACCGGTATCGACGAACTGCTGGACGCGATCCTGCTGCAGGCCGAAGTTCTGGAGCTGAAAGCCATCCGTAACGGTATGGCGAGCGGTGCGGTGATCGAATCCTTCCTGGATAAAGGACGTGGCCCGGTTGCTACCGTTCTGGTTCGTGAAGGTACGCTGCATAAAGGCGACATCGTTCTGTGCGGTTTCGAATACGGTCGCGTTCGTGCGATGCGTAACGAACTGGGTCAGGAAGTACTGGAAGCAGGTCCGTCCATTCCAGTGGAAATCCTGGGTCTGTCCGGTGTTCCGGCTGCCGGTGACGAAGTGACCGTAGTGCGTGACGAGAAGAAAGCGCGTGAAGTTGCGCTGTACCGTCAGGGCAAATTCCGTGAAGTTAAACTGGCTCGTCAGCAGAAATCTAAACTCGAGAACATGTTTGCCAACATGACCGAGGGCGAAGTTCACGAAGTGAACATCGTTCTGAAAGCTGACGTTCAGGGCTCTGTGGAAGCGATCTCCGACTCCTTGCTGAAACTGTCTACCGACGAAGTGAAAGTGAAGATCATCGGTTCTGGCGTAGGTGGTATCACCGAAACCGACGCGACTCTGGCCGCTGCGTCCAACGCTATCCTGGTTGGCTTCAACGTACGTGCGGATGCGTCTGCACGTAAAGTGATTGAAGCTGAAAGCCTGGATCTGCGTTACTACTCCGTCATCTATAACCTGATCGACGAAGTGAAAGCAGCGATGAGCGGCATGCTGTCTCCTGAGCTGAAACAGCAGATCATCGGTCTGGCTGAAGTACGTGACGTGTTCAAATCACCGAAATTCGGTGCGATCGCGGGCTGTATGGTTACCGAAGGTAACATCAAGCGTCACAACCCAATCCGCGTTCTGCGTGACAACGTGGTTATCTATGAAGGCGAGCTGGAATCCCTGCGCCGCTTCAAAGATGACGTTAACGAAGTCCGTAACGGCATGGAATGTGGTATCGGCGTGAAGAACTACAACGACGTTCGCGTTGGCGATATGATCGAAGTGTTCGAGATCATCGAAATTCAGCGTACCATCGCGTAATCTTCGTCGACAGAAGATTGTTTAGCGTAGGCCGGGTAAGCGAAGCGCCACCCGGCAATAATTTCAAAAAGGGGCTTTTAGCCCCTTTTTTGTCTGGAGAATTTATTATGGCGAAAGAATTTGGTCGCCCTCAGCGCGTAGCGCAGGAAATGCAGAAAGAGATCGCACTCATTCTGCAACGTGAAATTAAAGACCCCCGCGTCGGCATGATGACCACCGTGTCCGGTGTCGAAATGTCCCGCGATTTGGCCTATGCAAAAGTGTTCGTCACCTTCCTGAACGATCAGGACGAAGCGGCCGTGAAAAACGGCATTAAAGCGCTGCAGGAAGCCTCTGGTTTCATCCGCTCTCTGCTCGGCAAAGCGATGCGCCTACGTATCGTGCCTGAACTGACCTTCTTCTACGACAACTCGCTGGTTGAAGGTATGCGTATGTCCAACCTGGTGACCAGCGTGGTGAAACATGACGACGAGCGTCGTGTTAACCCGGCGGACGACAGCAAGGAGGACTAATGAGTCGTCCTCGTCGTCGTGGTCGCGACGTGCATGGCGTGCTGCTGCTGGATAAACCCCAGGGCGCATCCAGCAACGACGTGCTGCAAAAAGTGAAGCGTATTTATAACGCCAACCGGGCGGGCCATACCGGCGCGCTGGATCCGCTGGCAACCGGCATGCTGCCGGTTTGTCTGGGAGAGGCGACAAAGTTTTCTCAGTACCTGCTCGACTCCGATAAGCGTTACCGCGTTATCGCTAAGCTGGGCCAGCGCACGGATACCTCCGACGCGGATGGCCAGGTGGTGGAAGAGCGCCCGGTGACCTTTAGCGCGGAACAGCTTGATGCTGCGCTGGAGAGCTTCCGTGGTGACACCATGCAGGTGCCGTCGATGTATTCGGCGCTGAAATATCAGGGCAAGAAGCTCTACGAATATGCACGTCAGGGCATTGACGTTCCGCGTGAAGCCCGTCCGATTACCGTGTATGAGCTGCTCTTTATTCGCCACGAAGGTGATGAGCTGGAGCTGGAAGTACACTGTTCGAAAGGGACCTATATTCGCACCATCATTGACGACCTCGGTGAAAAGCTGGGCTGCGGCGCGCATGTGATCTACCTGCGCCGTCTGGCGGTGAGCAAATACCCGGTGGAGCGAATGGTGACCCTGGAACATCTGCACGCGCTGGTTGAACAGGCGGAAGCGCAAGGGATCGCGCCGGCAGATTTGCTGGATCCATTGCTGATGCCGATGGACAGTCCGGCAGCGGACTTCCCGGTTGTTAATCTTCCTTTAACATCGTCCGTTTACTTTAAGAACGGCAACCCGGTTCGCACGGCACAGGCGCCGCAGAAAGGGCTGGTGCGCGTGACCGAAGGTGACGAAGGGAAATTCATCGGTATGGGCGAAATGGATGGCGAAGGGCGCGTTGCGCCACGTCGTCTGGTCGTCGAATATCCGGTCGACGCGTGACGGTGATAACGGCTCACCTTGCGATAAGCAGGGGAGACGAGTAGAATATTGCCGCTTAACGCCTGGTAAATTGTTTAACAATCTGCGGGGCGTACATGGGGTCGCTGAATTAGAGATCGGCACCCTTACATTCTTTATACTTTGGAGTTTGAAAATGTCTCTAAGCGTTGAAGCTAAAGCTAAAATCGTTTCTGAGTTTGGTCGTGGTACTAACGACAGCGGTTCTACCGAAGTTCAGGTTGCACTGCTGACTGCACAGATTAACCACCTGCAGGGTCACTTTGCAGAGCACAAAAAAGATCACCACAGCCGTCGTGGTCTGCTGCGCATGGTTTCTCAGCGTCGTAAACTGCTCGACTACCTGAAACGTAAAGATGTTGCGCGCTACACCGCGCTGATCGAGCGTCTGGGTCTGCGTCGCTAAGTCTTGCGAGTTTCAGAAAAGGGGGCCTGATGGCCCCTTTTTTCAACCAGACGGCAGCAATTCACTGGAAACTATTGTATTGTTGCTATAAATGATCTTCATTGCAGAGGTTCGCGCGGCTAATGAGAGGCTTCACCCATGGGGGTGTTGGTTGTCATTAGTCGCGAGGATGCGAAGAAGGTCGGGTTAAATCGACAGCACGCCGGTGGTGTGCTGTCAAACATTTAAGAAAGGACAGAACTTTGCTGAATCCGATCGTTCGTAAATTCCAGTATGGTCAACATACCGTGACGCTGGAAACCGGCATGATGGCACGTCAGGCTACTGCTGCCGTTATGGTAAGCATGGATGACACCGCGGTATTCGTTACCGTTGTTGGCCAGAAAAAAGCTAAACCAGGTCAGGACTTTTTCCCGCTGACCGTTAACTACCAGGAGCGTACCTACGCTGCCGGTAAAATCCCGGGTGGTTTCTTCCGTCGTGAAGGCCGTCCAAGCGAAGGCGAAACCCTGATCGCGCGTCTGATTGACCGCCCGGTTCGTCCGCTGTTCCCGGAAGGCTTCGTTAACGAAGTACAGGTTATCGCGACCGTTGTTTCCGTTAACCCACAGGTTAACCCGGACATCGTTGCGATGATTGGCGCATCTGCTGCCCTGTCACTGTCTGGTATTCCATTCAATGGCCCAATCGGTGCCGCGCGCGTTGGCTACATCAACGACCAGTACGTGCTGAACCCGACCCAGGAAGAGCTGAAAGAAAGTAAGCTGGACCTGGTGGTTGCGGGTACTGAAGCCGCTGTGCTGATGGTTGAATCCGAAGCTGAACTGCTGAGCGAAGACCAGATGCTGGGCGCTGTGGTATTTGGCCACGACCAGCAGCAGATCGTTATCCAGAACATCAACGACCTGGTGAAAGAAGCCGGTAAACCACGTTGGGACTGGCAGCCAGAAGCGGCAAACGACGCGCTGAATGCACGCGTTGCGGCGCTGGCAGAATCTCGTCTGAGCGATGCATACCGTATCACTGACAAGCAGGAGCGTTACGCTCAGGTTGATGCAATCAAATCTGACGTGACCGCGACCCTGGTTGCTGAAGACGAAACGCTGGACGCTAACGAAATTGGCGAAATCCTGCACGCTATCGAGAAAAACGTTGTTCGTAGCCGCGTGCTGGCAGGCGAGCCGCGTATCGATGGCCGCGAAAAAGACATGATCCGTGGTCTGGATGTGCGTACTGGCGTGCTGCCACGTACTCACGGTTCCGCGCTGTTCACCCGTGGCGAAACGCAGGCGCTGGTTACCGCAACCCTGGGTACCGCTCGTGACGCACAGATCATCGACGAACTGATGGGCGAGCGCACCGACAGCTTCCTGTTCCACTACAACTTCCCTCCGTACTCCGTAGGCGAAACCGGTATGGTTGGCTCGCCGAAGCGTCGTGAAATTGGTCACGGTCGTCTGGCGAAGCGCGGCGTGCTGGCAGTGATGCCAGAAGCAGACAAATTCCCGTACACCGTACGCGTGGTGTCTGAAATCACCGAATCCAACGGTTCTTCTTCTATGGCTTCCGTGTGCGGTGCCTCTCTGGCGCTGATGGATGCAGGCGTGCCAATCAAAGCCGCCGTTGCGGGTATCGCAATGGGCCTGGTGAAAGAAGGCGACAACTTCGTTGTTCTGTCCGACATTCTGGGCGACGAAGACCACCTGGGCGATATGGACTTCAAAGTGGCGGGTTCCCGCGACGGTATCTCTGCGCTGCAGATGGATATCAAAATTGAAGGTATCACCAAAGAGATCATGCAGGTTGCGCTGAACCAGGCTAAAGGTGCGCGTCTGCACATCCTGGGCGTGATGGAACAGGCGATTAACGCGCCACGTGGCGACATTTCCCAGTTCGCACCGCGTATCCACACCATCAAGATCAATCCAGACAAGATCAAAGATGTTATCGGTAAGGGCGGTTCCGTTATCCGTGCGCTGACCGAAGAGACCGGCACCACCATCGAAATCGAAGATGACGGTACTGTGAAGATCGCAGCAACCGACGGCGAGAAGGCGAAATTCGCGATCCGTCGCATCGAAGAAATCACTGCAGAGATCGAAGTGGGCCGCGTCTACGCGGGTAAAGTGACCCGTATCGTTGACTTTGGCGCGTTCGTTGCCATCGGTGGCGGTAAAGAAGGTCTGGTTCACATCTCTCAGATCGCTGACAAGCGCGTTGAGAAAGTGACCGATTACCTGCAGATGGGTCAGGAAGTACCGGTGAAAGTTCTGGAAGTTGATCGCCAGGGCCGTATCCGTCTGAGCATTAAAGAAGCAACCGAGCAGTCTCAGCCAGCTGCTGCGCCAGAAGCACAGGCAGCAGAACAGCAGGGCGAGTAAGTTGCCATTTGCCCTCCGCGTTGCGGAGGGCCTATTATCAGGCAGGACGCCTTGTTAAGCCGCCGGGGGACAGGACGTTCATCCAATAGTTGTCTTCGGGAGTGGGAAATGAAGCCTTTTTTGCGCTGGTGTTTCGTTGCGACAGCTTTAACGCTGGCAGGATGCAGCAACTCTGCCTGGCGTAAGAGCGAAGTCCTCGCAGTGCCATTGCAACCGACTTTGCAGCAGGAAGTGATTCTGGCACGCATGGAACAAATACTTGCCAGTCGGGCTTTAACCGATGACGAACGCGCACAGCTTTTATATGAGCGCGGAGTGTTGTATGATAGTCTCGGTCTGAGGGCATTGGCGCGAAATGATTTTTCACAAGCGCTGGCTATCCGACCTGATATGCCGGAAGTATTCAATTACTTAGGCATTTATTTAACGCAGGCAGGCAATTTTGATGCTGCCTATGAAGCGTTTGATTCTGTACTTGAGCTTGATCCAACTTACAACTACGCGCACTTGAATCGCGGTATCGCATTGTATTACGGCGGTCGTGATAAGTTAGCGCAAGATGATCTGCTGGCGTTTTATCAAGACGATCCTAATGATCCTTTCCGTAGCCTGTGGCTTTACATCGTTGAGCGGAAGCTCGATGAGAAGCAGGCAAAAGAGGCCCTTAAACAGCGCTTCGATAAATCGGACAAGGAACAGTGGGGATGGAACATTGTCGAGTTCTACCTGGGCAACATTAGCGAAGCAACGCTGATGGAACGCCTCAAGGCGGACGCAACGGATAACACCTCGCTCGCTGAGCATCTCAGTGAAACCAACTTCTATTTAGGTAAGTACTACCTAAGTCTGGGGGATATGGACAGCGCTACGGCACTGTTCAAATTAGCGGTTGCTAACAACGTACATAACTTCGTTGAGCACCGTTATGCATTGTTGGAATTATCGCTCTTGGGCCAGGAGCATGACGACCTGGCAGAATCGGACCAGCAATAGCTGACGACATAAACATCAGCCCGTAATCTTTTGATTGCCATCACCTTAACTGGTGAGGGCGTTGTTGTTCGTCAATACACCTACTTTGAGCCGGTTCACACTTTTCAATGAAAATTGCTAATCATTTTCACGATGAGCTAAGTAGACTGGCCGCCATTGACATTGAGGCACTCGTACTACATGGCTGAATTCGAAACCACTTTTGCAGATCTGGGCCTGAAGGCTCCTATCCTTGAAGCCCTTAACGATCTGGGTTACGAAAAACCATCTCCGATCCAGGCTGAGTGTATCCCACACCTGCTTTCTGGTCGTGACGTGCTGGGCATGGCCCAGACTGGTAGCGGTAAAACTGCAGCATTCTCGCTGCCGCTGCTGAACAACATTGATCCGGACCTGCGTGCACCGCAGATCCTCGTTCTGGCTCCAACCCGTGAACTGGCTGTTCAGGTTGCAGAAGCCATGACGGAATTCTCTAAACATATGCGCGGCGTAAACGTGGTTGCCCTGTACGGCGGCCAGCGTTATGACGTGCAGTTACGCGCCCTGCGCCAGGGCCCACAGATTGTTGTCGGTACGCCGGGCCGTCTGCTGGATCACCTGAAGCGCGGTACGCTGGATCTCTCTAAACTGAGCGGTCTGGTACTGGATGAAGCAGATGAAATGCTGCGTATGGGCTTCATCGAAGACGTTGAAACCATTATGGCGCAGATCCCGGACGGTCATCAGACCGCGCTGTTCTCTGCCACCATGCCGGAAGCGATCCGTCGTATCACCAAGCGCTTCATGAACGATCCTCAGGAAGTGCGCATTCAGTCCAGCGTCACCACTCGCCCGGACATCAGCCAGAGCTACTGGTCTGTGTACGGCATGCGCAAAAACGAAGCGCTGGTACGTTTCCTGGAAGCGGAAGATTTTGATGCGGCGATTATCTTCGTTCGTACCAAAAACGCGACCCTGGAAGTGGCTGAAGCCCTGGAGCGTAGCGGCTACAACAGCGCAGCGCTGAACGGCGACATGAACCAGGCCCTGCGTGAGCAGACTCTGGAGCGTCTGAAAGACGGTCGTCTGGATATCCTGATTGCAACCGACGTGGCAGCACGTGGTCTGGACGTTGAACGTATCAGCCTGGTTGTTAACTACGACATCCCGATGGATTCCGAGTCTTACGTTCACCGTATCGGCCGTACCGGTCGTGCGGGTCGTGCTGGCCGTGCGCTGCTGTTCGTTGAGAACCGCGAGCGTCGCCTGCTGCGTAACATCGAACGCACCATGAAGCTGACCATTCCAGAAGCGGACCTGCCAAACGCAGAGCTGCTGGGCAAACGCCGTCTGGAGAAATTCGCCGCGAAAGTACAGCAGCAGCTGGAAAGCAGCGATCTGGATCAGTACCGTGCGCTGCTGTCGCAGATTCAGCCTGTTGCTGAAGGCGAAGAGCTGGACATGGAAACCCTGGCTGCAGCCCTGCTGAAAATGGCTCAGGGCGAACGTAGCCTGATCGTACCACCCGATGCGCCGATGCGTCCTAAGCGTGAATTCCGTGACCGTGACGATCGCTTCGAGCGTCGTAACGACCGTGGCCCACGTGGTGACCGTCCAGAGCGTGGTAGTGAAGACCGTCCACGTCGTGAACGTCGTGACGCGGGTGACATGGAACTGTACCGCATTGAAGTGGGTCGTGATGATGGCGTTGAAGTGCGTCACATCGTTGGCGCGATCGCTAACGAAGGCGACATCAGCAGCCGTTACATCGGTAACATCAAGCTGTTCGCATCCCACTCTACCATCGAGCTGCCAAAAGGCATGCCGGGTGAAGTGCTGCAGCACTTTACGCGTACCCGCATCCTGAACAAGCCGATGAACATGCAGCTGATGGGCGATGCGCAGCCACGTCCTGACCGCGGTGGTGAACGCCGTGGCGGTGGTCGCAGCTTCGGTGGCGAGCGTCGTGAAGGCGGTCGCAGCGAAGGTCGCGGCGGTGAAGGTCGTCGTTTCTCCGGCGAGCGTCGCGAAAACCGTGGCCCACGTCGTGAAGAAGGTACCAGCCGTCGTCGTTTCGGTGACGCGTAAGCCTTACGCTTCTGACGTAAAGTAAAATATACAGCCCCGATACGCGCTATCGGGGCTTTTTTTATTCCTTTTGTACTCTTGTACTGGTACAGTGCGTCACATTAACATGCTTCCCGCATAATTGACTGGAGAAAAGGCTGTATGGCGACACTAACCACCACCCAAACGTCACCTTCGCTGCTTGGCGGCGTGGTGATCATCGGCGGAACCATTATAGGTGCCGGGATGTTCTCCCTGCCCGTGGTCATGTCCGGTGCGTGGTTCTTCTGGTCGCTGGCCGCGCTGGTCTTTACCTGGTTCTGTATGCTCCATTCCGGGCTGATGATCCTCGAAGCCAACCTGAACTACCGTATCGGCTCCAGCTTCGACACCATCACCAAAGATCTGCTGGGCAAAGGCTGGAACCTGGTGAACGGTCTGTCCATCGCGTTTGTGCTCTATATCCTGACCTACGCGTATATCTCGGCGAGCGGTTCGATTCTGCATCACACCTTCTCGGAGATGTCGCTGAACGTTCCGGCGCGTCTGGCGGGGCTGTGCTTTGCGCTGGCCGTGGCGTTTATCGTCTGGATGAGTACCAAAGCGGTGAGCCGGATGACGGCGATTGTGCTGGGCGCGAAGGTCATCACCTTCTTCCTGACCTTCGGCAGCCTGCTGGGGCACGTGACGCCCGCTACGCTGTTTAACGTCGCGGAAGTGAATACGTCCTATACCCCGTACCTGCTGATGACGCTGCCGTTCTGCCTGGCGTCGTTCGGCTATCACGGCAACGTGCCGAGCCTGATGAAGTACTACGGCAAAGATCCACGCACCATCGTGAAGTGTCTGGTCTACGGTACGCTGCTGGCGCTGGGGCTGTATGTGATTTGGCTGCTGGGGACGATGGGCAACATCCCGCGTCCGGAATTTATCGGCATTGCCCAGAAGGGCGGCAACATCGACGTGCTGGTGCAGGCGCTGAGCGGCGTGCTGAACAGCCGCAGTCTGGATCTGCTGCTGGTTATCTTCTCTAACTTTGCGGTGGCGAGCTCTTTCCTCGGCGTGACGCTGGGCCTGTTTGACTATCTGGCGGATCTGTTTGGCTTTGATGATTCCGCGCTGGGGCGCTTCAAAACCGCGCTGCTGACCTTCCTGCCGCCGGTGGTGGGTGGCCTGCTGTGGCCGAACGGTTTCCTGTACGCCATCGGCTATGCCGGACTGGCGGCAACCATCTGGGCGGCGATTGTGCCGGCGCTGCTGGCGCGTAAATCACGTAAACGCTTCGGCAGCCCGAAATTCCGCGTCTGGGGCGGCAAGCCGATGATTGCGCTGATCCTGGTGTTTGGGGTGGGCAACGCGCTGGTGCACATGCTGTCGAGTTTTGACCTGTTGCCTGTTTACCAGTAAACACAAAGCCCGGTGGCGCTGCGCTTACCGGGCCTACAGGGATCGCGTAGGCCGGATAAGGCGAAGCCGCCATCCGGCAAAAAGGCTACCCCACCAACTCCTCTTTCACCTGCATCGCCAAATCAAACGAATGCAAACGCGCCTGGTGATCGAAAATCTGGCCGTTAACCATAATCTCATCCGCCTGCGTTTCGCGCAGCACCGCCTCCAGCCCGTGGCGCACTTTCGCCTTATCGCCGACCAGCGACATGCTCAGCGCCTGCTGAACGCCATACTGCTCTGACGCTGACCACAGCTGATGCATATTCTCCACCGGCGGCGGAAGCTGGCCCGTTTCGCCGCGACGCAGCTTCACAAACGCCTGCTGCATGGAGGTAAACAGGAATTCCGCGTCGCGATTGCTGTCGGCGGCAATGATGTTGATACACACCATCGCGTACGGCTTCTCCAGACGCTCGGACGGCTTGAAGTTCGTGCGGTAAAGATGCAGCGCCTGATGCAGCATATCCGGCGCGAAGTGCGAGGCAAACGCAAACGGCAGACCCAGCTGCGCGGCGAGCTGCGCGCTGTAGAGGCTTGAGCCTAAGAGCCAGACCGGGATCTTCTCGCCGTAGCCCGGTACCGGGCGCACGTGCGGGTTCGGGTCACGCGCGTCGAACCAATCCACCAGTTCGGCCACGTCGCGCGGGAAGTTATCAATATCGCCGCTCATATGGCGGCGCAGGGCGCGCATGGTCGGCTGGTCGCTGCCCGGCGCACGGCCAAGCCCTAAATCGATACGGCCCGGATAGAGGGTATTCAGCGTGCCGAACTGCTCGGCGATCACCAGCGGGGCGTGGTTCGGCAGCATCACGCCGCCGGAGCCCAGGTGCAGCGTGGTGGTATTTGCCGCCAGATAACCAATCAGTACCGAGGTGGCGGCGCTGGCAATGCCCACCATGTTGTGGTGTTCGGCCAGCCAGTAGCGGTGATAGCCACGCTTTTCGGCCAGCTGAGCCAGATCCAGAGAGTGCGAAAAGGCTTCTCTCGCCGAGGAGCCTTGTGGGATCGGCGCCAGATCCAGCACCGAAAACGGAAGGGTTTTGTCAGTCATAACAGCTCACTTTGTCGACGGTCAATCTTTAATACTGCATTAAAAAATGATAACCGTTGTTAACAAAGTGAGCCTTTTTTACGCCTGCAATTCCAGCCCGGCCAGACGCTTCCAGTAACCGTTGCAGTCGCTATTCGCCGTCAGCGGCAGCGGAGCGGCACCGTTTTCGTTAGCGCGGAAGGCGTCCAGCATCGCGAACACGCCGTTATCGAGCGGCGACAGGCGCACCATATCTACCAGCCCGTCCATCGACGCCAGCTCGTTGCCGAGGTTATAGACATAGCCGCTCATGGTCTGAATACCGTTGAGAACAAACACCTGCTGGTTCTCCTGCGACAGCATGCTGCGCCCGTTTGGGTACTTAATGCAGCAGGTTTCGCACTCGTCTTTCGGACGGTCTTCCGAGCGTGCGGTAAAGCAGCGGGCGGAATAGGCCAGCGGCAGATGCCCGTAGCTCAGCACTTCCACTTCAAACTTGTTGCGAATGCCCAGCTCTTCGCACTGCGTGAGCAGGTTTGCCAGCCAGTCGCGGGAGAGTTCCACCGGCATGCACCAGCGCGTCATGCCTTGTTTGAGCAGCAGGCGCAGGGTCACGGCGTTGTAGCAGTTCAGGGCATGGCCCGCGACAAACGGCAGCCTGCGTTCAGCGCACATGTTCACCACGCCGAGATCGCTTGCTTCCAGCAGGAACTCGCCGTTTTCGACGTAGCGCTTCAGTTCGCCCAGCTCGGACGAGGCCTGCACCAGCGCGAGCGTGGAGAGCACCACCTGCTTGCCGCTCCCGGCCAGGCTTTTCGCCATCTCCAGCCAGTCGCCCACCTTGGTGGCGCGGCGCTTGCTGCACACCGCTTCGCCCAGGTAAATCACATCGGCGCTGCTGGTGGCGGCCTGTTGGTAAAAATCTTCCAGCGTCTCTTTTGGCCAGTAGTAGAGCACCGGTCCTAATGAATATTTCATGGTTATCTCACTGCCATTTACGGTGATAGGCGCCAAGCGTGGTTTGCGTGCCCTCGGACATGGAGCCCAGCGTCTCCATCCAGGCCTGCTGCGGAGCGTAGTTCTGCGGGTCCGCCATGCAGCGGTCGATGGCCTGACGCCACACTTTCGCCACCTGGCTTACGTAGGCCGGGCTGCGCTGACGACCTTCGATTTTCACCGAGGCAATATTGGCCGCCAGCAGTTCCGGCAGCAGCTCCAGCGTGTTGAGGCTGGTAGGCTCCTCTAGCGCGTGGTAGCGTTCGCCGTCGACCAGATAGCGCCCTTTACACAGGGTGGGATAACCGGCGTTTTCGCCGTCCTGATAGCGGTCGATCAGCACCTCGTTCAGGCGCGACTCCAGCCCCTGCGGGGTTTGCTGCCAGCGGACAAAGCGGGCAGGGGAGCAGGCCCCGACGGTATTCGGCGATTCACCGGTTAAGTAAGAAGAAAGATAGCAACGCCCTTCGGCCATAATGCACAGGCTGCCAAAGGCAAAAACCTCCAGCGGCACTGGCGTGACGCGCGCGAGTTGCTTAACCTGATGAATAGAGAGCACGCGCGGCAGCACCACGCGGGCAACGTCAAAGTGTCGATGATAAAAACGCACCGCCTCTTCGTTGGTGGCAGATGCCTGAACAGAGACGTGGCGCTCAATATGGGGATAGCGTTCTGCCGCATACTCAAGCATGGCGAGGTCGGCCAGGATCAGCGCGTCGGCCCCGAGCTGTGCCGCCATATCCACCGCACGCTGCCAGCGCGCGTAGCCGTCAGGATGCGCAAAGGTATTGATGGCGATATGCAGTTTGCGGCGATGCTGGTGAACGAAGTTAACGGCTTCCTGAAGCTTTTTCTCCGTAAAGTTGAGGCCAGCAAAATGGCGGGCGTTGGTGTCATCTTTCAGCCCGATATAGACCGCATCGGCCCCATTTTCGATGGCCGCCTTAAGCGCCGGAAGGTTTCCGGCAGGGCAGAGCAGCTCCATAATTTATCCTGATGTAGTCGATCGCAAAATTGTTAACGAGCTGGGATTTTAATTAACCCATACGCGACAATTTTTGATTTAAGGCAGCTAATGGCGTATTGATGGCACCAATAATGAGGTACGGCGGACGACGGTTTGTTGATTTACGCCGCTATGTTACGCGTCGGATATGGCAAAATAGCCGGACTATAGATATCAGGGAGTAAAGCTCGTGCTGGATAAACTGCGTTCACGTCTCGTACAATTTGGCCCATCAATGCTGAGCGTGCCGGTCAGGCTGGCGCCGTTCGCGCTTAAACGCCAGGTGCTGGAGCAGGTTTTGAGCTGGCAGTTCCGCCAGGCGCTGCAGGATGGCGAGCTGGAATTCCTGGAAGGCCGCTGGTTAAGCATTGAAGTGCGCGACATCGGGCTGCGCTGGTTTACCTCCGTTGAGAATGACCAGCTAATCGTCCGCGAATCCGCCGAGCCGGATGTGAGCTTTAGCGCCAACGCCAGCGATCTGCTGATGATCGCCGCGCGTAAGCAGGATCCGGATACGCTTTTCTTCCAGCGCCGTCTGGTGATTGAAGGCGATACGGAGCTGGGTCTGTACGTGAAGAATTTAATGGATGCCATTGAGCTAGAGCAGATGCCAAAAGCGCTGCGCGTGATGCTAATGCAAATGGCAGATTTCGTTGAGGCCGGGCTGAAAAGCCCGCCGGACGCTAAACACACTTCAGTAGGTGAGCCATGCTGATTCGAGTCGAAATTGGGTTTGATGCGCCGGGGATCGATGCGCTGCTGCGACGCGCGTTTGAGAGCGATGCCGAAGCTCAACTGGTCCACGATCTTCGTGAAGACGGCCTGATTACGCTGGGGCTGGTTGCCACCGACGACGAAGGTCAGGTGGTAGGCTATGTTGCCTTCAGCCCGGTCATCGTTCAGGGCGAAGATCTCCAGTGGGTAGGCATGGCGCCGCTGGCGGTGGATGAAAGCTATCGCGGGCAGGGGCTGGCGCGTCAGCTCGTCTACGAAGGGCTGGATTCGCTCAATGAGTTCGGTTACGCCGCCGTTGTCACGCTGGGCGACCCGGCGTTCTATGGTCGTTTAGGCTTTGAGCAGGCCGCGCATTACGATCTGCGCTGCCGCTGGCCGGGTACGGAATCCGCCTTCCAGGTGCATCGCCTGGCGGACGACGCGCTCAACGGCGTGCATGGCCTGGTCGAGTACCACGACCATTTTAATCGCTTTTAATCAGGCTCTCGCGGAGCGCCTCAAAGGAGCCGTCTCCGTTCACGAGGCGCTCTTTCTGGCGCTTCGTCAGCTGTTTAATCCGGTATTCCAGCCTGAGCGCCAGCGAGCGGTCGCCGACGGGGGCCGAAAAGGCGAGCTGTAGTTCCCCTTTCCCCCGCAGCGCTTTTGCCCCTTTCCCCGTTTGATGTTGTAAAAAACGCCGCGCCACATCGGTGGTGATCCCGGTGTAGAGGGCGTTATCAGCGGTTCGGACAAGATAGAGAAACCAGCACACGGTAAACAGATTCAGTATGTTAAGGTGAACGCACCATAGCATGAGAGAGAACGAAAATGGAAACACTGGCCGCCATTAACCGCTGGCTGGCGAAGCAGCATGTTGTCACCTGGTGCGTCTATGACGAGGGGGAGATGTGGTGCGCCAACGCGTTTTACTACTACGATCCCGAGCGCGTCGCATTTTATGTCATGAGCGAAGACAAAACGCGTCATGCGCAAATGACCGGCCAGCAGGCGAAGGTCGCGGGCACGGTTAACGGCCAGCCGAAAACGGTCGCGCTGATCCGCGGCGTGCAGTTCAAAGGGGAAATTCGTCGCCTGGACGGAGAAGAGAGCGACGCGCGCCGTAAGCTCTACACGCGCCGCTTTCCGGTAGCCGCTGCGCTAAAAGCCCCGGTGTGGGAAATCCGCCTCGACGAGCTGAAATTTACCGACAACACCCTGGGCTTTGGCAAGAAGCTGCACTGGTTACGCGCCGAGCAGGCGTAGCGCTTCGCGGTTAAACGCCGGGAGATCGTCCGGAGTCCGGCTGGTGATCAGCTGGTCTTTGTCGTTAACCACCTCCTGATCGTAAAACTCTGCCCCCGCGTTTTTCAGATCGATAACGATCGGCTTCACCGCCGTAAGCTTACGTCCGCGGACCACCTCGGCGCTGATGAGCAGCTGCGGGCCGTGACAGATGGCAAAGACCGGTTTGCCGGTCGCGACAAAATCCCGGGTGAAGGTGACGAAACGATCGTCGCCGCGCAGGGAGTCCGGTGAATGGCCGCCGGGTAACAGCAGGGCGTCAAAATCGGAGGGGCTAACGTTATCGATGGTCTCATCGATGGTGACGCTGGCCTCGCCCTTATGGCCTGTGACCGTTTTGCCCGCCTCTTTCTCAATGGTGATGACCTCATGTCCCGCCTTGCGGAACGCCTCTGCAGGAGAGGTGAATTCTGAATCTTCAAACTCGTCGGTAATCAAGACTGCGATTTTCTTACCCATGCTTCCTCCGTTGTTTTCGCTTCAGACTGATTTTTCTCCGCTTGTGGTAAATACTTACCTGTAACAGACTTCTAAGTGTGGTCGACGATGCTGAGTTCGCAAACGGACAATTCTGTAAAGGGGATACGATGAGTCAGGTATTGATTACCGGTGCTACCGGGCTGGTGGGCGATCATTTGCTGCGGCTGCTGCTTCAGGATCGCCGCGTGAACTACATCGCCGCCCCGACGCGTCGGCCGCTGTCGGACATTTCCGGCGTTTTTAATCCGCACGATCCGCAGCTGACGGATGCGCTGGCGCAGGTGCAGGACCCGATTGATATCGCCTTTTGCTGTCTGGGCACCACGCGGCGGGAGGCGGGTAGCAAAGAGGCCTTTATCCACGCCGACTATACGCTGGTGGTGGATTCCGCGCTCAGGGCGAAAAAGCTGGGAGCCAGACATTTTCTGGTGGTCAGCGCGCTGGGCGCCAGCGCCGGATCGCCATTCTTCTACAACAAGGTGAAGGGCAAAATGGAGGCGGCGCTGATCGCGCAGAAATGGGAGCAGCTGACGATTGTGCGCCCTTCGATGCTCATTGGCCACCGGGACGAGCGCCGCTTTAACGAGTCGATCCTGGCCCCGCTGTTTCGGATCCTTCCCGGCAACTGGAAGGCCATCGAGGCGCGGGACGTCGCGCGCGCGATGTTAAAAGAGGGACTCGCCCCGTCGAAAGCGGGCGTAAACATCATCCCTTCGGCAAAACTGCGTGAAATCGCGCAGGGCGAGGCGTAAACTCCCCCGGCTAATTACCTAATACTCTCCGGGGAATGCTATGACTGGTCAGTCTTCATCTCAGGCGGCAACACCTGTTCAATGGTGGAAGCCCGCACTCTTCTTTCTCGTGGTCATTGTTGGCCTCTGGTACGTGAAATGGCAGCCGTACTACGGTAAAGCCTTCACCGCCGCAGAAACGCACAGCATCGGTAAATCTATTCTCGCGCAGGCTGATGCCAGCCCGCTTCAGGCGGCGTGGGATTACGCCATGGTCTACTTCCTTGCCGTCTGGAAGGCCGCCGTACTCGGCGTGATCCTGGGCTCGCTGATTCAGGTGCTGATCCCGCGCAACTGGCTGGTGAAAACCCTTGGCCAGCCGCGCTTTCAGGGGACGCTGCTGGGCACGATCTTCTCCCTGCCGGGCATGATGTGCTCCTGCTGTGCCGCGCCCGTGGCGGCCGGAATGCGTCGTCAGCGCGTATCGATGGGCGGCGCGCTGGCGTTCTGGATGGGCAACCCGCTGCTCAACCCTGCAACGCTGGTGTTTATGGGCTTTGTGCTTGGCTGGCATTTCGCATTTATTCGTCTGGTGGCCGGGCTGCTGACCGTGCTGGTGGTGGCGACGCTGGTGCAGCATCTGGTTAAGGATTCGGCGCCAGAGCCCGCGTCTGTTGAGCTGGACGTCAGCGAGCCTCAGGGCGGGTTCTTTGCGCGCTGGGGTCGGGCGCTATGGCAGCTTTTCTGGAGCACCATTCCGGTCTATATCCTGGCGGTGCTGGTTCTCGGGGCGGCGCGCGTCTGGCTCTTCCCGCATGCGGATGGCGCTATCGACAACACGCTGATGTGGGTGATTGCGATGGCCGTTGCAGGCTGCCTGTTTGTGATCCCAACGGCGGCGGAGATCCCGATTGTTCAGACCATGATGCTGGCTGGCATGGGCACCGCGCCGGCGCTGGCGCTGCTGATTACATTGCCGGCCATTAGCCTGCCGTCGCTTATTATGCTGCGCAAATCATTTCCGGCGAAAGCGCTGTGGCTGACCGCTGGGCTGGTGGCGTTAAGTGGCGTGCTGGTGGGGAGTATTGCGCTTCTGTGAAAAACGCCCGGTGGCGCTACGCTTACCGGGCCTACAAAAAAATCCCCTCAAGTGAGGGGATTTTTTTTATTTAATGTAAGTAAACGCGGTGGTGACGTGCTTCACGCCGCTCACCCGGCTGGCAATATCGGCTGCCGCTTTCCCTTCACGGTCGGTCACCAGACCGAGCAGGAACACTTCGCCGTTTTCCGTCGTCACTTTCACGTTGGAAGATTTCACCTGGTCCGAGCCCAGCAGCTGGGAGCGCACTTTGGTGGTGATCCAGGTATCGGAAGAGGCGTCACCCAGGCCAATTGGCTTGCCCTGACGCACTTCGTTAAACACTTCTGTGGTCCCTTCTACGCCCATCGCAATCTGTTTCGCACGCGAGGCGAGCTCCATATTCGGCGCCTGGCCTGCCAGCAGCACTTTGCCCTGATAAGCCGTTACGTTAATACGCGCCTCTTTCTTGATTTGTTCGTCTTTCGACAGCGCGCTGTTGACGCGCAGCTCCAGCGTACCGTCATCCACCTGTGTGCCCACGGTGCGCGGATCGGTCGCCGCTTTGGTGCCTACCGCGGCGGTACCCACAACGGCCGCAGCGATACATCCCTGAAGCAGTAATGCAGACATAAGGACTGCGAGGGTCGATAAAGCCTTCATAAGAACTCCTTAATCATCCTGGTGAGGGAAAAGCGTGTTATCGATCAGGTCACATAAGCAGTTCACCGTGAGCATATGCATTTCCTGAATACGTGCGCTCCGGTGAGAAGGAATGCGGATTTCCACATCCTGCGGCCCAAGCAGACCCGCCAGCTCACCCCCGTCATAGCCGGTTAAAGCCACAATGGTCATGTCGCGGGTGACGGCGGCTTCAACGGCTTTGACAATATCCCGGCTGTTGCCGCGCGTGGAGATGGCCAGCAACACATCTCCGGTATGACCCAGGGCTCGCACCTGCTTTG
This sequence comes from Enterobacter sp. PP-008-ECC_S150, assembly GCF_045257065.1. Classification (NCBI taxonomy): domain Bacteria; kingdom Pseudomonadati; phylum Pseudomonadota; class Gammaproteobacteria; order Enterobacterales; family Enterobacteriaceae; genus Enterobacter; species Enterobacter sp. PP-008-ECC_S150. The sequence continues at coordinate 83,418 of NZ_JBJHHG010000005.1, read as the reverse complement.
CGTAAATTTCGTCATGCAGACGATCGTTAGCAATCGCCGTTAAGACCACATTATCGGTATTAAGTGCAATGGCAGGTAAACTCGGGCGCTCTGTTTCAAAACGGTTGATCATGCTGGCAGCAAAATGCTGTGCGTTGGCGGCCGACGTGCCGTTGCCACAACAGAGGATTTTGTTGCCATTAAGCAGGGATTGCACCAGCGTCATTGCGGCACGCGAAATAGCATCCGGAAGGGCTTCCGCCGCGGCAATCTGAGTCTGGATGCTTTCTGTGAAGCACACTTTAATTCTTTCGAGCACGTTATCCCTTTTAAATCTTAATTATGCGTCTTCGCCAAAAGCGTTTTTAAGCCATTCGATCTCATTTCCGGTGAAGGCTATCACATCGAACCGGCAATCCACAGTATCAAAACTCCCATTATGGCGGGCAAGCCACAAGTGGGCAGTCTGTAATAATTTATGTTGTTTGGCGAGCGTCACGCTGGCGGCAGCACCGCCAAAACGGGAGGACTGTCGAAAGCGCACTTCTACAAACACGATGACCTGACCGTCTTTCATGATCAGGTCGATTTCGCCGCCGCGCCCGCGGACGTTGGCGGCGATAAAGCGCAGTCCTTTGCCCTCAAGCCAGCGACGCGCCCTTAGCTCCCACGCATCGCCGGTCTGTTTGCGGCTTAACTGGCCGGGACGATCTGCCCCTGCTGGTATTTGAGCCATGATAACTTCCTGTTAATCACACAATCCTGAGTGGCGGTCAGATCGCCGGTGTTGCCGTTAAGCTCAAAGCCGGGCACCTGACGCATCTGGGTAAAGTGGTTCGCCAGCGCCCACGCGTCAACACCCATGGCATACAGACGCGCCAGCGAGTAATCGTTACGAACGGTACTCAGCGCCTGCTGCATCAGCGCCGGGTTGCTGCCTGCCAGCATCGGGATTTCGCTGTACTGCAGACCGTCCATTTCCAGACGGAAATCCGGGCCTGCGGTGCCCTGCGCGCTGCGCGAGCTGGCGTAGAGCGTTGCGCCGCTCTGGCTGCCGTTACGCATCGCAATCATCGGTTTGATAAAGGCGATCTCCTGCGGCGTGGCAACGATATAGGCCGCATCCACTTTACCGCCCCCGCTAATCTGCGCGTCGGTAGGTGGGGCAGGGATCGTCAGGCCACCAATCGTCACGCCCTGCTGCTGTGGCAGGCTCGCCGTAACAGGGCTGCCGTTGAGCGCGATACCTGCCCCGCCGTTGACGCCCGCGCGCAGTTCAGAAACGGAACCGAATTTCTGCTGCAGCACCACGCCGCCGCCCAGCTTCTGCCACTCATCGGCAAAGGCTGTGGCCACACGGTCACCCAGCGCGCTGCGTGGGATGAGCAGCAGCGGAGCCTGCTTGCCCTGCTCGTGAATATGACGCGCCGCATCGCGGGCTTCATCTTCAGGGGAAAGCGCGAAGTAGCAAATATTGGCCCGGTTCTGAACCTGCTCAGGCTGGTTGAGCGCCAGCACGTTCAGCGTGGTATTGCTCTTCATCAGCTCTTCCACGTTGTTTTTCAGCAGCGGACCGACCACGATGCTCGCCCCGTCCTGTTGCACCTGCGCCAGAACCTGGTCCAGCGGCTGCGAACTGGTGTCGTAGATTTTCAGTTCAGCGCCCGGGTTGGCGCTGGTGGCTGCCACGGCCTGCGGCTGCGCGGCAGGTTGAGCGGTAGGTTGTGCTGACTGCTGTTGAGGCTGTTCTGCCGTTGTGGCAGGTGCGGGAGTCGCTTGCGTCTCGACCGGAGCCTGAGCCGCAGGGGCGGCAGTCGCCGGTGCTGGGGTCGCTGGAGGCGTCGTCGGAGCCGTCACCGGGTTTTGCATGGTGCCCTGCGCTGGCGCTTGCGCCGTGGTCAGGTCGCTGGTCTCGGCGGCGGACGGACTGACAACATCGTTCACGTTGGCCGCCTGAGCTGCCTGCGCGGGAACGGCGCTGCCGGTTACCGGCGTCGTGCCGTTTTTCGCCGCTTCAAAACCCTGCTGAATGGTGCGTCCAAACACCGCCGCCTGGCCGTTGAGCGGCAGAAGCAGGGCGATTTTGCTGGTGGACGCTGGCTTGAAGTTCTGCACGTTCACCAGCTGGGTTGGCAGCATCTTAGCACCCGGGTTTTGCGGGTAGCGCGTCTGCCAGTCGGCAATCCCGGCTTTCAGCATCTTTGGATCGCTGCGGTTGGTAAACCACATCTGCTGCAGATCCAGCCAGCCCTGCAGGACGTTTTCATCGGCGTTGATGACCAGCGCCTGGGCCTGTTCCTGCGTCATAGAGGCAAGCGCCTGCCAGGTGGCATCAATATTTTTCTGCTTATCAGCACCGCCGAGAAGGGGCTCTTGCGCGATGAGCGCGCGGAGCAGCGTCAGCGAAGGGCGTCCCTGCTCCGCGGTAATGCCCGCCTGCCAGAAGCGCGCCTGCTGATTTTTATCCAGCGCGCTCACGTCGATGTCCCCAAGGATCTTCTTCGCGGCGGCGTAATCTTTCAGCGCGACCTTCAGCTCAGCGGAGAGCAGGCTCTGCTCACGGCGCTGGGCGTCGTTAAGATCTTTCGGCAACTGGTTAAACAGTTCGGCTGCCCGCTGGGTTTTACCCTCTTTCAGCAGTGCACGAATGGCGAGTAATTGCCAGTTGGTCTTGGTATCATTTGAACTCTGCGACATTTGTTGCAGATAAAAGCCTGAATCAGCCTGAGCAGAACCCTGAAGATGGGCGGTGCTCTGGTCAGGTGCCTGGGTGCCACAGCCTGCAAAGATCAGGGCTGCCAGCAGAAGCGGCACGCTGCGCGTGGCTTTTTTTCGAAGAAACGTTAACGGTACCATACTGTATCCAGTGAATTTTTTTACGCAATGCTCAATATTAAATCGGCAATACGGACGAAACAATGAAACAACACGAAACGGCAGATAATTCTCAAGGCCAGCTTTATATTGTACCTACTCCTATCGGGAATTTGTCTGATATTACCCAACGTGCGCTCACCGTACTGCAAGCTGTTGATTTAATTGCTGCTGAAGATACCCGCCACACCGGCTTACTGCTGCAACATTTTGCGATTAACGCCCGTTTGTTTGCTCTGCACGATCACAATGAGCAACAAAAAGCCGAAACGCTGGTGGCGAAGCTGAAGGAGGGGCAGAACATTGCGCTGGTTTCCGACGCCGGTACGCCGCTGATCAACGATCCTGGCTATCACCTGGTGCGTACCTGTCGCGAAGCCGGTATTCGCGTGGTGCCACTGCCGGGCCCGTGCGCCGCGATTGCCGCATTAAGCGCCGCAGGCCTGCCGTCCGATCGTTTCTGCTATGAAGGTTTCCTGCCTGCCAAATCCAAAGGCCGGCGTGACGTTTTAAAAGACCTGGAAGCGGAACCGCGCACCCTGATTTTCTACGAATCCACTCACCGCCTGCTGGAGAGCCTGGAAGATATGGTGACCGTCTGGGGAGAAGCCCGCTACGTGGTGCTGGCGCGCGAGCTGACCAAAACCTGGGAAACGATTCACGGTGCGCCGGTGGGCGAGCTGCTGGCGTGGGTGAAGGAAGACGAAAACCGCCGCAAAGGTGAGATGGTGCTGATCGTCGAAGGGCATAAGGCGGAAGAAGACGCGCTGCCAGCCGACGCGCTGCGTACCCTGGCGCTGCTGCAGGCCGAATTGCCGCTGAAGAAAGCGGCGGCATTAGCGGCGGAGATCCACGGCGTGAAGAAAAATGCACTGTATAAGTACGCGCTGGAGCAGCAGGGGGAATAAGGCATCCCCTGCCCGTTTTGCCGGGTGGCGGCTGCGCCTTACCCGGCCTACAGATCTACTTCAATGGCAATGCCTCAAACACCAGCGTTTCCAGCGGCTGCAGCGTAATTACCACCGCGTTTTTGTACTTCTCCGGTACGGTTGAATTACGGCCGTACACCGCTTTCAGGCTAAACTGGGCGGCGTCTCCTGTCGGGATTTCGAAATCTCGCGTCAAATCCAGGTAGTAGCTTTGCGGCTTATCCGACGGGTTACGCAAGCCGAGGATTGCTTTGTCCTTGCTCCATGATGCCCAGCCGTAAACCTGCAGCGCCGTTGGGTCGCCGCCAATCCAGTGGGTATCCACCAGCACGCTGGCGTTATCCCGGGACCATTTCGCGGCCTGCGCCAGGGTATCCCATTTCGCCTTATTCAGCATTGACGGGGTGATATAGAGCTCCTGCAACTGGGTGCCGGTCGCGAAGTAGCTCCAGACCTGGTCGGCAAAATCGCTGTCCGTTTGGACTTTCTCAAGGCCGTAGTAGGCATTCTCCGCGCTGACGATCCCGTGGTACATCAACGAGTTCAGCGGGACCAGCGGTCCCTTGCGCACAATCGAGCGGTACGTTTCGGCATCGCGGTAGGTCATCCACTGCTGCACTGGCGTGCCTGGGCCGTACAGGTTGATGTCGTCCCCCTGGCGCCAGATGGAATCAGCATAGAACAGCCAGGACGGGCTGGCGTCGGTGCCGGTGGTCAGGTTGATGAACAGGTTTGGGTTGGCGTTGCGCATGCTGTGCAACAGGGCGATCGACGCGTCAAAATCGGAGGCAAACGGGCTGCCCTTGATGTGCGAATTGGCGTTTCCCATCCCATCAAGTTTGAACGAGGTAATGTGTTCGTTTTTGATCAGCTTAACGATCTGCTCATTGAAGTTCTTAAAGTAGTTCGGCCCTGACAGCGCCAACTTCCCGTCCACCGTTTCAAAACCGTACTCTTTTGCATGCGAGACGCGAACGTCACGCGGCTTGTTGTAGCCGCCCCACGGTGATAGCCACAGGCCAACCGAGCTGTGCAGGCTATTGGTTTTTTCCTTGACCTTGCCAAAACCGTTGTTGAATGCCGGGCCAAACAGCCAGCGCCCGGTAAGGTCGTCCCAGCCGTCGTCCAGCAGGAACGCATCCAGCGCCACGCCGCGCCCGCTAATAAATTCCTTATTCCACTCGTCCATCCGCCCCAGCACGTCCTGCTCGGTGTACGGATTGAAAAAGCCGATATCCATCCAGCTGTTATAGTGCAGGTAAGGTTTATACGGGCGCGGACGCACGGCATTGATGAACTGATTTACGCATCGGCGTAACTGACTGGTTTCCGGGAAGGTGCCAAAGTACGTGGTGTAGCTGACTGGCGTTGCAGGCTGAATGGGGGTTTTCAGCTCGACGTTAAGGTTAGTCGTCGCTTCATAGGCGTAAGTGTTAACGATGGGCTTGTCCGGCAGAATAAAGAACGAATCAGCCACTATCGGCGAGCTGTTTATTGCCCCGTCAACATAGGGTGCCTGAGACTGTTTTTTCGTTGGGAAGAAGGTGATTTTCGCCACGTCTCGCGGCTGGCCGACTGCGGCAACGGTGTAGTCGATGCTGGCGTATTTCCCCTTCACCAGATTCAGCTTCACCGTTACGTTAAAATCCGTGCGCGTAAAGTCGATGACAATTGCACTGTCCCGCTTTTCGACGTGCTTGAGGGTGAAATCAGCGGTGTGGATTTTTGTTTCATCCGGCAGCGTCAGAAAGAACAGCTCCTGCGGCGTGAGCGGATGGTTAGCCCTGCTGTCCTTAACGACTACCGTTGCGTTTGCGTCATCAAACGAGAGGGCAATATTGTCGTTATTAAGGGTATAGTTCGCCGCCGACGCGCCATGAGAAACGCCGAGAGCCAGCAGCGAAAGAGTGAGCACTTTCTTCATCGGGTTAAGATCCTTATCAGTAATGCTTCAGCATGCGGTTGATGGACTGCTCCAGCCAGTCGCGCTGCGTGCCGAAGTTGATTCGCAGGTAGCTTTCGCCGTTTTGCACGTAGTGGCTGCCGTCCTCAATCACCACACCAGCCTGACGGGCGAAATGTTGGGTTAACTGCGTCGCGCTGCGCTCGTCGGCGCTCACGTCTATCCAGGCCAGATATGACGATTCCGGGTTCATCATCTTCCACGCCGGGAAGTGGGTCTGAATAGCGTCCGCAAGATAGCGGGCATTGCCCTGCAGATACCCGTTAAGCGCGTCGAGCCAGGGCAGACCGTGCTGATAGGCGAGGATAATCCCCCATACGCCGAACATATTGGGCGAGGTAATCGAGTTCCTCTCAAGCTGCTGGCGGAAGCGCTGGCGCAGCGTATCGTCCGGGATCATCGAATATGAGGTTTTCAAACCGCCCAGGTTGAAGGCTTTATTGGGCGACGTCAGCACGATCAGGTTGTCCAGTGCGGCACAGCTCGGGGTCAGACAGCTGACGAATGTGCCGTCCAGAATGTGCTCGGCGTGAACCTCATCGACGACCAGAATCGTGCCGTAGCGCTTACAGAGATCGGACACCTGGCGTATCTCGTCCGCGCGCCAGATTCGGCCCGAGGGGTTATGCGGCGAGCAGAAGAACCACAGTTTTGGACGGTGGGTTTTAAGCTGATCTTCAATCAGATTAAAATCCAGCTGATAGCGGTTTTCCTCCACGCGAAGCGGGTTAGCAAGGACCCGCACGCCCTGACGCTGTGCCGCCATGGCAAACGGGTCGTAGACCGGCGTGTTCATCATCACGCAGTCGCCAGACGTGCAGAATGCCTGCACCGTGTAGTGCAGCGTGGACACGGTGCCGTAGGTGAGGGTAATCCACGATTTCTCCACCTCGACCTGGTGGCGCGTTCGCTGGAAGCGAATCACCGCCTCGTAAAACTCGTCGAAGCACCACGTATAGCCAAAGGTGCCGTGCTCCACGATGCGCCGAAAGCCTTCAATCACGGCGGGCGGCGAGGTGAAATCCATATCTGCGATCCACAGCGGGATAAACCCTTCCGGAACATCACCAAAGCGCGAGCAGACAAACGCATGGTCCCATTTACGGCACCTGTCGCTTTTACGCTCGATGATTTTATCGAAATCAAACACAACGACCCCCTTGTTAAATTAAGGCTTCAATGCCGGTTTTGACGCTCTGCACCTGCGGGCCGATGATCACCTGTACGCTGTGGGCATCCAGCACCACGACCGACAGGGCGCCCGCCGCTTTCAGCGCCTGCTGATCGATAAGCCCCATAACCTTCACCACCAGACGCAGGCGGGTGATGCAGTTGTCGAGCGACTCAATGTTCTCTTTGCCTCCGAGCGCCTGCAGAATAAGCCCGTGATCGTATTTCGATTTTCCACGCGCGCGGGTGTTGGTTTCGACGGCCTGCTGCGCGCCCTGCGCGTCCACCTCGCGTCCCGGCGTCTTAATATCGTGTTTCAGGATGTACCAGCGGAAGACGAAGAAGTAGATAGCAAACCAGGCAATACCGACCGGGAACAGCAGATACCATTTGGTCGACATCCCCTGCATCACGCCGAAGATCAGCAGATCCAAAATCCCGCCGTCGGTGTTGCCGATGGTGACGCCGAGCAGGGCCATCACCATCAGCGCCAGGCCCGACATCACGATATGGAAGGCGTAAAGCGCGGGGGCGATAAACAGGAACAGGAACTCAATCGGCTCTGAAATACCGGTGACGACGGACACCAGCACGCCCGAGAGCAGCAGGCCCTTAATCACCGGACGGTTTTCCGGGCGGGCGGTGCGGTAGATGGCGTACGCTACGGCAGGTAAGCCGAAGATAAAGGTCGGCATAAACCCTTGTGACAGAAACGCGGTAACGTGCGGGCTAAACGGCAGACCGGCTTTCAGCTCGGCGTAGAAGATATTCAGCGCCCCGGCGACTTCGTGTCCGTTAACCATTTCAATGCCGCCCGCCGGGGTGAAGCGCACCATCGCCAGCAGAATGTGGTGCAGGCCGAAGGGTTTAAGCAGCAGCACGCCCACGCCGTAGAGGAACGGGCCAAAGACGCTGGTGCTCTGAATGATATGGCCGATACCGGCAATGCCCATCGCAACGTATTCCCACAGCAGCGGAATAAACAGACCGACCAGTGAAAGGGTAAGGGCGGTGATAATCGGTACAAAACGGATGCCGCTAAAGAAGGCGAAGGCGTCGTGCAGCACCGTGTCCTGAAAACGCTCGTGCAGGAAGTAAGTGATTACTCCCACGACGATGCCGCCCAGCACGCCCATCTCCAGGGTTTGGATCCCCAGCACGATCGACTGCCCCACCTGTCTCATGGTGGCGGCATCGGCAAGCTGGTGGGTGGCGGTCAGGTAGTAGTTGATGCTCATGTTCATCAGCATGTAGCCGACGAACCCGGCAAACGCGCCCACGGCCTTATTGCGTTTGGCAAGGCCCATGGGGATCGCCATGGCGAACATCAGCGGCAGGTAGGTAAAGGCGAAGCCGCCCACCATGGCGATAAAGCCAAAGGTCAGCTGCGTGAGTTCGCCGCCGAGAAAAGGAAAACTTTTAATCGTGGAAGGGCTGGTCACCGAGCTGCCGATACCCAGCAGCAGGCCCATAAACGCCAGAAGGGAGACCGGAAACATAAAGGTCTTTCCCAGGCTCTGAAAAAACTCCCACGCTTTCGATTTGAATGACTTTTCCTGTGTCATGTAGGGTACTCCTCGGAATTTTTTATGGTAATGGAAGGCGCGGTCGTGAATCAGAACGCGCCTTCATATTTGCGAGGCTTATAGTTATTTTTTAGGTATTGATGTAATGCGCGATGGGGTCAGGCTTCGGCCGGAAGCAGGAGGCGGTTTGCGGAACCGCAAACGGCGATTTTGCTTCTGACCACCGATTTCATGGCGTCCATGCCAACCCGCATATAGAAGCGCGGATCGTTGCCCTGCGGATTTTCGGCAAACCAGGCTTTCACCGCGTCAGAGAAGGCGATTTTCAGCTCGGTTGCCACGTTGACTTTGCAAACGCCCAGCTCGATGGTGCGGCGCACATCCTCATCCGGCACGTCGCTTGCGCCGTGCAATACCAGCGGCACGGTGACCACTTCGCGGATGTCCGCCAGCCGCTGGAAGTCGATTTTTGGGCGTTTGGTATAAAGGCCGTGGGCGGTGCCGATGGCGACGGCGAGGCTGTCGACGCCGGTCAGTTCAACGAAGCGTTTCGCCTCCTGCGGATCGGTGAGGAACGCGCTTTCGGCGTCCACGCTCATGTCATCTTCCACGCCGCCCAGGCGGCCCAGCTCGGCCTCGACGCTGCAGTCGTGTAGGTGGCAGAAATCGACCACCGACTTTACCAGCTTCACGTTTTGCTCGAACGGATAGTGGCTGCCGTCGATCATCGCGCTGCGCACGCCCGCGTTGACCTTGCGGCGAATATCGTCCAGCGACTCGTGGTGATCGAGGTGCAGCGCTAGCGGCATGTCGTAAGTGTGGGAGTACGCGCTGCACAGAGCGAAGATCTCTTCCAGCGCAATATGCTTAAAGGTGCCCGGCGTGCCCGCCAGGATCACCGGCGATCGCATTTCGCTGCACGCTTCGAGGATCGCCTGGATCGTCTCCGCGTTGTGGATGTTAAACGCCGGAACGGCGTAGCCTTTTGCCTGTGCGTCCTGCAGAAGATATTTCGTCGAAATAATAGTCATGATCGGATCCTCCTAAGCCTGCCACGGATGAATAACAACGCCCTGCACCACGCGATTGACCGTCCCGCTGGCGGATGGCGTATCGGGCGTATTGCCTACGCTGAGCGACTGGGTAAGAGCAAAGACCTGGGCATAGATCAGGAAGCAGAACGCCTGTTCCATGTCGCTAAACGGGCGGGAAGGTGGCAGCAGGATGTGCGGACCCGCTTCAATGGCCGGATCGTTTTCAGCGGCGATGGCGACGACGCGCAGGGCCTGACGATCGCGGCGCAGTTCGGCCAGCAGATCCAGATCGTACCGGCGCGTATACGGATGGCTGGAGATAAACACCACCACCAGCGTTTCGTTATCCACCAGCGACTTCGGCCCATGACGGAAACCGGTGGGGGAATCGTAGAAGGCCGCCAGCTTGCCCGCCGTCAGCTCCAGCACCTTCAGCGCCGATTCGCGCGCCGCGCCCTGCAGGCCGCCGCTTCCCAGATACACGATCCGCTTCCACGGTTCGCTGCCAAAGACGCCGTGGCTGAAATCGCCGAGCGAGGTGAGGATCGCCTGACAGCGATCGGCCACGTCGCGGAAGGTTTGACTGTTGATCGTCTCCGGGGCGAATACGGCCAGACAGCTCGCCATCATGGTGGTGATACTGCTGGTCATTGCGAACCCGCGATCGTGCGTTTCGGCTGGCATCAGCAGGGCATAAGCGTTATCGCTGTCGACGGCGGTCTGGTACAGGCTTCCTGCCTCGTTGCAGGTGATCGACAGGTGGTAGCACTCCGGTACGAACTGGTTGGCCAGCTTAACGGCCGCGACGCTTTCCGGACTGTTGCCAGAACGGGCAAACGAAACCAGCAGGAGCGGATGTGCAGGGCTGAAGTAATCCATCGGGTTAGTGACCAGGTCAGTGGTCGGTACGGCGGAGATATTTTTCCCGGTGTGGCTCGCAAGCCATGGCGCAATGATATCGCCGATAAATGCGGACGTGCCCGCGCCGGTCATGACGATCCGCAGATCCGGCTTGCGCAGCAGCGGCGTCAGGAAGCTATCAATCGACGCGCGCAGGCTATCGATGTTGTTGAGCGAGCGGATCCAGCTGGCAGGCTGCTGGCGGATCTCTTCCTCGGTCCAGGTGCCGGTTGCGGCGGCGGTGGGTATTTGTGGCATAACTCAGTCCTTAGTCGCGTGAATTCCACATCAGACGCTGGCAAACGTGTCGCTATCTTTCGTTTCGTTTCACTTGTTCACATAAGCAGTGAAATAAAATCTATAGAAAAGAAATCGAAACTTCAATGAAAGAAAATAAATAAAACGAAAAGTGTGATCGTGAAAGGGAAGGGGAAATTTAAGGAAAGGAAAAGAAAGGCCTTACGATGTCACCCGATAAGGCCGAAAGAACATAAGAGGTAGGGCTTAAAAAGTCAGATTTCGAAAGTCAGGGGGTTATATCCCTTCCTCTGCCGGTGCTTCCTCGCGACAGCGCCCCAGCTCGTCTACGAGGCTCGTCAGGCCGCGATGGCCGCACGCCAGCGCCTGCAGGCGAAACGCCTCGCTGCTTAACCCGTCGCGCTCCAGCACCATCTCCAGCAGCAGCTGCAGGTTGGTGCCGGTAATGACTTCGCGCCCCGGTTTTTGCATCGCGATCGTTGACGCCACGCGAAACGGCGTGCCGCCGAGCAGATCGGTAAGAAACACAATATCGTGCTCTGCATCGAGTTCGTTTACCGCCTGCTCAAGCTGCGCGGTCAGCCGCGCGGTGGTGGACGTTTCCGGAAAATCGATGGCGATAAACTGCGGCTGTTCGCCCAGGATCTGCTTCATCGCCTGCTCAAGCCCGCTGGCAAAACCGCCGTGACCCGTCAAAATAATGCCTAACATCGCAACCTCTTTGCTTTTACAGGAAGTGACAAAATTTACCGATAACGCCCAGCAGCACGGTGATGCCAATCAGGCGCAGCGGGCTCCAGCCGCGGCGTACCAGCCAGAACATAATCAGGGTGTAGATCAGCGGCAGGAACGCGGGCATCAGCTTGTCGATCACGTCGGCCTGCAGTTTGACTACGGCATCGCCCGCCTTAATTTCGAGCGTGGTATTGAGGCGGACGTAGGTGGCCACCAGCGCGCCGATAACCGTCATTCCGACGATAGACGCCGCGTGGCCGACCTTTTTGGTGTTGGCTTTGATCAGCGGAATGGCCGCCACGCCCATCCGGTAAGCGTAGTGCGCCAGACCAAAACGCAGGCCGAGGTGCACCACGTTAAACAGCACGATAAAGACCACGGCACCAAGAATCGAACCCTGCAGCGCCAGGCTCGCGCCGATACCGCCGCAGATGGGCAGCAGCGTGAGCCAGAACATGGCATCGCCAATGCCGCCGAGCGGCGCGCCCACGGCAATTTTGGTGCTCTGGATGCTGTTTACATCCTGCTTGGAGCGCTCCATCGCCAGAATGATGCCGATAACAAAGGTCACCAGGAACGGATGGGTATTGAAGAAGCCCATATGTCCTTTCATGGCGCGCGCAAGGTCCCGCTTGTTGGTATGGATCTTTTTCAGCGCGGGCAGCAATCCGTAAAGCCAGCCGGAGGCCTGCATACGTTCGTAGTTAAACGAGGCCTGCAGCAGCATGGAGCGCCAGGCGACGCGGTTAATATCCTTTTTCGTCAGCTCGGCGCCGATGCTCTGGTCTTCGTAGACGTTTTCATTCACGCCGGTCAGCAGCGTCTCTTCGCGTTCAGACACGCCCGGCAGAGTGGTTTGGTTAGATGCCATCTTCGAATTCCTCTTTCTGGGCCGCGGGAGCCGTCGGTTCAGGTGATTTACGCATCAGGTCGATCAGCGCCATCGCCAGCGCGGCGGCCGCAATCGCCAGCACCGGAAGCTTGAGCCAGGCGGCGGCGACAAAACCGATAATGAAGTAAGGGATGTAGACGTTTTTCATCATGATCTTCAGCAGCACGGCGAAGCCGATGGCGGGCATGATGCCGCCCGCGACGCCGAGACCGTCAATCAACCGTGCCGGCAGAACATCAATGGCGGTTTTCGCATGTTCCGCGCCGAAGTAGATCGGCAGAAACGCGCACAGGAAATAGAAGATGCCGAGCGCCAGCAGCGCCAGATAGTTCACCCGTTCAATGCCGCGGGTATCGGCATTGGCCGCCATGCGATCGCAGCGCGACATCACGCCGGACATCACGGAGAAGAGGAACGTGATCCCCATCTGTACCGCGACCGCAAACGGCACGGCGACGCCAACGGCAACGTCCGGCTTCACCCCGGTGCTGATGGCAAATGCGGTCCCCACGATGGTGCCGATAATCACGTTCGGCGGCTGGGCACCGGCGAGCGGGGCCAGCCCCATCCAGACCAGCTCCAGCGTACCGCCGGTCAAAATGCCGGTGTGCAGGTCGCCCAGAATCAGGCCGACCAGCGGCCCGAGCACCACCGGGCGGTGCATGTGCGTTAACCCATTAAACATATCCAGACCGGCGATAAAGGCGAGTATGCCCAATCCCAGCGCCTGCAACAGGCTGATTTCCATAGTGAATCCCTCAGAGCAGTTTAAAGAGATCCAAAGCAGTTTCTGTTGGCACGCCCTGAACGAAGCATTCCACCCCGGCCGCTTTCAGGCCGTTGAAGGCGGCGATATCGTCCGCGTCGACAGAGACCGTTTTGGCAATTTGTTGTTTGCCACTGGCGTAGTGCATGTTTCCTACGTTGATACGGGTGATGGGCACGCCGCCCTCAACCAGCTTCAGAAAATCGGCCGGTGATTTGCAGACCAGCAGGATTTTCTGGCGGTCAGCGGCGCGGTGAATGTTGTCGATCGTTTTTTGCAGCGGCCAGAAGCGCACGGCGATCCCTTCCGCGAGCACCATCTCCATCAGGTTCTGTTGAACCGGATCCTCTGCAACCTCGTCATTGGCGACCAGCACCAGGTTTGCCCCTGCAAACCCCACCCACTGCACGCCGACCTGGCCGTGGATCAGGCGCTCATCAATGCGGCATAAGACAATGTTTGGCATAGCGCTTTCCTCTTTTTATTATGCGTTTTGCGTCGTTACGCCTTCGCAGGCGGCGTGGTACTGCTGGAGTATGTCCTGAATGTGGTCGATGATGAGTTCCCGCGGCGTGGACTTGAGAGCGCCCTCGCGAACTTTGCCGTACTGCAGCGGCAGGTACTGGCTGATCAGCGGCAGCGGGATCGGATCGTCTGCCAGGTTGCGCACCAGCCGTTCAAAGGCCTCGTCAATCTGGCCGTCCGGCCAGTAGTAGCGCACGCGGTCAGAGTAGCTGTAGCCGCGCGCCAGGCGACGCGCATTGCCGTCACCGTGGTAATGGCTTTGCCAGTATTCCGGGCGGTCGAGCATGACGTTTTCCAGCACGTGACGCAGGCCGGAGCTGGCTTTGGCGGGCAGCAGCTCCTCTTCGATGGCGGCCAGCGAGAACAGCGCTTCGCGCAGGGCGAAGGTGAGGGCCGGGCCAACCTTGAGGATCGCGAAGTGATCTTTCACCAGCTGGCGCAGGGCCTGCGGCGTCTGGTAGTCGGTGGAGTGTGCTTCAAACACCAGCGTGTCGTAGGCTTCCACCATCTTGCTAAGCGCGACGGCTTTCTGCGGCTGATAGTCGCAGACGTTCGCGTAGTCAAACTCCACGCCAGGCTGAACCACCAGGCCGATAATGCGCGGCCAGATGTCGCTTAGCCCTTCCTTTTCGAAGGCGTAACGATGCGCCTCAAGCGTGGCGCGGGCCGCATCTGGCGTGGTGACGGCAAGTTCGGTGAGCGTCTCGTGCGCGCCGCCGGGAACCGGCACTTCCGTACCGATAACGTAGACCAGATCGGATTCACCAAACTGCTCGCGGCAGGTCGCTTCTGCAATCTTTGCCAGGCGTGCGGCGCGTGCGGCGACGATCGCGTCGTTCAGGGGAACCGGGTCGCCCTCGCAGGACATGCTGCAGTCAAGGTGGATCTTTTTGAATCCGGCAGAAACATAGCTTTTGATCAGATCCTCGGCATTTGCCATGGCCTGTTCCGCGGGCAGGTTTTGCCAGCGGTTAGGGCCTAAATGATCGCCGCCGAGGATCAGCTGGGATGTCGGGAAACCGAGCGACTCGGCCAGCTGGCAGACAAACCCGTGAAAATCGGCGGGGGTCATGCCGGTGTAGCCGCCAAACTGATCCACCTGGTTGGAGGTGGCCTCGATCAACAGCGGGGACCGATGCGAATGCGCGTAACGAATTGCAGCTTCCAGTACCAGCGGATGCGCGGAGCAGACGGCGTAAATCCCGTTTAAATTCCCCCGCTTATGGTGTTCCACCATTTCTGTCAGATGTTTCACTTTCCTCTCCATTTCGGATGGTAATGATTTTTGTCTTTCGTTTTGTTTCATGTAATCCTGCATTATGGCGATATAAAAATAAAACGAAAGATAATGGATTTCCGATCTGTTTCACAAAAGAAACGTAATGAAAGGTTTCAGCGCGGTGCTGGCATGCGCAGGGTCGCTATGCAGGGCTTGCATTCCCATAAAGGAAAGGCCTTAATAGGTAAAACGAAATGAAACGAAAGAATATTAATTAAGGAACTCGCATGAGCAGCACCGATTCATCCGCGGAAAAGCGCATCACCGGCACCAGTGAAAGGCGAGAGCAGATCATTCAGCGGTTGCGGGCGCAGGGAAGCGTGCAGGTTAACGATCTGTCTCATCTGTACGGCGTATCGACGGTGACGATCCGCAACGACCTCGCCTTTCTTGAGAAGCAGGGTATTGCCGTTCGCGCTTACGGCGGCGCACTGATTTGCGAAGGCAACGTGTCGGGCGTCGAACCTTCCGTGGAAGACAAAAGCTCGCTGAATACCGCGGTGAAGCGCAGCATCGCGCAGGCCGCTGCCGCCCTGGTTAAACCCGGCCACCGCATTATTCTGGATTCCGGTACCACGACGTTTGAAATCGCCCGCATGCTGCGCCAGCACACGGACGTCATTGCGATGACCAACGGCATGAACGTGGCCAATGCGCTGCTGGAAGCGGAAGGGGTGGAGTTGCTGATGACCGGCGGACATTTACGCCGTCAGTCGCAATCTTTTTACGGTGACCAGGCCGAGCAGTCGCTACAGAATTACCATTTTGACCTGCTGTTCCTGGGCGTCGATGCCATCGATCTCGACCGCGGCGTGAGCACGCATAACGAAGACGAAGCCCGTCTGAACCGCAAGATGTGCGAGGTGGCGGATCGCATTATCGTGGTGACTGACTCCAGCAAGTTTAACCGCTCAAGCCTGCATAAAATCATTGATACGCAACGTATTGATATGATTATCGTTGATGAAGGTATTCCGGTTGAAAGCCTGGAAGGGCTGCGCAAGAGCGGAATTGAAGTGGTGCTGGTGTAAGTTTTTTTACCCTCTCCCCTATGAGGAGAGGGCAGGATGAGGGGAAATCACGTCACCGGCGCCGGGTTAAACACCGCCAGCTGGTTATGCAATCCCCACTGGTCGGAAAACGTTTTTTTACGCCCGCTCGCGACATCCAGAATGAAGTGGAACAGCTTCCAGCCCACGTCCTCAATGCTCTCTTCCCCGGTGGCGATGGTGCCCGCGTTGATGTCCATTAAGTCATACCAGCGGTTTGCCAGCTCGGTGCGGGTCGCCATTTTAATCACCGGCACCGCCATCAGGCCGTACGGCGTGCCGCGTCCGGTGGTAAAGACCTGCACCGTAATGCCGGAGGCCACCTGCTGCGTGCCGCATACAAAATCGCTGGCCGGCGTTGCTGCGTAGATCAGGCCGCGTTTCGTCGGGCGCTGGCCCGGAGAGAGCACTTCGGCAATGGCGCTCTGACCGGATTTGGCAATCGATCCGAGGGCTTTTTCCACCACGTTTGCCAGTCCGCCTTTTTTGTTCCCGGGGGAGGGGTTGGCGCTGCGGTCGGTTTTGCCCATATCGAGATAGTTATCGTACCAGGCCATCTCCTCAAGCAGGCGTTTGCCGACCTCTTCATTGACGGCGCGCGGCGTCAGCAGATGGATGGCGTCACGCACTTCGGTTACCTCGGAGAACATCACCGTGGCGCCGCAGCGCACAAGCAGATCGGACGCATAGCCCACCGCCGGGTTGGCCGTCACGCCGGAGAACGCATCGCTGCCGCCACACTGGGTGCCGACTACCAGCTCCGAGGCCGGGCACGCTTCACGCTGGCGGCGGTTAAGCTTGTCCAGATGACGCTCCGCCACCTGCAGGATGTCGTCGACCATTGAGCGGAAGCCCACGTGGCGTTCATCCTGCAGGCGCACGATGCTGGCCTCGTCAGCCGGGATGGCTTTGACATCTTCCGTGCCCTGCAGCAGACGCTCGGGCTGCAGTTTTTCACATCCCAGACCGATAACCATCACCTCGCCGCCAAAGTTTGGGTTCAGGGCGATATTGTGAATGGTCCGGATAGGCACCACGGCAGCGGGGGCATTAATCGCCACGCCGCAGCCGTAAAGGTGGTTCAGGCCAACCACGCCGTCGACGTTTGGGTATTTCGGCAGCAGATCGCGCTCGATGATTTTCACCACGTAATCCACGACGCCCGCCACGCAGTGCACGCTGGTGGTAATGCCGAGCAGGTTTTTGGTGCCGACGCTGCCGTCCGCGTTGCGGTAGCCTTCGAAGGTATAGCCTTCCAGCGGAGGAAGCGGTTCCGGCACGCGGGTCGCAAGCGGAAGCGTGTTCAGCGGCGGCGCTTCCGGCAGCGCAACCAGCGACTCCTCAACCCAACTGCCCTGCGGTATAGCGCGAACGGCATAGCCGATGACTTCACCGTAACGTACGATTTCGCCGTGAGCAGGGATATCCACCAGGGCGACTTTATGTCCCTGCGGAATATGCTCGATCAGTTCCAGCCCGTCCGGAAAGCGGGTACCCGCTTTTAAGCCATTGTCGTTGACAATAATCGCCACGTTATCGGTGTCGTGGACTTTTATATAAAACGCCGTCAACGGCGAGTGTCGAATTTTAATGTCGGCCATTGCTCACTATTCTCCAGCAAAGAGTCTGATAATCATTGCAGCCAATTTTCTTATGGCAGAAATAAAAACGCGGCTTTCAGAAATAAAGCATGTCAGGAGAATAGACGAGAAAATGCGATCGCGATCGCTGCCGAACCCGCGATGTCTGATTCTGTGCATCAGCGCCCAGTGGTTCGTGCATATGCTCAAAATCTTATAAAAATTCGCCGTAATGCTTGAGCATTAAAACAATGTGCCGCCGGGAAGTGCGCATTATACTGAATGACGAATTTATTACGCTGAAATTAAGTCAGAGAATAAAAAAGCGGGCAAATATAAATACCGAATACGGCTGCGGAATTAAAAAGGTAAACGCGATGAATAACGATATCTTCCCGAACAGGTTTAAGGCTGCCCTGGCGGCAAACCAGATCCAGATTGGCTGCTGGTCCGCGCTGGCAAACCCTATCAGCACCGAAGTGCTCGGCCTGGCCGGTTTCGACTGGCTGGTGCTGGACGGCGAACATGCGCCCAACGATATCACCACCTTTATTCCACAGCTCATGGCGCTAAAGGGCAGCCCCAGCGCCCCGGTTGTGCGCGTGCCGACTAACGAGCCGGTGATGATTAAGCGCCTGCTGGACATAGGTTTCTACAACTTTCTGATTCCGTTTGTGGAGACGGAAGAACAGGCGGCGCTGGCCGTGGCGTCAACGCGCTATCCGCCAGAAGGGATCCGCGGCGTCTCCGTTTCGCATCGCGCCAATATGTTTGGCACCGTGCCGGATTACTTTGCGCAGTCCAACCGCAACATCACCATTCTGGTGCAGATTGAGAGCCAGCAGGGCGTGGATAACGTCGATGCGATTGCCGCCACAAACGGCGTGGACGGCATCTTCGTCGGCCCGAGCGACCTGGCCGCGGCGTTAGGCCATCTGGGCAATGCTGGTCATCCCGAGGTGCAGCGCGCCATCCAGCACATCTTTGCCCGCGCTAAAGCACACGGCAAGCCGTGCGGCATTCTGGCACCGGTTGAGGCTGACGCCCGTCGCTATCTGGAGTGGGGAGCCACCTTTGTTGCCGTCGGCAGCGACCTCGGCGTTTTCCGCTCGGCCACGCAGAAATTAGCGGACGCTTTTAAAAAATAACCATCATTGAGGAAACAGTTATGACGCTGAAAGTGGGTTTTATTGGCCTGGGGATCATGGGTAAACCAATGAGTAAGAACCTCATCAAAGCGGGTTACTCTCTGGTGGTCTCCGATCACAATTCACATGCCGTGGCTGAGGTGATGGCCGCGGGCGCTGAAACTGCCACCACCGCGAAAGCCATTGCCGAGCAGTGCGACGTCATCATCACCATGCTGCCAAACTCACCGCAGGTAAAAGAGGTTGCGCTGGGAGAAAACGGCATTATCGACGGCGCGAAGCCGGGCCTGGTGCTGATTGATATGAGCTCTATTGCCCCGCTCGCAAGCCGTGAAATCAGCGAGGCGCTAAAAGCGAAGGGCGTCGATATGCTGGACGCGCCGGTCAGCGGCGGCGAGCCGAAAGCGATCGACGGCACGCTATCGGTGATGGTCGGCGGTGATAAAGCTATTTTCGATAAATACTATGACCTGATGAAAGCGATGGCAGGCTCCGTGGTGCACACGGGTGAAATTGGCGCGGGCAACGTGACCAAGCTGGCGAACCAGGTCATTGTGGCGCTGAACATTGCCGCCATGTCCGAAGCGCTGACCCTGGCAACCAAAGCGGGCGTCAACCCGGAGCTGGTCTATCAGGCCATTCGCGGCGGCCTGGCGGGCAGTACCGTGCTCGATGCCAAAGCGCCGATGGTGATGGATCGTAATTTCAAACCCGGTTTCCGCATCGACCTGCATATTAAAGATCTGGCGAACGCGCTGGATACCTCCCACGGCGTGGGCGCGCAACTGCCGCTGACCGCGGCGGTCATGGAGATGATGCAGGCGCTGCGTGCCGATGGCCTGGGCACGGCCGATCACAGCGCAATTGCCTGCTACTACGAAAAACTGGCGAAGGTGGAAGTGGCGCGTTAATCACGCCTTGCCTACACCTGAGGGTGACAGCGGCGCGCAAACCCTCTATACTGCGCGCCGAAGCTGACCAGACAGTCGCCGCTTCGTCGTCGTCCCCTTCGGGGGAGACGGGCGGAGGGGAGGAAAGTCCGGGCTCCATAGGGCAGGGTGCCAGGTAACGCCTGGGGGGGAAACCCACGACCAGTGCAACAGAGAGCAAACCGCCGATGGCCCGCGCAAGCGGGATCAGGTAAGGGTGAAAGGGTGCGGTAAGAGCGCACCGCGCGGCTGGTAACAGTCCGTGGCACGGTAAACTCCACCCGGAGCAAGGCCAAATAGGGGTTCACATGGTACGGCCCGTACTGAACCCGGGTAGGCTGCTTGAGCCAGTGAGCGATTGCTGGCCTAGATGAATGACTGTCCACGACAGAACCCGGCTTATCGGTCAGCTTCAACTTCTTCTAAAACAATACGTTGGTGTGTCTCAGGCTTTCTAAGGCAAAACTGTGACACAGACTGTGATACAAAAGAGACACACCAACGGCTGTTCCATCTCGAATGTCCTAAAGCGTGGCAACCGCTACAGCCTTCATTTCAGACTCCCGTCAGGCGACCTTTTTCGTGCCTCTCTGGGCTGCGATTCAGCCAGCAGAGCAAGGTTTATATCTTCCCGTCTCTCTATGTTCATTTCTCTTGTAAAATCGTCCAAGATGGAGCCAGCCCTACTATTGGATATCGTGCAGAAAATGAAGAAATTAGAACAAAAAGACATTGACGATTATTTACTCAGCATTCAGGTCGCCTTCTATACCGCAGCAAAAAAAATCCCCTTAAAAGCGCGTAGTATCTTGCGAAAGTCAGGTTCACTGGCTGATGAAAAACGTAATGTGTTTGAGTTCGGGCAACTGCTTGATTTTACCTTCAAACAGGACTCTGACCCGTTGTCGTCAGATTCGGTCATTAGGGATCTTAGTAGCCAGTTTGATCTTACAGGGATGGAGGATGAGATCGATTATGTCGCTTCAGAGTATGATCTCCTTTGGAGACATTACTGCGATGCACACACAGCCTTTATAGATCAGCGGCATTCTGATTACCGGCAGATTGTTAGCTCTATGCGGCCTGAAAGTGATTATGTACCCAGTCAACCTGGTAAGCCTGAAGAACCACAGACCCCTGCTTTGTCACTATCTGAGGCATGGAAAGGATTCGTAAAATTTAAGTCGGACTGGACCCCGAAAATCCGTCAGGAAAGTGAAAAGTATTACGAAGTCATAGAGGCTGTTCTGGGGGCTGATACTATCGTAAATACCATTACCCGTCGTGATATCAAAAATTTACTCGAGATGGCTGCGGGTCTTCCTCAACAGAACAAAAAACCGTACAACAGGATGACGACTCAGGAGTGTCTTGACGCGGATGATATCCCTGAAGGAGATCTAGTGTCTTCGAGAACAGTTAACGGCTATTTAAAGCTGTGTCAGGGATTGTTTGCCTATTTGGTCAAAGAAGAAGATGTTCTTGAATCATCGCCCACTAATAATGTCAAATTTGAGGCGAAAAGCCGCAGCTATGGTAACTATAGCCTTACTGAGATGCGAAAGCTGGTGGCCCATTTTACAACGCTTGAAGACTGGAAAAAATGGGTGTTTTTGTTGCTGGCATTTACTGGTGCTCGTCGTTCTGAAATCGCCGCTTTAAAGGTTTCAGATATCCGTCTGGATGACGATAGTCAGAGGCACTACATCATGATCCAAGACAGCAAGACTGATGCTGGAATACGACAGATTCCTCTTTCGCTTCGCTTGGTAGAAATGAACTTCTTAAGTTATCTAAAAGACAAGAATCCAGATGCAAGGCTTTTCCCGCAGGTCACTAATAAAACACAGCTGACACGCATTTTTCACGGTATACGTGAAACGCTGGATATTCATTACCTGGATGACTTTAAGCGTCGTCGTATCATCCACAGTTTGCGCCATACTTTCATCACTGAAGCGGCGAAAAAAAACAATCTACAACTTGTACAACGGACGGTCGGACACGAGCTATCTCGTATTGGTCAAACGCAAGTTTATATACATGAGTTTAACGTTTCAGCTTTACTTCCGGTCATAGATTGTATTGACTGGCTTAAATGATAATAATTCCTATTCACATAAATATATGATAAAATACTCTCTATGATGAATGACTTATAGAGAGGTCACTTTGTGCTTTGCCTTAACGCCACCAGCTTTTTACCCGCCTTCGACTGGCGAACGTAAAAAGCTGGTCAGTATCCTCAAGAGGTCCAGGTTGACCCTGACGACCTCCCGGATCAACCTTCTTCACCATCTGACGCAAAACCAGACCCCGCTTACGGCCTTAGACCTGTCACAGCAGGTTAATTTGCCCCTATCGACGACCCACAGAAACCTGTCCACTTTTGCCGATTTCGGACTGGTGGATTTCATTGTCGATCGCTCAAGTGTTTGCCGTTGGTTTTTGGTGATCAGTGGAAGTCCGAACTTCTGCCCGACCTGCAACCAGACATACAACGTCGCTTACTGACAGAGCACGACCTACAACAAAACTGCCGCAAAACGGTAACGACTGGCGCATACCAACCGCGCTCGCGAACCCTTACGCCCATTTATTACCGATACGGAGTGCCAACATGGCTACAAAGATAAAACTGTCTAACCAGATTGACCCAGAATTGCAGATTTTTATCGATAAGATCGCAGCAAAATACCAACCAAACCCAGAAGTTTTGCAGCGCCGAATTGAAAACGCCGAAGCCCGTTATAACAAGTTCCAGAACTTTGCAGACATTCCGGCGCGGCTGGTGGACAGGCTCCAGGCCCTGATCCTTGACGGCTGGCGGTTTCATCTTTCTGGGCCCGCTTCAGTGCTTGCCAATCCATCGATGATTTCCGTTACTTTGCAAAAACCTGCCCCACTGATCGAAACAGAACTCAAAGAACTGCGATCCAAGGCCTCCGACTCATATACCAATGAACTTTTTTCAGGCATGGAGCGCGAGATCGATGAATTGATGCAACAAGCCGCCGAGGACTCGCAGCGGAAAGCCGAGAAACAAGCAGAGGCAGAGCAGGCCGCAATGCGGAATCGCTTACGCACTCTCCTGAACGGAGTTAAAGCATGACAACAAAGACACCGCGCGAATGCCCCGTTCATATTATCGATGAAGAAGCGTTGAAACGCGCCATTGCCAAAGCGAAAGAACTTGCCGATGCAGAGCCGGAAAAATACCGCCGAATAAAATAATTTTTGCACCTTTCCGGAATTGAGAGTATGTTTGATAATGGGTTATTTCACCATGTAAACTTCTTGCGAAAAAATTCACACTACTTAGATTGCCTGTAGTGCCTTTAACGGCGCGGGCTTTGCCCGTGGCTGTGGCTGCCCTTTTCCGGTGGTCTGATGGTAATAACTTATACGCACGTACACGTATACACGCACACGAGAGAGCATTCATGTAAACAGTCAGAGGAGGAGCTTTGCAACAACAGACACAAACAGAATTACCCCCTACACAGTTAGCACAACTACAAACCACGCCTTACAGAACAGTTGTCCACGATCACGGGCGCTATTCGGTCATCACGGGCGACAAATTTTTCCATAACGGCTACCCCTATCCCGTCAACACTACAGCCGAATCTGGTGTTCGGTTAGATATCCTTACCCCGATAGCCGCAGAGCTTGACGCAATACTGAGTTCTTATAGTCGTGTTTACCTCACCCGCTTTGATCTTCGCTTACCAGCAGGTACACCCGTAGACACCGCTAACGAATGGGTAAGCCAGCTATTCAAGAAACTACGCGAGCGGCTGAAATCGAAATTTCGTAGACCTGAAGGAGTTGCAGATCCGATCCTCAACTTCGCTTACGGCTGGGTGCGGGAAAAAGAAATGGCAAAACAGGTGCATTACCATTGCTGGATAGCCCTTCCGCACCGGCAGGTAAGGAGACTTGGAACCCCGACAACGGGCATTGCTGGAGTTATCACTGAAATTTGGTGCAAACTGACAGGCGGCAAAGATACGCTGGTGGAACTTCTCGGCAAGGATAAGCGATTCCCGGAAAGTTATGTCATCGAGCGTGGTAAACCTGAAACACTGGAAGGACCGTTATACTGGTTGTCGTATCTGGCAAAGACGCGCGGGAAGTACCAGACCGGGGAAGGTGACCGGGTACACTCTACATCAAAATTACGTAACAAAAACCTGTGATCACGAAATCCTTTGTAGAAAGCCCGCTACGAGCTTCAAATTCAAGGGCAGTACCTTCGCATTACCCACACCACAAAAAGCGCTCACAATGGCGCATGTGGCGTTTAACGATGCCTTTCCTTATCATTGTCAGGTTAACTTTTAAATATAGCGCATTATTCTCATCTTTGCGAAAATTTTTTCAATCTGTTCAATCTCCGGCTTCTGGTACAGGCTTCGCACTTTCCCGGATCAAATGGTTGAAATAGAGACAAAAAAGCCCCGCAAATCGCGAAGATCACGTTCTAACATCTTGAGAGAACTTTTCCCGCAAGCGTCACAAACCCTGATTTATTCAATTCATTCACTTGATGCAAGGAGATACTATCGGGTAGGTGGGTATACTTCGATCCGAAGAAGTAGCCCGTAAAAGAACATATCGTCTACTTGAAGTTTTTACTCAGGAGGTTTTATGGCACTTTTAAACAGAAGCGACCTTCAATTTCAATACGCATGGTCAGCATTATCTCCCGATGACCCGCGTATAACGGGAAAACCGGATAGTACATTGCTTAACCGCCATGAAGGATATGAGGTTCTTTCGTTCCTTAACCGCTTAGCTCATGCAAGTAATTGGGATACCAAATCGCCAGCACTCAAAGCAGAAAGGCTGATCAAGAACCATCTACCCGGCGAAGTGCGTAGTCATAAGAATGTCTGGCAATGGCTCGTGGATAACTGGAACAGATATCAGTAACTGATCCCCATGTGGTAATTATACAACCGACGCAGCAATGCTGCGTTCGGTTCTTCGGCGAAGGAAATATCACAACGGTGCTTCATTCAGTTCTTTTTTGATCCGGAAAAATGTAGCCCGCCCACACCCCACCAGCTTGTAAATTTCTTCATTGGAGTATGTCCCCTTAGCCAAATACTCAGCGACCTTCCTGCGGATCTCGTCATCTTTTTGTCGCCCTTTGAATACACCTTTCGCCTTCGCGATCTTGATGCCTTCATTCTGGCGTTGGCGAATAAAAGAGCGCTCCAATTCACCGACGGCTCCGAGCATTGTGATCATAAATTTGCTGGTGGGTGAATCATCAAACACCATGTGATTATCGATAAACTCAACCCTTACACCATTTGTGGTCAGTTCCTCCAGAATCTCCAGCAGATCGCGGGTATTACGTGCCAAGCGGTCAACGCTTTTAACTCGAACCGTGTCGCCAGGACGAACTTTACTCATTAGCTCTTTTAGGACTGGTCTGTCTGCATCCTTACCGCTGGCTTTATCGATCAAAATCTCGTCAGCCTGCGTCGCCAGCACTTCAACTTGACGCGCTTCATTCTGATCTTTGCTACTTACCCGTACATATCCGAAAGTTTTCATCTCTGCCTCAAAGTCTCATATTGATGACATTAACGATACAGTATCAAATAAGTTAAAACAACATCATTTAGATACTAAATTCGAACATCTGCGGTAAGTATCAACTGTGTCTACCGAAAAGATACGCTGAGACATTCTTGGAGTATTCCTTACGAAAGATAACTGTTACGTTAGGTCTCAAAGGTCCGTTTGCGTAAAGGCCAGCAATCTTTTGCCATATTTAATATGTGAGTTCATAAAACTAACATTCATCTCTACTCCCCATAAGACTCATGAAGTGTGAGCAATTTCATAGTATTACCTATCGTATGGCGAGATATTGGATTTCCTTTGTTGCCATATTAATGGGAGAGAAACATGGCAAATATTTCATATATACCAATACTTAAAACGAAAAGAGCGGAATTCTCTGCACTCACACAGCTTACACCACATGTTAAGGAAAAAATTTCACCTTTACTTGAAATCGAGCCAGTCCCTATCGATCCAGATACGGAGATTCCTGATAAATCATATGATGAAATGCTTGATGGGTTTGGTCAGAAAGTTGCTGGAGCCTGTTCTGCTATGTCATCAGTTTTTCTGGATGGGATCCTGATTGAGGAGCAATTTATATCAGCTCATGACACATACCCGATGGTTAATGCGGTGAATCAGGTACGTGCAGCGGGAATACGCGTTATACCGGTTACATCACCAACAAGAACCCAGAATTATCGCAACGCTATCGACACGCTTCTCCAAGGTGAGGTTTGTTTAAGACTCACAACGGTTGACCTTGTGAATCCACAGATGATTTCTACATACATTCAACATCTTGGTTTGCCCCCTGAACAAATCGATGTCGTAATAGATTTAAGGGATATGTTAACTGAAGAGAGTGTTAATGCTGGGACAATCAGAATCATGGCATTAGGGCTTATAAACAATCTTCAACATGTTTCTACTTTCCGAACAGTAGCTCTCGCATCCGGTTCTTTCCCGATCGATTTAAGTAGTATCGCGGTTGGTATTTACTCCCAGCAAAGGTTGGAATGGACCCTTTGGCAAGATTTGCATACAAATGGTCAGTTAGTTAGACAGATGATTTATAGCGATTATGGCGTTCAGCATCCTGAATACACCCGCTTAGCTACTCGTTTTCCAAGTGCTACAGCAAGCGTTCGCTACACTGGTGACAATGATTTTTGGGTGTTTAGGGGAAGAGTTGCAACCCGCTATGGCTATGAACAGTATGGAGCACATAGCCAAGCGATTATTGCGCATCCAGAATACCCAGGGGCTAGCTTCTGTGCTGGAGACCAAGACATAGAAAACTATGCTCAGGTGTATGCTGCATATCGGCTAAATCCGTTACCTTCACATAAATTTGGTAGTCCAGAGGTATGGCGAAGGATTGGACAAAACCACCATATAACTAAGGTCGTACATCAACTCGCCAATCTTTACGGGCTTTGAGGGTTTCGCGGACTATAGATCTTAGCTCATCTGCTTGAAGCGTATCCGCTAGAAGCATCCATAAAAATTTACGCGGTTTACTTTTTAAACCGCGCTCTTGCCCCACCGATTTTAGGATGGACAAAAGCTCATCTTTCCACAGAAGCATGGATAAAGATAACTTGTCTATGCTGGGATTGCGCTTGTCAGAACGCACTGTTTGCAGATGTATGCCGTTTCGCAACCCTTGAGTGACGACTTTTACACCCCACCAACTGGGTATCATTTCAAGCGCAGACTCAGCATGACATTCTGAGACAACTAACGTTACTTTATCCATAATGGAGGAATAATGTTCTATTTGCTTAGGGAGTCTAAGTAAATTGTCACTTTTACTTTTTAACTCATAGCCGTGCATCAATCCATTGATCACAGCAATATCGGCACGACTTGCCCCCAAGTTCATTGTAAATTCATCAATAATGAGGGTGCTGGGATCCTTATGATGCTCTTTGAGGATCTTGCTGTGTACGGCTCTTCTTACATCAATGTCTCTCATTTCTTAACCATGTAACAATACTAAAGGGGCCCGTGTAGTAACGCTGCTGGGTTCATTCTGGTAATGGTATAGCATGACTTTTTACAACTCCATTGGAGAAGGCTCACATTTCAGCACAATATGATAATAAATGCTGGAAGTCATTAAAAACATAATGAATTGATTTTATTGTATTTTTATCCGAAATGAGCACTCGCTAATCTATGGGATATTTTGCAAAGATTCAGCATTCATCATGCATGTTAAGGAAATCCGTTAAGCCGTGCGGCCCACGTACCGCCGATATTTTTCGCCTGTGTGACATTTCGGGAGGGGATGCTTCTGAAATCTTCGCGCGGGGGGGGAGGGTAAGTCGCCGGGAATTTTACCCGGCAGACCGTATCACAGATTAGTTAAAGGTGCAGTCACTGCCAGACGGTGCACCGATGAAAAACTGCATCTTTTCGCAAGTTACGGTGATCTTTTGGCCCTTTTTCAATTTCGACGCCTGCGCTTTCTCTGAGTCCGACATACTCAGTCTGACAGGCATGAAGCGATTACCGCTTTCAAGTTTAAGAACTACATCATTCGCGAAATTTTTTGTTATGTCCTGAACATTTCCGGTTACTTCCACCTTACGACCACCAATTTTGTCATCAGCGGCAACCTCGTTAGCTTTATAAAGTTCAGCCAGACCTTTCGCCGTAGTTCGATACACGCTTTCGTCTGAAGTTGTCGCCTTTGATTTTGCGACATTTGCTTGCGGAGCTAAAGGCATTAGTCCCGTAAGGGCCATCTTTCTAAAATCCTTCTGCATCAATGCATAAGCACCAACAGCACCGCAACTATCTATTCCAATTTTATCTTTCGTTGCCAGAATCATTTTCTTCTTCTTAGCATTTTTCAGCTTATCTCCCATCTCAGCGCCAAAGACGATTGAATTGTAAACAGCGTAGTAACTTTCCGTGTCGGTGGTCATTCCTTTGGTGGCGCTAGCGCTGATGGACTTGATGGCTCTATCAATGGAGTTCGTTCCATCGTCTGAAAGTACCTGGTCGCAACTGGCTGAAACAAGCGTTTTGACATAAGCAGACAGGTAATCAGGATATGGCTGGATTTCGCCCGAGACCGCTCCACTAGCTACGAATGAGAAAGCGCAGAGCAACAGAGGCAGCGCAGTAATTTTTTTCATGCTTCTTCCTGTATGCAGACTTGACCGTTAAAATTAATAATAGATTTTATCGATCGAAATTATATTATCGATCGTTTTTATAGATCAATAATTGAGATGCATCTTACATACCCCGCTTGCAGGAAGGCGGCAGAAATCAACTTCAATTGAGGATTTAAGATGGTAAGAAAAGTGTTGTTGATGGGGCTTATCTTCACTGCGTTCAGTGCCAATGCCGGGCGCATAACTATGAGCAACCCGGAGCAGTCAACCATGGCGAACGGGCAAACCTTGTGTGTCTATTCCAACAGTATTTACACCTTTACCTACGTCACCAAGTCGAAGCATTGCCCATACAGCAAAAGTTTCGATACGGCTGATAGTGAGTAAATCTGGGGGGCAGCCTTCGCCTGACAACAAAGGAGCGACAGATACAAAATGGGTTCAAATATGACCTGAACCTATTCAGGCCTAAAAACGAACGTGACGGCGAGATGCTGTTTACTCACGTAACCTTTACAATGAAATTGGCAGGACCAAGCTCCGTCATAAGAATCATAAATGGCAAAGCCCGATACCAGATTAAAAGTCGTATTCATCGGCTACATCATGCCCCGCAAACCTGAACGGTTCGCGTGTATTTCTGCTGTTCACTTTGAATACATTGTCGATGAAATGCTTTTCGAACACCCGGATGAGCGAAGCGTTGCGTGTGGCATTGATTCTGTTGCGTACATCATGAGGCTCAAGGATATTTACGCTGTACCGCTGATTAATGGCATTTTGTTCCTTAAACTTGCTCAGCCTTGCGCGGGTATCATCACTGAACTTTCCGGTGGTCCATAGTTCTACGGCAATATCAGCCCCTGAATATTCACGGAGTGCATGCATTCTGAATACCTTAATCTGATGCCCTATCCAGTGTTTAACATCCTCATCTCTGACCGTTGAATATGGCTTGTAGCCCTTGCATTCGATGAAGGTAACTCGGGCATTTCCTTGCCGTGCAAAAACATCACAGTCAGCCTGTTTTCCGTCGCCTGATATGCATAATCTCCCAACATCAACAATAGGGTGGTCCATACGAACAGCTTCGGCCACGATGTACTCGAACAAATCCCCCTGCAACTGTGTAGTTGCACCTTCTATTCGCGAGAGCTTAGACATAATTTCGTCGATAGCAGTTATATTCTCTCCCAAGTTCAGTGACATGTGGCTAATCAGTGCTTGTAGCTGGATAAGCGCCTCAGCAAGATCCTGGCCAAATAGTGATTCAGGTGTGGCCGGGATGATTCCTGCCTGCTTTAGTGCCTGGAATGCTTCCGCAGAGTATTCATTCGCAATGAACATAAAAAGACATCGGGGACTGTTTTTAAGGCTGCTGATTGAACGGCATTTCGTAAGGAAGGGCTGCACGTGCTGCAAACTCAGAGTGAAACCCAACAACAGATCACACACAAAGAATCCCGGGCGGGTTTCCCCTGTCTTCGTAAACTGGAGGAGTGGGTTTAGGTACGAGGCGGCTGAGATATCGAAACAGAAACTCGAGACACATGGCATCTGATCTGACGTATCTGTCTCGCGGGTCCGCAAAGTATCGTAGCTGATGATACCGGTGTTTTTCACCCACTGTCCGACAGCTTTCATCAGAACAGATTCAGTCGTCAGACGTGCTTTTAAGTAAGGGATAGCACGATGATATGCTTCGTCATTCTTTTCTGTCAGTGCGACACAATCGCCAACTGAAACCAGATTCACTATCCTTACCATCTTATGCTGGACTAATCCTTCCAGGACGGTGGTCCACGAAAGTCTCTTTTTCATGGCTATCGGCGAGCCACAAGCTGCTGCAAAATGCTCGAGTTTGAGAATCCCCCCACGTGCCCTTAGGCAGCTCAATGCCAGCCCATATGCTGAACCGGATTCAAGCAGTGCAGTAGTCAGGTTTCGCCAGTAACGCCCCGAACTATACTGTTTAGCAAGATAGATGAAACGTTCGCGCTTTGGAAAGAGGCGGTCAACGCAGTGTAGCTGACCAGTAGCTACCGCACGTGAAACCTGCTTTCGTGCAGTCACGCTGTTTATCGTCGATTTTTTTACCATCTCTTCTACGAGGACCGAGCTCAAACAGGGGCCCGTTTTCTCAAGGAGGGTAGAGATTAACTGTGTCATTAGTATTCCGTCACACTGCGTATATAATAATAACAATACACTCTTCTTTGATGCAAACAAAGCAATGCGAAAACTTTATGTATTACATATAGTTATATGAGAATAAGTTGCCTCAGCATTTAAGTTGTCACAATAGTGATGATATTAATTGATTATTCTGTTTATATCATGAACATCGTGTCCTTCCCCTTCCTGTTCTGACACACTAAATTGGTTACCTGAATGGATGGGAAAATGTTCGTTCCTTACTCATCAGAGGTTTTTAACCTGCTTTATCTGCCACACAAACTGAGATACAGTCTGCGACACAAGACAACTTCAGCGCCGCAGATGCCTGACGTATGGTTGAACGAAGCCGCCTTATCGGTCAGCTTCAACTTCTTAGAAAACCCCGCTTTGGCGGGGTTTTTGCTTTCCTGGTGGTTGTAGGCCGGGTAAGCGCAGCGCCACCCGGCAACCACACAAGCGACATCAATTCTCATATTTGCGACATTAAGCACATTCCACTGCTTTTATCCTTTCATCCTCGCTACTGAATCTGTAGACGATCGCCATCACAAAATTTCACGCTAAAAAACGGATGATTTTTAGTATTGATAATTTGTTAATGTTGTTATCCTAATGATCGCAAAACTTTTCCCGTCTGATATGCATATATTGAAATCAAATACATTCCCCCGGTGAATATGTGACATATTCCACTCTTTTACGCGTGTTTGAAAATTCACCTCGTAAAAAATTGATAAATTGAAAGATTGTTTCACCCAAATAACGGTTATTTATTGTCCTTTAATTGTCTGAAATATCGTCTCTATTGATTTTTAAAAGCGCAGTTTAATTTATCCGGGTTATCGCCATAAAATAAATTTATTACCGCTGATTTTGTTGATCAATATCAGCATTATAGCGTATTTGAATGCACCTATATACCTGATTTATAGTGTTTTTTATTGCTTTTGATGGTGTAGGTTAAAAGGGCTGAAAGGCAAATTGTGAGTAACAGCACATACCCCTCTTAACATTATTGAGTAGAATCCACTCCGTCATAGGGAAATAAGCGCAGAATATTATGAACACTATTATTCTACCGAAAACACAGCACCTCGTGGTATTTCAGGAAGTCATTAAAAGTGGCTCCATAGGTTCTGCTGCAAGACAACTGGGCCTGACGCAGCCCGCCGTGAGCAAAATCATCAGCGATATTGAATCCTACTTCGGCGTGGAAGTGATGGTGCGGAAAAACACCGGCGTAAAACTCACTGCCGCAGGCCAGGTGCTGCTCTCCTACTCAGAGTCAATCACCCGCGAAATGAAAAACATGGTGAGCGAAATCAACAGCCTGAGTTTCAGCACCGTGATGGACGTCTCCTTTGGCTACCCGTCGCTGATCGGCTTTACCTTCCTGTCCGAAATGATCAAAAAATTCAAGGAAGTGTTCCCGAAAGCGCGCGTATCCATGTATGAAGCCCAGCTCTCCTCTTTCCTGCCAGCCATTCGTGACGGTCGTCTGGATTTCTCCATCGGCACGCTGAGCGATGAAATGCTGCTGCAGGATCTGCACGTCGAGCCGCTGTTTGAGTCCGAGTTTGTGCTGGTCGCCAGCAAAACGCGAACGTGCACCGGCCCGACGACACTGGCATCGCTCACGCACGAGCAGTGGGTGATGCCGCAAACCGATATGGGCTACTACAAAGAACTTCTGACCACTCTGCAAGACAACCACATCAGCATCGAAAACATCGTCCAGACCGATTCCGTCGTCACCATTTATAACCTTGTGCTGAATGCCGATTATCTTACGGTCATTCCCCGCGACATGATTGCCCCGTTCGGTTCTGACCAGTTTATCGTGCTACCCGTAGAAGATGAATTACCCGTGGCGCGCTATGCCGCCGTGTGGTCTAAAAATTACAGAATTAAAAAATCGGCGTCAGTATTAGTTGAGCTGGCAAAACAATATTCGTCGATGAATATCGAAAGACGACGATGAATTGATAGAACGCATTTTAAAAATACCCGGAGCTTAGTTTTCTAACGCTCTGATACCCTGACTTTGCCTGAAAAGAATGAATTATTATAACGAGGATATTATGCACATTACTTACGATCTCCCGGTAACCATTGAAGATATTCAGGACGCCAGAAAACGACTGGCAGGCAAGATATATAAAACCGGCATGCCGCGTTCGAATTATCTCAGCGAGCGCTGTAAGGGCGAAATATTCCTGAAGTTTGAGAACATGCAGCGTACCGGTTCGTTCAAAATTCGCGGCGCGTTTAATAAATTAAGCTCGCTGACCGACGCTGAAAAACGCAAGGGCGTGGTCGCCTGCTCCGCGGGAAACCACGCGCAGGGGGTCTCGCTCTCCTGCGCCATGCTCGGCATCGACGGTAAGGTGGTGATGCCAATGGGCGCGCCAAAATCCAAGGTGGCCGCGACCCGCGACTACTCGGCTGAAGTGGTGCTGCACGGCGAGAACTTCAACGACACCATCGCCAAAGTCAGCGAAATCGTCGAGATGGAAGGGCGTATTTTTATTCCGCCTTACGACGACGCCAAAGTGATCGCCGGGCAGGGCACCATCGGTCTGGAAATTCTCGAAGATTTGTATGACGTGGATAACGTGATTGTGCCTATCGGCGGCGGCGGATTAATTGCCGGCATTGCCACGGCGATTAAATCCATCAACCCGACCATCAATATTATCGGCGTACAGTCTGAAAACGTGCACGGAATGGCTGCCTCCTGGCAGGCAGGAGAAATAACCAACCATCGCGTTACCGGCACGTTAGCCGACGGCTGCGATGTTTCCCGCCCGGGGAAATTAACCTTCGAAATCGTTCGCGAACTGGTCGATGACATTGTGCTGGTCAGCGAAGACGATATTCGCAACAGCATGATCGCGCTTATTCAGCGCAATAAAGTGGTGACGGAAGGCGCAGGCGCGCTGGCCTGTGCCGCGTTATTAAGCGGCAAGCTCGATCACTATATTCAGGGCCGCAAAACCGTCTGCATTATTTCCGGCGGCAATATCGATCTCTCCCGTGTTTCCCAAATTACCGGCTTCGTTGACGCATAAAGGTGACCTATGAGCAACACAGAAAGCATTATCGTTGGCCAGACAAAAACGTCCTCCTGGCGCAAGTCTGATACCACCTGGACGCTTGGCCTGTTTGGTACCGCCATTGGCGCAGGCGTGCTGTTCTTCCCCATTCGCGCAGGCTTTGGCGGGCTGATTCCTATCCTGCTGATGCTGGTTCTTGCGTTTCCGATCGCCTTTTACTGCCACCGCGCGCTGGCGCGTCTGTGCCTCTCCGGCAGCAACGTCTCCGGCAACATCACCGAAACGGTGGAAGAGCACTTTGGTAAAACCGGCGGGGTGGTGATCACGTTCCTCTACTTCTTCGCCATTTGTCCGCTGCTGTGGATTTACGGCGTTACCATTACCAACACCTTTATGACCTTCTGGGAAAACCAGCTCCAGCTGCCCGCGCTGAACCGCGGCGTGGTGGCACTGTTCCTGCTGCTGCTGATGGCCTTTGTTATCTGGTTCGGTAAAGACCTGATGGTGAAGGTGATGAGCTTCCTGGTGTTCCCGTTCATCGCCAGCCTGGTGCTGATTTCCCTGTCGCTGATCCCTTACTGGAACTCGGCGGTGATTGACCAGGTCAACCTGAGCGATATCGCCTTCACCGGCCATGACGGCATTCTGGTCACGGTGTGGTTGGGGATCTCCATCATGGTCTTCTCCTTCAACTTCTCGCCTATCGTCTCCTCGTTTGTGGTCTCGAAGCGCGAAGAGTATGAGCCAGAGTTCGGTAAAGCGTTCACCGAGCAAAAATGTTCCAAAATTATCAGCCGCGCCAGCCTGCTGATGGTCGCCGTGGTGATGTTCTTCGCCTTTAGCTGCCTGTTCACGCTCTCCCCGCAGAACATGGCGGAGGCCAAAGCGCAGAACATTCCGGTGCTCTCTTACCTGGCAAACCACTTTGCCTCCATGTCCGGCTCCAAATCGACGTTTGCGACGGTGCTCGAATACGGTGCCTCCATCATCGCGCTGGTCGCTATCTTCAAATCCTTCTTCGGCCACTATCTGGGCACGCTGGAAGGGCTGAACGGCCTGATCCTCAAGTTCGGCTATAAGGGCGACAAGAAGAAAGTCTCTGTCGGCAAGCTGAACACCATCAGCATGGTGTTCATCATGGGCTCCACCTGGATTGTGGCCTACGCCAACCCGAACATTCTCGACCTTATTGAGGCCATGGGTGCGCCAATCATCGCCTCTCTGCTGTGCCTGCTGCCGATGTACGCCATCCGCAAAGCGCCAGCCATGGCGAAATATAAGGGCAAACCCGAGAACATTTTCGTCACGGTTGTGGGCCTGCTGACCATTCTGAATATCGTTTACAAACTGTTCTAACCCATTGCTCAGGAAGAGCGGAGTCACATGATGATTGAGTTTCCGGTAGTACTGGTTATTAACTGCGGTTCGTCCTCTGTTAAGTTTTCGGTGCTCGACGCCAGCAGCTGCGAGGCCCTGATGACGGGCATTGCGGACGGTATCAACACTGAAAAGGCCTTTATCTCCGTGAACGGGGGTGAGCCGGTCAAACTGGCTCACCGCGACTACGAAGGGGCGCTGGCTGCCATCGCCCTGGAGCTGGAGAAGCGTAACCTGATGAGCAGCGTGGCCTTAATTGGCCACCGCATTGCGCACGGCGGCGATCTCTTCAGCGAGTCGACCCTTATTACGGAAGCGGTGATCGCGCAGATCCGTCAGGTCTCCCCGCTGGCGCCGCTGCATAACTACGCCAACTTAAGCGGTGTGGAAGCCGCCGAGCGCCTGTTCCCGGGCGTGCAGCAGGTTGCGGTCTTTGATACCAGCTTCCACCAGACGCTGCCGCCGCAGGCCTACCTGTACGGCTTGCCGTACCGCTATTTTGAAGCGCTGGGCGTGCGTCGCTACGGCTTCCACGGCACCTCTCACCGCTACGTGGCCGCGCAGGCGCATACGCTTCTCGGGCTGTCCCCCGACGACAGCGGGCTGGTTATTGCCCATCTCGGCAACGGGGCGTCCATCTGTGCGGTGCGCAACGGCGAAAGCGTCGATACCTCCATGGGCATGACGCCGCTGGAAGGGCTGATGATGGGCACGCGCTGCGGCGACGTGGATTTTGGCGCGATGGCGTGGATTGCGCAGCAGACCGGCCAGTCGTTCGAGGATCTGGAGCGCGTGGTCAACAAAGAGTCCGGGCTGTTGGGGATCTCCGGCATCTCCTCCGATTTACGCGCGCTGGAGAAAGCGTGGCACGAAGGCAACGAGCGGGCAGTGCTTGCGATCCGCACCTTCGTTCACCGCATTGCGCGGCATATTGCGGGGCACGCGGCGTCGCTGCACCGTCTGGATGGCGTGATCTTTACCGGCGGCATTGGCGAAAACTCGAAACTGATCCGCGCGCTGGTGGCTGAGCATCTGAACGTGTTCGGCATCCGCCTCGACGACGCCAAAAATGCCCTCCCGGGCAGCGCGGGCGAGCGCGTCATCTCGACCGAGTCGTCCCGCGTGGTCTGCGCGGTTGTCCCTACCAACGAAGAAAAAATGATCGCGCTGGACGCCCTCCGTCTTGGGAAGGTGACACCGGCTGCGGCTTACGCCTGATAAAGCGAGAATCCACATGAAAGTAACAATCGATACGGGCGTCGCGCCCTACAGCGACGCATGGGCCGGGTTTCGCGGTGAAGAATGGAAAAGCGCCGTCAACGTGCGCGATTTTATTCAGCATAACTACACCCCTTATGACGGCGACGAAGCTTTCCTCGCGCAGGCGACGCCAGCAACGACGGCGCTGTGGCAGAAGGTAATGGTCGGCATTCGTCAGGAGAATGCCACCCACGCGCCGGTGGATTTTGACACCAACATTGCCACCACGATCACGGCTCACGGGCCGGGCTATATCGACCAGGATCTGGAGACGATCGTCGGCCTGCAAACCGATAAGCCGCTCAAGCGCGCGCTCCATCCGTACGGCGGGATCAACATGATCCGCAGCTCGTTCGAAGCCTACGGTCGCGAGATGGATCCTCAGTTCGAATACCTGTTTACCGACCTGCGTAAAACCCACAACCAGGGCGTGTTTGACGTCTATTCGCCGGAGATGATGCGCTGCCGTAAATCCGGCGTGTTGACCGGTCTGCCGGACGGCTACGGACGCGGGCGCATCATCGGCGACTATCGCCGCGTGGCGCTGTACGGCATCGCCTATCTGGTGCGCGAGCGTGAGCTGCAGTTTGCGGATCTGCAGGGCAGGCTGGAGCGCGGTGAAGATCTGGAGGCGACGATCCGCCTGCGTGAAGAGCTGGCGGAGCACAAGCGCGCGCTGCTGCAGATCCAGCAGATGGCGGCGAGCTACGGCTTTGATATCTCGCGTCCGGCGATGAACGCGCAGGAAGCGGTGCAGTGGGTCTACTTTGCCTACCTGGCGGCGGTAAAATCCCAGAACGGCGGGGCGATGTCGCTGGGGCGCACGGCCTCGTTCCTTGATATCTACATTGAACGCGACATGCAGGCTGGACGCCTGAATGAACTCCAGGCGCAGGAGCTGATCGACCACTTCATCATGAAGATCCGCATGGTGCGCTTCCTGCGCACGCCGGAGTTCGACACCCTCTTCTCCGGCGATCCGATCTGGGCGACGGAAGTGATCGGCGGCATGGGGCTGGACGGGCGCACGCTGGTGACCAAAAACAGCTTCCGCTATCTGCACACCCTGCACACCATGGGGCCCGCTCCGGAGCCGAACCTGACGATCCTCTGGTCTGAACAGCTGCCGATCGCGTTCAAGAAATACGCCGCGCAGGTATCGATCGTCACCTCTTCGCTGCAGTATGAGAACGACGACCTGATGCGGGCGGACTTCAACAGCGACGACTACGCCATTGCCTGCTGCGTCAGCCCGATGGTGATCGGCAAGCAGATGCAGTTCTTTGGCGCGCGCGCCAACCTCGCCAAAACGCTGCTGTACGCGATCAACGGCGGGGTAGACGAGAAGCTGAAGATTCAGGTCGGCCCGAAAACCGCGCCGCTGCTGGACGACGTGCTGGATTACGACACCGTGATGGCGAGCCTCGATCACTTTATGGACTGGCTGGCGGTGCAGTACATCAGCGCCCTGAATCTCATTCACTACATGCACGATAAGTACAGCTACGAGGCCTCGCTGATGGCGCTGCACGACCGCGACGTCTATCGCACCATGGCCTGCGGCATCGCGGGGCTGTCGGTGGCGGCGGATTCTCTGTCGGCCATTAAATACGCCACGGTGAAGCCGGTGCGCGACCATACCGGTCTGGCGGTCGATTTCGTGATAGAAGGCGACTATCCGCAGTACGGCAACAACGACGATCGCGTGGACAGCATCGCCTGTGACCTGGTGGAGCGCTTTATGAAGAAAATTCAGGCGCTGCCAACCTACCGCAACGCGGTACCGACCCAGTCGATACTGACGATCACCTCGAACGTGGTGTACGGCCAGAAGACCGGGAACACGCCGGACGGACGCCGCGGCGGCACGCCGTTTGCCCCGGGCGCGAACCCGATGCACGGGCGCGACAGAAAAGGGGCGGTGGCCTCGCTCACCTCGGTTGCCAAGCTGCCGTTTACCTATGCCAAAGACGGGATCTCCTACACCTTCTCTATCGTGCCGCAGGCGTTGGGCAAGGACGAGCAGGTGCGCAAAACCAACCTGGTGGGGCTGCTGGACGGGTACTTCCATCACGAAGCGTCCATTGAGGGTGGGCAGCACCTGAACGTTAACGTCATGAACCGGGAGATGCTGCTGGATGCCATTGAGCACCCTGAGAACTACCCGAACCTGACGATTCGCGTTTCGGGCTATGCGGTGCGGTTTAATGCCCTGACGCGCGAGCAGCAGCAGGATGTGATATCGAGGACGTTTACCCAATCTATCTAAATGTGAGTTCTCATGCCCCCTCAGCGCAGGGGGCATTTTTTTTGGTCCGCTGAACAGACAAAAGTGTTTATATAATTACTCACACATATTCATCCGCTCTTGAAAAACAATACGCCTGCTTTTCCCTATAACAGCATGTAAGGACAGTAAGATGATGAAAATGACCCGTATTGCGTTGGCCGCCGCAGCGCTGGCCATGTGCAGTTTTACGGCGCAGGCCGCGAACGTTGAGGCTGCTCCGTCTCCATCGCAAGACCCGCTGGTTCAGCACCTGAAGCTCAGCAATGAGCAGGTAAAGAAGATTGACGATCTGCATAAGCAGCTGGAACAAAATGTCAGCAAGATCCCGATGACGGGCGTGAAGGACGGCGCACTGATCGACATGTTCCAGGCGGGAAAATGGGACGAAAGTACGGTGAAAAAACAGCTTAGCGCGTTTAGCAAAATTGAGGAGCAGGCCCGTTATTACCGCGTGAAATATTACTTCGACGTCAGCCAGGTGTTAACACCGGAACAGCGCAAACAGATTAGAACGGATATGGCTAACGCGCTGGCTGAGTAATCCTGAAATCATTCATTAGAAATGAGACCTCACAGAATCGCTTTAAGTAGATTCTGTGAGGCATGAGCCTGATCATCATGCCGATGCCCGTTCGTTCCATGCATCAGAGAATTGAATATTCCCGTCGCAATAGGTCCAGGTCGCTTTTTCATAGCGCAATTGAATAGACTCAAGGTGGCCAGTTCCTGGACAGTTACGAGTATCGTTAACAAGAGGGGAAATAGAGACTACTTTCACACCTTCCAGTTCAGTTCTAAAATATTCAACCTCCCAACCTGCATCATTAATTCGGTAATATTTAATCTCAATCTTCTTAAGGTTTTGTCCTGTCGCTACTGCCTTATAAAGATAGGGAGATGAGCTATCAATTTCCTTCTCGAACAGGAAAGGGGCATGTTTCCTCGTTGCGGTTAATCTTCCGGAGAGTGGATCGGTTGGAATAGTCAAATTATGGGTTAAACCTCTAATTTCAACACTCCCTTCACGATCCTGAACATCACATGAACCTTTAATGAGTGAGCCACCGTCGTCATAGAACCAAATGTGAACAGGTACGGCCATTATACAAACTCCTTCTGAAAATTAATCGTGTATCCATTTACCTGCTTTGACCGCTTCGGCAAACATTCTTACCGTCAATGGTTTTGATATTTGTTTAACCGGCTCTTTAGTAAACCATTTCCTGAAAAACCAGGTTTGAGCCCATGGGAAATAATTTTCAGTGTTAACTTCGATAAGATACTCTTTTTCAAATTTCTCAATGGCATATACGATATCATCCAGATCGGTGTAATCCTGTAAAACATCATCTATCTCGAGCGGAATTCTCTTGCCTGTAAATGTTCCTTGTTCCGGTAAGTTGTCCCTGAAGAATTTTAAAACATCAGCTTCACTGTTCATCTTCACCAAATCCGGTCTTTTGGGTGAGCAATCGTATTATATCTCGAAGGCGTTTTGTAACTTATCATTGCAACATCTGCTGCAAGTATGGTTATCCCGAGGGCAGGTATCCATCGGCCAATGAACGCACCTAAATTTTTGGTATACATCGGTTTTCTGTATTTGAAACTTGCGAGTGTAATGGTAGGGAGTCGGTGTGGTAGCTGTATATCAAAAAAATAGCTCAGATGCCGAGATATTACACACTCCCTTATAAAAGTATGTTCCACTGAGTTCTTCAACGGTGTCCATAGTATAACCGTAATCATCAGATGGTTTGTTGAGATGTCATCCTATAAAAAAGAAAGGGCTGAGAGTAGAACATTCATTTTTATAAATTCCGAAATATTCTCGTTTCAAGGATGATAGGATATTTTAATCTGCATCACACTTAGAGATCTTTATCTGCATTTTAGGATTTCATAGAAAATTTTACTCGCAACGCAGTAAATACACATAAAAGTTGTGACTTTTTTCTCCCTCGCTCCGGATATGATTTTCACACATCAACAATAAGCACCTGCTGCTCTCTGATTCGCAATCGCTGGCGATCGGAACCCTATAAAAACAACTGTTTACCCTACAAAATAAGCGAGTGCCCAATGGATACGGCAACAAATAGCAGCGTGATGGTGAATGATTCCCCCGCGGCAGGACGGGCGGGAATGAGTGAAAGCGAGTGGCAAGAGGCCATTAAATTCGACAGCACCGACACGGGCTGGGTCATCATGAGTATTGGGATGGCTATCGGCGCGGGGATAGTTTTTCTCCCCGTGCAGGTAGGATTAATGGGGCTATGGGTATTTTTGCTCTCATCAATAATCGGCTATCCGGCCATGTATTTATTCCAGCGTCTGTTTATTAATACGCTGGCGGAATCGCCGGAGTGCAAAGACTACCCGAGCCTAATCAGCGGCTATTTGGGCAAACACTGGGGGATTTTATTAGGCGCGCTCTATTTTGTAATGCTGGTGATTTGGATGTTTGTCTATTCCACGGCCATTACCAACGATAGCGCCTCGTATTTGCACACCTTCGGCGCTGAGGAATCCCCAGTAATTTTTTTACCTGAAGCGATGAACGTTTATTATGCAAAATTAATGGCTTACAGCGACGCCCTGGTCCGGCTGTAAATCGCCGAAGCGTTTCCGGAAGGCCGGGGCGAGGCGCAGGGATGCGCCGAGAGGGCGTGGCCTGCAGGGATGCAGGCTCATGCCCGACCCGATAGCCTGAAGGAATAAGCTGAGGACAAAATTGCCGGGAGCAATTTTGGACAGCGCTTGCGCTGGCCCCAAAGGGGTGAGCCACAGGGATGGGGCGAACAATCCGCAAAGCGGCGATTTACCGCCGGGAGCCCGGGTCGCCAGGGTGGTGGCGATTGAGCCACCCTGGCACGTTCACCGGTACAGGAATCACAGAGTAGCAAGGAACATAAAGTGAACGGAATGACCACCGCTGCCGTATGTTCCCCTCACCCTAACCCTCTCCCCAATGGGCGAGGGGATTGTTCAGTGCTCGCATTAATTTGTGGGGATTCCTCACCCCAAAGGGAGAGGGGAGAAAGGTTTTAGCGGCCGCCGCGGATCAAACCGCCCATACCGCGTCGTTCCATAAACGCCGCAACCTGATGACGAACCTCAGTGGCCAGCTGCGCCTCAAGGCTGCGTTCAGCCAGCTCGCGAGCATCCTCAATGTCGATATGCCGCAACAGGTATTTCACGCGGGCAACGGCGCGACCGTTCATCGACAGATGGCGGTATCCCAGTCCAATCAGGATCGCAACGCACATGGAATCCCCGGCCATTTCACCGCACAGGCGTAAATCAATCCCGTACTGCTCCGCCTCACGAGCAATCATCGCCAACGCGCGAATGATCGCCGGATGCAGGCTGTCGTAGATACTGGCGACGCGGGTGTTGTTACGATCGACGGCCAGAATATATTGCGTCAGGTCGTTCGTGCCGACAGAAATAAAATCAACGCGGTTCGCCAGCTGCGGCAGCATGAAGACCATCGACGGCACTTCAAGCATCACCCCGATACGCGGCTTCGGGATCGCATAGCCGATCATCTCTTCCACTTCACGACCAGCTCGTTCGATCAGCCGCCGCGACTCGTCGATCTCATCGATGCTGGTGACCATCGGCAGCAGGATGCTGAGATTGCCCGTCGCCGCGTTGGCGCGCAGCATGGCGCGCACCTGGATCAGGAAGATCTCAGGCTGATCGAGCGTAATGCGGATCCCGCGCCAGCCCAGGCACGGGTTTTCTTCGCTGATCGGCATATACGGCAGCTGTTTATCCGCCCCGACGTCCAGGGTTCGCAGAGTCACAGGCTTGTCGTTGAACATCTGCAGCATGCCCTGATACTGCGCCACCTGCTCCTCTTCGGAGGGGAAACCGCTCTGCAGCATGAACGGGATTTCAGTGCGGTATAAGCCAATACCGTCGATTCGGCTGCCGAGCTTTTCTTCGTGCTCGGGGCTTAAGCCGGCGTTGAGCATGACTTTGATCCGCTCGCCGCTCTTGAGCTGTGCGGGCAGGTTAACGTCATCTTCCGCCAGCTTGCTTAATTCATTCTCTTCGCTGATGAGGCGCTGGTATTCCTGGAGCAGAACCGGCTCAGGATCGACCAGCAGCTCACCGCGATAGCCGTCGACCACCAGCGTGCGTCGGTGCAGCACCGACGGCTGGATGTCCGCGCCCATAACGGTTGGAATACCCAGCGCGCGCACCATGATGGCCGCGTGTGAGTTGGCGGCACCATCGCGCACCACCACACCGGCCAGCCTGTCCTGAGGCAGTTCAGCCAGCGTCGTTGCCGAGAGCTCATCCGCGAC
Source organism: Enterobacter sp. PP-008-ECC_S150 (assembly GCF_045257065.1). Lineage (NCBI taxonomy): Bacteria > Pseudomonadati > Pseudomonadota > Gammaproteobacteria > Enterobacterales > Enterobacteriaceae > Enterobacter > Enterobacter sp. PP-008-ECC_S150. The sequence continues at coordinate 40,682 of NZ_JBJHHG010000005.1, read as the reverse complement.
CAGAACAAATCGTTTTGGCCAGGCATTCGGCCCCTGGATGGTGTCATCAAGATGGAACAGCAGGCGCTGTCCCAGGGCGCGGAGATCGCCTGCCCGCTCTTTCAGGTAACCGTCGGTCAATGCCGCAAATTGATCGGCAAATTTTTCGATAACCTTCTTAACCGCCCACTCCGCGACCGAGCCTTTATCCACTTCCGCAAAAAGCTCGCGGCGCAGGCGCGCATCGGAGAGCAGGTGCGAATAGAGGTCGAAGATGGCCGCCGTCTCTTTTTGCGCCCCTGCGGCAAAGCGCTTGCTGTAGCGGCGAAACTCATTTGCCGCCTCTTCCAGCGCGGCGGTGAGACGCTCGCGCTCAAGCGCTTCATCAAGCGTAGAGGCTTCGTAAACCTGCTCCATTAACGGCAGGGTGGCGTCCATCCAGCCTTCCGCTATCGCCACGCCTGGCGAGGCCGGAAGGGCACGGATGCGCGTATGGCGATACTGACCAAAGAGCGCGGCAAGCTGAGACTGGGAGAGGATAGCCGCCATCTGCGTGGCCAGCGTAACGAGGAATGACTCTTCGCTTTCATCGTACTGGCGCAGCTCACGCTGCTGGACGACCAGCACGCCGAGCAGCTGGCGACGCTGGATAATCGGTACGCCAAGGAATGCGCGGAAGCGCTCTTCTTTTACGGAAGGGATGTATTTGAAGCTGGGGTGTTTTTGCGCGTCTGCCAGGTTGATGGGCTCAGCCAGCCGCCCGACCAGACCCACGATACCTTCATCAAATGCGAGCGTTACGGTGCGTCCACGCGGTTTTTTCAAACCACGGGTTGCCATCAGGTAATAGCAGCGCCGATCGTGGTCGGCCAGATACACCGAACAGACCTCGGTCTCCATCGCAAGACAGATGTCAGTGACCAGAATATTCAGCGCCTCGTTCAGACGCGGCGCGCTGGCCACCTTCTCGACTATTTCTCGCAAGCGGGTGAGCATGATTTGCGTAGCTTAACCTCTTTTACGTCGCCAGGCAGGTGCGCTCTGCGGCTTAGGCGGGATCTCCTGAAGCTGCATGACCACACTTGCAAACTCTTTCATCACCCTACGGTAAACATCGCGCTTAAATGACACGACCTGACGAACAGGATACCAATAGCTCACCCAACGCCAGCCATCGAACTCCGGCGTACTGCTGGTTTGCATATTGATGTCTGAATCGTTGCCCACCAACTGCAACAGAAACCACTTCTGTTTCTGGCCGATACAAACCGGCTTTGTGTCCCAACGCACCAAACGTTTCGGTAACTTGTAACGCAACCAGTTGCGGGTCGAAGCCAGGATGCGAACATCTTTTCGGCTTAAACCGACCTCTTCAAAAAGCTCCCGGTACATCGCTTGTTCTGGGGACTCTCCCGGATTGATCCCGCCTTGCGGGAACTGCCAGGAGTGCTGACCATATCGCCGGGCCCACATTACCTGGCCCTGACGATTACAAATTACTATTCCTACGTTCGGGCGGTAGCCATCGTCATCAATCACCGGACTACCCCAAACTAAACCTTATATATGAATGATTGTTTCACACTACAGGGAGGCGGTAAACCACTCTCTTACAGGGCTGCAACCTAATAACATTTGAATAACTCACAAATATGGGCTGAGTTATAAACAGATGAGCGCCACTGAGGAGAATTTTATTCACCTTTTCTGTGGATATAGTTGTGAAGAAGTGTCTGATTACCGATGAACAACCTCAAACACTGTCGTGGCCCCTCTTCTGCCTTAATTCTATAATTATATTATTTTCATAGAGTTAAATGCATTTCAATGAACATAAAACAGAATAGCGTGACGATCGTCACGCCAGGGATCGTCGTACTGATGAAAGATCGAACAGCGTCGGTTTTATCCACAGATTGTGCCAATAAGTTAGTCACAAATTGTCTGAAAATTCGATTTTCATCGCACGTCAAGGCTGTAAATTGAAACAGTAGTCAGGGTTATGCCCAGTTATCCCATTTTTCTGTGGATAACATGGTGTAAGATCCTGTTCATTGTCAGTGACCAGATTTGAACAACCGGTTTTATGACGCTGGCGAAACGATTTCAAACCAATAAAAAAACCTATAAATCATAGACATGGAATATTGGTACAGAAATAGTTAAACTCTATCCACAGGGGACAATTTCTTCGTTTATTTTTTAATCAAAAGGTTACCTTCATGCATCCGCTTACACCCTTGCTCTCACCGCCGTCCAGCGAGGGCCAGCTGCTACAGCAGGCACAGCGTCTGGCAGGCTTTTCGCTTGGCGAGCTGGCGGCAATGGCCGGGCTTCAGATCCCGAAGGATCTGAAACGGGATAAAGGCTGGATCGGCATGCTGCTGGAGCTGTGGCTGGGTGCCAGCGCAGGGAGCAAACCAGAGCAGGATTTTGCCGCACTGGGCGTAGAGTTAAAAACCATTCCCATAGACAGCCTTGGCAAGCCCCTGGAGACCACCTTCGTCTGCGTCGCGCCATTGACCGGCAATACCGGCGTGACGTGGGAAACCAGCCACGTTCGCCATAAGCTCAAGCGCGTACTGTGGGTGCCGGTTGAAGGCGAGCGACAGATCCCCCTGGCAGACCGTCGCGTTGGCGCGCCGCTGCTCTGGAGCCCAAACGAGGATGAGGAGCATCAGCTGCGCCTGGACTGGGAGGAGCTGATGGACATGATTGTGCTTGGGCAGGTAGAGCGCATCACCGCCCGTCACGGGGAAGTGTTACAGCTGCGACCAAAAGCGGCCAACAGTAAAGCGCTAACCGAGGCAATCGGCGCGCGGGGTGAGCCCATACTGACGTTGCCGCGCGGTTTTTATCTCAAAAAGAATTTCACCGGCGCACTTCTGGCCCGTCATTTCCTGTTAAAAACATAGTTTTTTACTTATTTTGCGAGCTCTCAAACATAATCGACTGCTTTTTAAGATTTTACCGCTTCCTCAAGTCGCCATATCGGGTTAATACTAGGTGATGATTTGATACGCGCCAGATGAGGACGATAACGATGAAAAAATGGGCAGTGTTAGTGTCAGCAGTCGGTTTAGCGTTTGCCGTATCCGGATGTAGCAGCGATTACGTTATGGCGACAAAAGATGGGCGAATGATCCTGACCGACGGTAAACCCGAAGTCGACGATGATACCGGTCTGGTCAGCTACCGCGATCAGCAAGGCAATAAAATGCAGATCAATCGCGACGAAGTGTCGCAAATTATCGAGCGATAAACAGAGAGAGGTCAGTAGCTTGCTGGCCTTTTTGATTTTTTTCTTCCCCTTTTGCTTCCCCTCTGCCATGTTTATATTCCTTTGTCGGGTACGCCCTGACGCGGTCTATAAGTCTACTGAGGAAGCCGGCTATGCATTATCACCGTATCCCCCACAGCGCTCTGGAAGTTAGCCAACTGGGGTTGGGCACGATGACATTTGGTGAACAAAACAGCGAAGCCGATGCCCATGCACAACTCGATTACGCCGTCAGCCAGGGCATTAACCTGATTGATGTCGCGGAGATGTACCCCGTGCCGCCGCGCCCTGAAACGCAGGGGCTGACCGAAACCTACGTCGGTAACTGGCTGGCGAAACGCGGCAACCGTGAAAAGCTGGTTGTTGCCTCGAAGGTCAGCGGCCCCGCGCGCAACAGCGATGCCGGGATCCGCCCGAATCAGATCCTCGATCGCAAGAATATCCGCGCCGCGCTGGACGCCAGCCTGAAGCGCCTGCAAACCGACTATCTCGACCTGTATCAGGTGCACTGGCCGCAGCGGCCAACCAACTGCTTTGGTAAGCTCGGCTACAGCTGGAATGAGAGCGCCCCCGCCGTCACGCTGCTGGAAACCCTGGAAGCGCTGACCGAATGCCAGCGTGCGGGAAAAATCCGCTACATTGGCGTCTCTAACGAAACGGCGTTTGGGGTCATGCGCTATCTGCACCTGGCAGATAAACACGATCTGCCGCGTATCGTGACTATTCAGAACCCGTACAGCCTGCTTAACCGCAGCTATGAGGTGGGTCTGGCCGAAGTCACCCAGTATGAAGAGGTGGAACTGCTCGCCTACTCCTGTCTCGGCTTTGGCACGCTAACGGGGAAATACCTGAACGGCGCAAAACCGGCCGGGGCGCGTAACACCCTCTTTAGCCGCTTTACCCGCTACAGCGGCGAGCAGACGCAGAAAGCCGTTGCAGCCTATGTGGATATCGCAAAGCGCCATGGCCTTGACCCCGCGCAGATGGCGCTGGCCTTCGTGCGCCGTCAGCCGTTTGTCGCCAGCACCCTGCTGGGCGCAACCACGATGGACCAGTTGAAAACCAATATTGAGAGTTTCCACCTGAACCTGAGTGAAGAGGTGTTAGCGGAGATTGAAGCGGTGCATCAGGTATACACTTATCCAGCACCGTAGCCTGATGCTTTTGCCCGGTGGCGCTTCGCTTACCGGGCCTACAGGCTGGACGTTTTTGCCGGGTGGCGGCTTCGCCTGACCCGGCCTACGTTTGGGTGATGTTTGCTGATTTTGTAGGCCCGGTAAGGCGAAGCCGCCACCGGGCAAAGTGCTCAACGGCGACGCTGCCACATCCACAAGCCCGCAATCGCAATCGCAAACAGCCCGCCAAACCCGACGCCAATCCCCACCACCGGCACGCCCACTTTCACCGCCAGCGAGTAGAGTCCGAGCATTAACAACATCGCCAGGTTTTCACCGAGGTTTTGTACCGCAATAGCGTTCCCCGCGCCAACCGTCTGCTTGCCCCGCTCCTGAAGCAACGCGTTGAGCGGTACCACGAAGAACCCGCCCAGAATACCAATCAGGATCAGCAGACCGTAAGCGGGCAATAACCCATGCTGCAGCGAGAAAAGAAGCACCACGACGCCAATCAGGATCCCCGCAGGCATGCAGCGCGCCACCGTCTCAAGCGTCACCAGCTTCGCCGCCGCACCTGCCCCCACCACAATGCCGATGGCAACCATCGCATTAAGATAGGTTGGCGTCGCATTGTCGGTAATGCCCAGCGCCACCGGCACCCACAGCACCAGCAGGAAGCGCAGCGTAACGCCAGCGCCCCAGAACATGCTGGTCCCCATCAGGGAGAAACGCGTTTCCCCGTTACGCCACAGCACGCGACAGGCGGTAAAGAAACTGCCGGTCATCGGCTTAAAGCGCCAGGATTGCCCCGGACGAGCCACCGGCAGCCTGGGAATAAACAGGTTCGCCACGACCGCGCCGCCGTACACCACCGCGCAGACGCCCAGCGCCGCCAGGACATGCCAGTCGGCCAGCACGCCGCCCGCGACGGATCCGATCAGGATAGCGGCAATGGTGGACGACTCCATCAGGCCGTTGGCTTTCACCAGCTTATCGCCCGTGGTCAGCTCGCCGAGAATGCCATACTTCGCAGGGGAGTAGGCGGCAGCGCCAATGCCCACCAGCGTGTAGCCAATAAACGGGTTGAAGCCAAAGCAAATGCTGGCGGCCCCCAGCAGCTTGAGACCGTTGGCAAACATCATCACCCGGCCTTTGGGGAAACTGTCCGCCACCTGACCGACGAATGGCGCAAAGATAATGTAAGCGCCCACAAACACCATTTGCAGGATCGGCTGGCTCCAGTCGGGGTAAAACTCGGCTTTTAGCAGCGCCAGGGTGGCAAATAGCAGCGCGTTATCGCCGAACGCAGAGAGAAACTGCGCGGCGATAACGGCCATCATGCCTTTCGATCGGAGCGATGTGTTAGTGTGTACTGACTCACGCATTTTGCTGTTCCGCCTCTTCAACCATGCCTTTCAGGGTCACGAAATCGGGCTTCCCGCTACCCAGCACCGGGAGCTGCTTCAGGAAGCGGATATCGCGCGGCACGGCCAGTTCAGGGATACCGTGTTCACGCGCGTAGCTCAGTAACCGGTCGCGCTTCAGCTCAGCGTCGGTGGTAAACAGCACCAGCGCCTCGCCTTTGCTGGCATCGCTCTTCACTACCGTCGCATGCATCTTATCCGCAGAGACGGCGGTCGCCAGCTGTTCAACCATTTCCAGAGAGACCATTTCACCGGCGATTTTAGCGAAGCGTTTCGCGCGCCCCTGAATCTGGACAAAGCCTTGCTCATCAAAACGGACAATATCACCGGTGTCGTACCAGCCGGTTTCCACCTCGCCGCTGACGTTTTCCGCCGTCGGCACCTCCAGCACGCCCGGGTTTTCCACGCGCAGGTAACCGTTCATCACGTTTGGCCCCTTGAGCTGCAGGCGGCCTCCGTCCTCAATGCCCGGTACGGCCAGCAGGCGCGCGTCCATTCCCGGCAGAATGCGGCCTACCGTGCCCGGCTTCGCCGCCATCGGCACGTTAATCGAGACCACGGGCGCACACTCGGTAACGCCATAGCCTTCGAGAATGCGCAGGCCAAACTTGTCCTGCCAGATCTGGCGCGTGCTCTCCTGCAGTTTTTCCGCACCGGCCACCACATACCGCACGCGATAAAAATCATACGGATTGGCGAAACGCGCATAGTTTCCCAGGAAGGTTGAGGTCCCGAACAGAACGGTACAGTTACGGTCATACACCAGCTCCGGCACAATGCGGTAATGCAGCGGGCTCGGGTAGAGGAACACTTCTGCACCGGTCAGCAGCGGCGTAAACAGCCCCACCGTCAGGCCAAAGGAGTGGAACAGCGGCAGCGCCGACATAAAACGATCGTTTGCGGTAAAGTCGGCAATGCTCTTGATCTGCTCAACGTTCGCCAGAATGCTCTTGTGGCTGTGGACGACGCCTTTCGGGTTGCCCTCCGATCCCGAGGTAAAGAGGACGATCGCGTCATCTTCCGGCTGCTGCTTGACCTGCGCCAGGCGCGGCATCAGCAGGTGAGCAAAAATCCACAGCTTGTCGCCCGTGGTGACGTCCGCTTTCAGATCTTCCAGGAAGACCCAGCGCACCTGGGTCAGCTGCTCGGGAAGATGCCAGAGCTTGCCCTTGTCCAGGAACTGGCGGGACGTAAAGACGGTATTAATCTGGGCGGCGGTGATGGCGCTGGTCAGCCCCTTCACGCCCGCCGTATAGTTCATCATTGCCGGGATGCGCCCCCGGGAGACCGCACCAAAAATCACCGCCGCGCTGATGCCTGCGTTAGGCAGCATCAGGCCAATCTTCTCGCCCTTTTTGCTGTACTTCTCCAGAATACGGCCCACAAACAGGGTCTTGGTCAGCAGCTTGCGGTAGGTATCCGGGGTAAAGTTGATGTCTTCGATGCAGTTTTTCTTCGCGCCATAGCGGTACTGCGCGGAAAGCAGAGATTCGTACAGCGTTTCGCGCGGGCGCACGGCCATGCGCGCTTCCATCATAATCTGATGCAGCATTTCCCCGGCGATTTTACGGCGATCTCGGGCGCGCGGGGCTTCCGGCATGGGCAGTGACGTTGGCGGCAGGATGTGCAGGGTTATCTTAGGAAACAGACGCTGCTTCACCAGCCCTTTCAGGCGGCTGAAATGGGTTAGCTCTGCGCCTTCAATGCGCAGCGGCACCACGGTCGCTTTTGACTTCGCCGCGACAAATCCTGCGCCGTCGTAGATTTTCATCAGCGAACCGGTCACCGAAATACGCCCTTCCGGGAATATGACCACCGGACGCCCCTGCTCAACCAGACGCACCAGATGCTTAATCATCATCGGCTTCGTCGGGTCGAGCGGCACGAAGTCAATCAGCGGCGTGAGCCAGCGCATGTACCACTGCTGGCTGATGGAGGTATAGACCGCAAACACCGGACGCACGGGTAAAAACAGCGCCAGCAGGATGCCGTCTATGAAGGAAACATGGTTTGGTGTGATGAGAACGCGTTCGCCGCGAAGCGCCTGCGCATCGCCAGTGATGCGAATGCGAAAAAGAATACGGAACAGAGTACGGAAGAACCCAAATAGCATCTCAACTCCTTTTGCCAGCCAGCGTGGAGGGGTGATAGTAAATGGTGGCAGATTACACGAGAAGTAATAGAGGAGCGACAGCAAAAGTGGAGGCGAAAAAAAACCTGCGCATCCGCGCAGGTTGGTGCAAGAGATGAGTACGAAACCGTACTAAGAATTCTCACCAATCAATACCTCTGGGATCTCGACTGTATCAATCTCTTTAACATCCTCGCCATCGGACAATCGCAACAGCCTGAGGCAAAGTGTAACTAAAGGTTCAGATTGACATTATTCAGACATGACTGCGCGTGTAACGATTACATCATCAGGGGTGGGCTGCGTCACGTTTGTGGAGAGCGAAAACCCGCTCCCCTTGAATGCACGCCGCTTTTCCGCAACACTATTCGGTGTGTAAACGCTTACCCCCAATAAGAAGGTAATGAATGGCGACAATAAAGGATGTGGCCCGTCTGGCAGGCGTGTCGGTGGCAACCGTCTCGCGCGTGATCAATGCTTCCCCCAAAGCCAGTGACGCATCACGTCAGGCGGTACAGAGCGCCATGGAATCCCTGAATTATCATCCCAATGCCAACGCCCGCGCGCTTGCCCAGCAGTCCACAGAAACCGTGGGTCTGGTGGTGGGCGATGTCTCCGATCCCTTTTTCGGCGCCATGGTGAAGGCCGTTGAGCAGGTTTCTTATCAGACTGGCAATTTTCTGCTGATCGGCAATGGCTATCATAATGAACAAAAAGAACGCCAGGCCATCGAGCAGCTGATCCGCCACCGCTGCGCGGCGCTGGTGGTTCACGCCAAAATGATCCCGGACGCCGAACTGATTCATCTGATGAAGCAGATCCCCGGAATGGTCATCATCAACCGCATTATTCCCGGGTTTGAAAAACGCTGCGTGGCGCTCGACGACCGCTACGGCGCCTGGCTTGCGACCCGCCATCTGATTCAACAGGGCCACACCCGAATTGGCTACCTCTGCTCCAATCATCCGATTTCTGATGCGGAAGACCGCCTGCAGGGCTACTACGATGCCCTGCGCGAAAACGGGCTGCCGTGCAATGACCGCCTGGTGGCCTACGGCGAACCGGATGAGAGCGGCGGTGAACAGGCGATGACCGAGCTGCTGGGCCGCGGACGAAACTTCACGGCGGTGGCCAGCTATAACGACTCGATGGCCGCAGGCGCGATGGGGGTCCTGAACGACAACGGGATCGAGGTGCCGGCAGAGATCTCACTGATTGGCTTTGATGACGTGCTGGTCTCCCGCTACGTGCGCCCGCGCCTGACCACCGTGCGCTACCCTATCATCACCATGGCAACGCAGGCCGCCGAGCTGGCGCTGGCTCTGGCGGAGCAGCGCCAGCCGCCGGATATTACCCACCTCTTCAGCCCAACCCTGGTGCGCCGTCACTCCGTTGCGTCCCCGGCAGAAGCGCAGAGCGAATAGCGGTAAAGGTGTACCGTCTTGTTCGGGTATTCGAGCGCATCGCCAACGTACTGCCAGCCGTAACGTTCGTAAAAGTCGCGGCAGGCGGACCAGAGGTGCAGCTCTTCATATCCCGCCCGCGCGGCCTGGCTGATAACATGGCGCTGTAGCTTTCCTGCCAGCCCCTTGCCTCGCGCCGCGTCGTCAACGTAAAGCGCCGCCAGCCAAGGAAAGAGATCCTGACGGGTGATCAAATCGCAGCGCCAGAGCCCTACCGTACCAAGAAGCCGTTCGTTTTCAACGGCGATAAAGGTTAGCGGTAATGCTCCCGGCGTCTGGCTGTGCTCAATAATGCTGTGGAAAAATTCCCGGGGCAGCCCTTCGCCAAAAGCCTGGCAGAGCCAGTCGGTGACCTGCTCCGCATAGTGCGGCGCCTCATATAGCGGGAGGATGACTGTCTTATTCACGTTTCACCTGCGTTTTCTCATGGATTTGCTGGCCTGACGCTCCAGCCTGATTCGGCGATGATTTTACCAGAGTCAGACGATTTCGTTTTACTTCAGGCGGGCCAGGCGAAGCGTTACCAAAAAGCGTGATCGCGGCAGAAGTTTTGCGCTTCCCGCATCGCTTATACGCCGTGAGGTCTGTGTTAAACTGCAGGCCATTACGTGGAAGCAGGAATGTAGAATGGCAACAATGCTGGATGTCTCACTGCGCGCGGGCGTGTCGAAGGCCACGGTATCGCGCGTGCTGAACGGCACGGGTCAGGTCAAAGAGAGTACGCGCCAGCAGGTGTTTGCGGCGATGGAAGAGCTGGGCTATCGCCCGAACTTTCTCGCGCGCTCGCTGGCTAACCAGACCAGCAACAGCATTGGTCTGGTGGTTTCGACCTTCGACGGCTTCTATTTTGGCCGCCTTCTCCAGCAGGCGTCGCGGCAGACCGAAACCCACGGGAAACAGCTGATCGTCACCGACGGTCACGACGCGCCGGAGCAGGAAGAACAGGCGGTGCAGATGCTGGCCGATCGCCAGTGCGATGCCATCGTGCTCTATACCCGCTACATGAGCGAAAAAACGATCGTCAAACTGATGAACACCGTGAAAACGCCGCTGGTGGTCATTAACCGTGAAGTGAGTCAGGCGCCGGATCGCTGCGTATTCTTCGAACAGCAGGATGCCGCGTTTAAGGCCGTTGATTACCTGATCGGCCAGGGCCATCGGGAGATCGCCTGTATCACCGTTCCGATCCACACCCCAACCGGAAAAGCGAGGCTGATGGGCTATCGCAAGGCGCTGGAAAAGCACGGCATCCGCCTGGACGAACGTCGGATAAAGTACGGCGATGCGGGAATGACGCGGGGATACGAGCTGTGCAAGGAGCTGATTGCCGATGGCGTATCGTTTAGCGCCCTGTTTGCCTGTAACGACGATATGGCGCTGGGTGCGTCTAAAGCGCTGCACCAGGCGGGGCTTAAAATCCCGCAGGATATCTCTCTGTTCGGCTTTGACGATGCCCCAAGCGCGAAATGGCTGGAGCCTGCGCTCTCATCGGTTTATCTGCCCATCGACAGCATGATTGTCACCGCCATCGATCAGGCAATTCGGCTGGCAAAAAACCAGCCGGTCGATGCGATCCCGCCGTTTACCGGCACGCTGGTCTTACGCGATTCGGTCACAGCGGGGCCTTACTTTCATCAGATGAGCTCTAAAGCCAGCAGCTCCTGAATGGTCTGGCGACGACGAATAAGCCGTGCCTTACCGTTATCAAACAGCACTTCCGGCAGCAGCGGGCGGCTGTTGTAGTTAGAGGACATCGACGCCCCGTAGGCACCGGTATCATGCAGCACAAGATAATCACCCGGTTTGACCGCCGGCAGCGCGCGGGTCTCCACTTTGCCGCCCTCCAGCTGGGTGAATACGTCCCCCGATTCGCACAGCGGCCCGGCAACTACCGTATCAAGGCGCGGCGCCTGCGTTAAGTCGCGGCCGTCGGCAGCCAGAGCGGTAATGTGGTGATAGCTGCCGTACATGGACGGACGCATCAGATCGTTAAAGCCTGCGTCAATCAGGACGAAGTGGCGAGAGCCCATCTCCTTCACGCTGCGCACCTGCGAAACCAGCACGCCCGCTTCCGCCACCAGGAAACGACCCGGCTCAATTTCCAGCTTCACCGCATGGCCCAGATGCGCGGCGATTCGATCGCGCGCGGCGCTCCACAGACCGTAGTAGTGATCGGTATCGATCGCCTCTTCCCCTTCGCGATAGGGAATGGAGAGGCCGCCGCCGGCAGAGATCGCCTCCAGATCCTGTCCGAAGTCGACAACCTGGCGCACCATCGCGCCGCACACCTGCTCCAGGTGGCCGTAATCCACGCCAGAGCCAATGTGCATATGGATCCCCACCAGCTTCAGGCCGTAGCGCTGCAGTACCGCCAGCGCGGCAGGCATATCGGCATACCAGATCCCGTGCTTGCTGTTTTCGCCGCCGGTATTGGTTTTTTGGCTGTGACCATGACCAAAGCCCGGGTTTACGCGCAGCCAGACGCGGTGGCCGGGGGAAACCTGCCCCAGCTGCTCCAGCATATCCACAGAACCGGCATTCACCGGGATCTGCAGTTCGTGGACGCGCGCCAGCGTAGCATCGTCGATCACATCGGCGGTAAAGACGATCGCATCGCTGTCGGCTTTCGGATCGAATCCTGCCGCCAGCGCACGCTCGATTTCGCCAAGTGAGACGGAGTCGACCTTCACGCCCTGCTCACGCATCAGGCGCAGAATATGGATATTGGAGCAGGCCTTCTGGGCAAAACGCACCACGTCAAACTGATGAAGGGCGGCGATCTTCTCGCGGACGATCTGCGCGTCGTAGACCCATACCGGACAGCCGAACTCGGCGGGCAGGCGCAGCAGGTTGTCGGCGTTCAAATCGGTATCAGTCTGGTTAAGCGGGCGTGGCATGGTCTTCTCCGGATAAAGTCATTTTTTATCATTACGCCACAGCGCAAAGAGAATAAAAAATATCGTTTTATCGCGAGTCTATGCAAAAATGATATGGTAAGTTATCTGCTTTCAGGTGCCCTATGCCCGCCGTCAATTTACGCCACATCGAGATTTTTCACGCCGTGATGACCACCGGCAATCTCACCGAAGCCGCACAGATGCTGCATACCTCGCAGCCGACGGTGAGCCGCGAGCTGGCGCGCTTCGAGAAAGTGCTGGGGCTGAAGCTGTTCGAACGCACCCGGGGCAGGCTTCACCCGACGGTGCAGGGGTTACGCCTGTTCGAGGAGGTCCAGCGCTCCTGGTACGGGCTGGACAGAATCGTGAGTGCCGCGGAGAGCCTGCGCGAGTTTCGCCAGGGCGAGCTGTCGATAGTCTGCCTGCCCGTCTTTTCGCAATCCTTTTTGCCGATGCTGCTGCAACCTTTTCTGGCCCGCTACCCGGAGGTCAGTCTCACCATCGTGCCGCAGGAGTCTCCCCTGCTTGAAGAGTGGCTTTCGGCCCAGCGCCATGATTTAGGCCTGACTGAAACCCTCTCCACGCCGGCGGGAACGGCGCGCACGGAGCTGATCTCATTAGATGAAGTGTGCGTTATGCCCGCCGGGCATCGGCTTGCCGATAAGGCGGTGCTCACGCCGGAGGATTTTCACGGGGAAAACTACATCAGCCTGTCGCAGACCGACAGTTACCGACAGCTGCTGGATACGCTGTTTGCCGAGCATCAGGTCAAACGGCGAATGGTGGTGGAAACCCACAGCGCGGCGTCGATTTGCGCAATGGTGCGGGCGGGCGTCGGCGTCGCGGTGGTTAACCCGCTTACGGCGCTGGACTATGCCGGAAGCGGGATCGTCATCCGCCGCTTTAGCGTGTCCGTCCCGTTTACCGTGAGCCTGATCCGCCCCCTGCACCGTCCGGCTTCCGCGCTGGTGGAGGCTTTTACAGAACACATGATTGAGCACGCACGTCAGGTGGCGCTTCGCTTACCGGACCTTCAAAACCCACTATGACAACATGAACGCCACGGCATCCTCTGCATGGATGGCGGTGGTATCAAATACCGGGATGGGGCTTCGCTCAGCCGGCACCAGCAGGCCAATCTCGGTGCAGCCGAAGATAACCCCCTCGGCCCCCTGCTGAGCGAGTTTCTCGATGACGCTGACGTAGAAGGCGCGGGAAGATTCGCTGCAGGTACCGAGGCAGAGCTCGTCAAAGATAATCTGATTGATGCGTGCCCTGTCGTCTTCATCAGGGATCAGGCTTTCGATCCCAAATTCACCGTGCAGGCGCCCGCGATAAAAATCCTGTTCCATGGTGTAGCGCGTGCCCAGCAGCGCTACGCGGCGCATCCCGGATGCGGCAATTGCACGCCCGGTCGCGTCCGCAATATGCAGGAACGGCAGCGAGCAGCGGTCCTCGATATGCAACGCCACTTTGTGCATGGTATTGGTACAAAGCACGATACCCTCGGCACCGGCACGCTCCAGTCCCAGCGCCGCCTGGGCCAGGATCTCCCCGGCTTTATCCCACTCGCCGCTCGACTGGCAGGCTTCGATTTCATGGAAATCAACGCTGTGCAGCAGCAGGCTTGCGGAGTGCAGACCGCCCAGACGGTGCTTTACCCCTTCGTTAATCAGGCGGTAATAAGGGATTGTCGATTCCCAGCTCATTCCCCCTAACAGGCCGATCGTTTTCATCACCCCTCCTTATCTTCGATCTCTTTTTGTAACACAATCGATGCACATAAAAAAAGGCGCTTTAATCAGCGCCTTTTTAAACTGCGGGGTTTATTCCGTCACCGGTTCGGGGAGCGGGTTACGGCTGAGCATCGCCTCGCGCAGCAAAACGCTGGCGCAGGCAAACAGTCCCCCCAGCAGCGCCGCCAGGACGACAATCAGAGCCTTGCCCGGGCCATCCTTTTTCACCGGCATGGAAGGAGAGAGCTGGTACCTGAATGGCTCAAGCTTCACGTCGGCAAAGGAGAGCTTTTTCAGCTGCGCGAGGTGGTATTCCCGGTTCTGGAAATCCGCATTCAGCTCGGTCACGTCCTTGAGGTTTTTTTCAATCTGCAGCTTTTGCGCGATGCCGTCAGCGCCGAGCGAAACGGAATAGTCCGGATCGTCTTTTACCGCCTGTCCGTTGCTGTAGACCGGCTTCTTGATGCCGGCGGCATTGGCCACTTCCAGGGAATAATTCAGCCGCTGCAGGTTGGTGTTGTGAATATTGGTCAGACGGACGCGATCCAGCTCCAGCTGCTGGGAAACGACGTTGGTTTTCAGCGCGATCTGGTTGCGAATATTCTGCACCGTCTCTTTTTCAACAATATCCGCGATAAAATCGATGTATCCCGCCAGAACGGCTTGCGCATCGGCTGCCGTCGGCGCGGTAAAGCTTAACGTCCAGGAAACGTAAGGCGCTTTATCCGCGTCTTTTCCCTGAGCGTCATTTGCCGCTTTCATTCGGTCCGAGATGTTGACTATCGCCCGATGAAGATCAAGCGGATCCACCTCGGCATCTTTAAGTTGCGCCATCACGTAAGGGGAGGATTTCAGGTACTCTTCGAGCAACGACTGAGACTGAAACTTTTTAATAAACAGGTCAAAGACTTCCGGGCGGGTAATCTGCGCGTCTACGTCAAGCACCTGAAGCGCCACCAGCATCTGGCGCAGCGGGTTCCACTGGGACGATTCTGCCGTGGTGATCACCGCTTTACTGGTCCACTTCTGCGGCAGTAAAAATGAAATGGCGAGCCCAACCAGCGCAAACGCGAGGGTAACGGCGACGATGCGTTTTTTCGCCGCTAAAAGAACGCCAACCAGGCCTAAAAGATCTATCTCTTTAGCGTGTACAGCCGGAGGGGCGTAATGGGGGAAATCAAGATCGGTATTTTTTTTGATATCCATCTCAGACATAGGAATTATTTTTAGGATGCCGTGCATCTTTGCTCAAACGTTAGCGGTGGTCCGATGATACAGCACCTTAAGAATTATCCTAAGTTCAAATCTCATGATTTCCCCCTCCCCTGCCAAAATTAGTAGACGATTTCACTGGGTGATTATTGCTACTAAGCGCTACCTTTGCCCTTTCGGCATACGTTGTAAGCGCTTAAACGGGCAATAAGATTACTCGCCGATGTTCCGCAGTTTCTCACCGGCCATCAGCTTGCGCTCGATGTGTTCCAGCGTCACGCCCTTGGTTTCCGGGATCAGCCAGAAGGTTACGCCAATAAACGCCACGTTCAGCACCGTGTAGAGCCAGAAGGTGCCCGCCGCGCCAATCGCGTCCAGCAGCGTCAGGAAGGTCGCGCCGATAATCATGTTCGACACCCAGTTAGTGGTCGTGGAACAGGTGATGCCAAAATCTCGGCATTTGAGCGGCTGGATTTCGGAGCACAGGATCCACACCACGGGCGCGGCGCTCATCGCATAGCCTGCAATACACATCATGGTCATCCCGACGGAAAGCCAGGAAAGGCCGCTGGAGGCCGTGCCGTTATCAAACTGCATCAGGCAGTAGCCGAGGATCAGCGTGCCGAGCGCCATCACGCTGAAGCCAATTTTCAGCGCCGGTTTACGGCCGGCTTTGTCCACGGTGAATACCGCAATAAAGGTGGCAAACATGAAGGTGAGGCCCACCAGCAGCGTGGCGATCATCTGCTGTTCGGTGGTGGTGAACCCGGCCATTTTGAAGATGCGCGGCGCGTAATACATGATGATGTTCATGCCGGTGAACTGCTGCATCGCCTGCAGCAGCATGCCGAGGAAGACCGCGCGACGCACGTTGCGGTTGATCTTAAACAGCGCCCAGCCGCCCTGCTTCAGCTTCAGGCTTTCGCGGATCTCGTTCAGCTCTTCGCGCGCTTTTTCAGAGGTATCGCGCAGCATGCGCAGGACCTCTTCCGCCTCCACGTGGCGCCCTTTTTGCGCCAGCCAGCGCGGGCTGTTTGGCAGGAAAATCACCAGCACGATCAGCACCAGCGCCGGTAAGGCCAGCACGCCCAGCATCGCGCGCCAGTTGCCGCTGTAGCTGAAATAGGTGTCGGACAGGAACGCCAGCACGATGCCCAGCGTGACCATCAGCTGATACATGCTGATCATCCTGCCGCGCACGTTCTCGCTTGCCATTTCGGAGAGATAAAGCGGCGCCGTGTAGGAGGCAATCCCCACCGCCACGCCCAGCAGCACGCGGGAGAGCAGCAGCACTTCAACGTTAGCGGCAAACGCCGAGCCAATGGAGCCCGCGACAAACAGAATCGCCCCGACCATCAGGCTGTATTTGCGCCCCAGACGAAACGAAAGCCAGCCGTTGAACAGCGCGCCGATGGCCGCGCCAAGCATCATGCTGCTCACCACCCACTCCTGCAGGCGGCTGCTGAGGGTAAAGTGGTCGGTAATAAACGGTAATGCACCGGCAATGACGCCGATATCCAGTCCAAACAACAGGCCCGCTACGGCAGCGGCAATAGAGACAAACTGGTTCATGCGGCGAGTATCGCGCAGCGCAGCGGGCATCAGGGTAGAGTCATTGATAGATGTCATATTTTTCCTGCCTCAACAGCAAAATTCGTTAACTGAAATTACGAGAAAGCGCGGAAAAGTGTCAGGCGGGAAAAGGTGAAGATATGGATTATTTCGCTGCGGCATGGCGATCTGTGATGGACATTACAATTTCAACGCGTGGCGAATAATCACGTATTTTTACTAATCAGTTAATATTTAAGCAATTAAAGTGTGATTGCCGTCATTTATGATTTTTCAGTATGGATTTTTCATCTTTATCGATATGGACGTAGCCAATTTTTATGTAAAAAAAAACCTCCGCCCGTGGGCAGAGGTTCTTATACCAGCAGGAATTATCGCGCCAGCCAGCCGCCATCAACCGCAATCGTATAGCCGTTGATATAGTCCGATGCCGACGAGGCCAGAAAGACCACCGGTCCCATCAGATCGCCCGGCAGGCCCCAGCGCCCCGCCGGAATGCGGTCGAGGATTTCCGCGCTACGCTGCTCGTCTGCACGCAGCTGCTGCGTGTTGTTGGTCGCCATGTAACCCGGCGCGATCGCATTCACATTGATATTATGCTTTGCCCATTCGTTTGCCAGCAGGCGGGTCACGCCCATCACCGCGCTTTTGGACGCGGTGTAGGACGGTACGCGGATGCCGCCCTGGAACGAGAGCATAGAGGCAATATTCACGATCTTGCCGCCTTTCCCTTGGGCAATAAAATGCTTCGCCGCCGCCTGGGACATAAAAAATACGCTCTTGATGTTCAAATCCATCACGTCGTCCCAGTCGCGCTCGCTGAAGCTGATCGCATCTTCACGGCGAATCAGCCCGGCGTTGTTGACCAGAATATCGATATGACCAAATTCAGCCACCGCGCGATCCAGCAGTTCCGGAATGGCGTCGATTTTACGCAGATCGGCGTTCAGGCTGAGAAAGCGACGGCCCAGCGCGGTCACGCGCTCAATAGTTTCCGTGGGTTCAACAAGGTTAATCCCGACGATGTCACAGCCCGCTTCCGCCAGGCCTAGCGCCATCCCCTGACCCAGCCCGGTGTCACACCCGGAAACCACCGCCACTTTCCCCTGCAGAGAGAATGCATCCAGAATCATTTTTATTCCTTACTCTTTCAGCGCCTGTCACTCACAGGCAGGTTTATGCTTCACTGCCCGCGACTAGCGCAGATCGCTGACCGCAACATGGTCCATGTCATCAAAGACCTGGTTTTCACCCACCATACCCCAGATAAAGGTGTAGGCTTTTGTCCCGACGCCGGAGTGAATAGACCAGCTCGGCGAAATCACCGCCTGCTCGTTGTGCATCACGATATGGCGCGTCTCCTGCGGCTGCCCCATCATGTGAAACACGCAGGCATCCTCATCCATGTTGAAGTAGAAGTAGACTTCCATGCGGCGCTCGTGGGTATGGCACGGCATGGTGTTCCACAGGTTGCCCGGCGCCAGCTCGGTCAGGCCCATGCTCAGCTGGCAGGTTTCCAGCACGTCCGGCACGAAGTATTTATTGATGGTGCGGCGGTTGCTGGTGAGGTTATCGCCCAGCGTTACGGGGGCGACGTCTGCCGTGGTGACCTTTTTATTTGGATAGGTGACGTGAGCCGGCGCGCAGTTGTAGTAAAACTTCGCGGGTTTGCTGGCGTCGATGCTGGCAAAGACTACGTCTTTCGCCCCTTTCCCCACGTACAGCGCCTCGCGATGGCCAATCTCATAGCACTGTCCGTCTACGGTGATGGTGCCTGGCCCGCCGATGTTAATCACCCCCAGCTCGCGACGCTCAAGGAAATAGCTCACGCCCAGCTGTTTACCCACTTCTCCGCCCACGGAGACGGTTTTTGCCACCGGCATAATCCCGCCCACAATGATGCGGTCGATATGGCTGTAGACCATAGTGTATTTGTCGGCCTCGAACACCTGCTCAACTAAAAACTCGCTGCGCAGCCCCTGAGTATCCAGCGTTTTGGCGTGTGCACTGTGAATGCTTTGTCTGACGTCCACGGTAACCTCCAGATGTGGTTATGCCCGAAAAAGAAAATTAACGAAACAGCGTTCCGTTTTCATGATGAACACATACTATCGGCATAAAATAGGCTTTTCAATTAAATTCAAAACAACGTTTCATTTTTTATTTTGTTAATAACGAAAATGACACCCGGATCACGGTTAAAAGGCATGGGAATGAAGGTAGGATAAAAAAAACCTCCCGCAGGAGGTGTTTTCAAAGAGGAGAGATTACCGTTCGATGGCCAGCGCGACCCCTTGCCCGCCGCCTATACAGAGTGTGGCAATCCCTTTGCGGGCATTGCGCTTTTTCATTTCATGGACCAGCGAAACCAGGATCCGGCAGCCGGACGCCCCGATCGGGTGCCCCAGCGCGATCGCCCCACCGTTGACGTTGACCCGCAGCGGATCCCACTCCAGCATTTTTCCGACGGAGATCGCCTGCGCGGCATAGGCTTCGTTCACTTCGATCAGATCCACATCCGAAAGCTGCCACCCCGCGCGTTCCAGACAGCGGCGAGTCGCATAGACCGGCGCGATCCCCATTAACGCCGGATCAACCCCTACGCTCGCGAACGCCTTGATGCGGGCCAGCACGGGGAGATCGAGTTCAAGGGCTTTGCTTTCACTCATCATCATCACGGCGGCAGCGCCGTCGTTAATGGAAGAGGCATTTCCCGCCGTTACCGACCCCTGCATTTCAAAAGCAGGATTAAGCCTCGCCAGGCCTTCAGCACTGGCGTCGGTGCGCGGCTGTTCATCGGTATCCACAACGACAGGCTCGCCGCTCTGACGCTGCGTGCTGACCGGGACAATTTCGTCACGAAAACGGCCGGAATCAATCGCCGCCCGCGCTTTTTGCTGCGAGCTTAGCGCATAGGCATCCTGCACCTCACGGCTGATGCCGTACTCGCGCGCCAGGTTTTCCGCCGTCACGCCCATATGATAGTCATTGAACGCATCCCACAGCCCGTCATGCACCAGGCTGTCGAGCAGCTGGCTGTTGCCCAGCTGCGCGCCGGTGCGGCTGTCGGTCAACACGTGCGGCGCGCGGCTCATATTCTCCTGCCCGCCCGCAATGATCACGTCCGCTTCACCACACTGAATGGCCTGCGTCGCGAGATGCAGCGCTTTTAATCCTGAACCACAGACGTCGTTAATGGTGATGGCGGAGACGGTATTAGGCAGCCCGCCTTTGAGCGCCGCCTGACGCGCAGGGTTTTGCCCGGCACCGGCCGTAAGGACCTGTCCCAGGATCACCTCATCAACTTCATGGGGTGCGATCCCGCTACGCTCCACCAGCGCTTTCACCACCACGCTGCCCAGATCAACCGCCGAGTGACGCGCAAGCGATCCCTGAAAACAGCCGATAGCTGTACGCAACGCACCCACTATTACGACATCTTTCATCACGACCTCTGTGTTAAATGACATGACGATAGTAGAGGATTGTTACTGGCAATTATCTTAATTGTTTAAAATTAGTGAGTTTAATCACAAGGATCAGCGCGCATCCTGCAGATACTGCCGCAGCCAGCTTCCGGCCACGCCGGGAGGGGTGCGTTTATTCCAAAGCAGATCGATGCCGATCGCCCGCGGCCAGCCGGGCACATTGAGCTGCACCAGCGATTTCGCGGCGGCAAATTCATCCACCAGCGCACAGGGCAACGCGCACCAGCCGAATCCCTGCACCGCCATACTCAAGAGTAACAGGTAATTCGGCGCTGACTAGACGGGCCCGCGCGCGATCTCCGCCTCGCGCTCCAGATAGGTGCTCAGCCGCAGCTCCCGCCAGCCGTGCAGCTCGTCACGCTGGACGTCATGCTGCCCGGCCAGCGGATGGGTGGTCGCGACGTAGATCGCCATACGCGTCTGCATCGGCAGCCGGGTGGCGCCGATATCCGTCGGATACCCGTCCCGCGCTTCGGTGAGTCCAATCTGCGCGCGCTCCTTTTGCAGCAGATCGATCACGTCCTCTTCCTCGCCAATCAGACATTCGAATTCCGTATGGGGAAAACGGGCGTCAAACTGTTTCATCATCTCTTCCAGCACGTCCGGGTTGAGGGTATCGGAAAGGACAAACGTCAGACGCGCCTCCGTTTTCGCCGTTAGCGACACCGCCAGTTCATCCAGCCGCGTGCTGGCGGCCAGGATGGCCTGCACGTAGCCCAGCACCTGCTCCCCCTGGGCCGTTAACACCGGCTGGCGCGCCGAGCGGTCAAACAGTTCGAAACCGAGATCGGCCTCAAGATGGGCAATCGACGTGCTGATCGTCGACTGGCTTTTACGCAGCCGGCGTGCGGCGGCAGAAAAAGAGCCTGCCGCCACGGTCTCGACAAACGCGTTAAGGGCTTCGGGTGAATAGCGCATGACCTATCTACTTTTACGATGGATACTATCTTTAATATATCAGCTTTAGCGATAAAAATAGGCTGCATCAGCGCCCATACCGGCGAATTAATGAGGTCTATGACTATGCAACACCAGGATGCACTCCAACGTAAACTGCCGGAGCGGATCTTTCACGCCGTCTGTTTCGAAGGTATTGCCACCGCTATTCTCGCCCCCACGGCAGCGTGGCTTATGCAGCGTTCCGTGATGGAGATGGGCGGGTTAACCATTATTCTGGCGACCACCGCCATGCTGTGGAATATTATCTATAACTTCGGCTTCGACCGTTTCTGGCCCGTTCAGCGCGTCAAACGTACGGCAAAAGTGCGCGCGCTGCATGCGCTGGGGTTCGAATGCGGGTTTATTGTGATTGGCGTGTCGATTGTCGCCGCCGTGCTGGGCGTCACCCTGCTGCAGGCATTCACGCTGGAAATTGGCTTCTTCCTGTTCTTCCTGCCGTACACCATGTTCTATAACTGGGCGTACGATTGCCTTCGCGAAAAATTTCTTAAGCGTCGCCAGCAACGGCGCGCCCTGGCAGGCTAATACCCCTCTGGCCGGACGCCCGTTCCGGCCAAACTCCGTCGAAGCAACTGCGCTCTCCATGCTTATCTATGGTAAATTGCACGCCATTCCGTTGGTTTGATAGTTGATACGTTGCTCTAATGTCGAAAATTTGGTCAAAAGATGAGACTCTCTGGAGTTTCGCTCTCTATGGCACAGCCGTGGGCGCAGGAACGCTGTTCCTACCCATTCAGCTGGGCTCCGCAGGCGCGATTGTCCTGTTTATTACCGCCCTCGTGGCCTACCCCTTAACCTACTGGCCGCACAGAGCGCTGGCGCAATTTATCCTGTCGTCAAAAACAAAAGGCAATGAAGGGATCACCGGCGCCGTCTCGCACTATTACGGCAAGAAGATCGGCAATCTGATCACTACCCTCTATTTCGTCGCCTTCTTCGTGGTGGTGCAGATTTATGCGGTGGCGATCACCAACTCGTTAACCGAACAGCTGGCGAAACACCTGACGGTGGATACCGGCGTTCGCGTGCTGGTTAGCCTCGGGGTGGTGCTGGTCCTGAACCTGATCTTCCTGATGGGACGCCATATCACGATAAAAGTGATGGGCTTCCTGGTGTTTCCGCTGATTGCCTATTTTCTGTTTGTCTCACTCTATCTGATCGGCAGCTGGCAACCCGCGCTGTTGACCAGCCAGATGACCGCCGATCGGCATACCCTCCATCAGGTATGGATTTCGATTCCGGTGATGGTCTTTGCCTTCAGCCATACCCCAATTATCTCAACGTTTGCCGTTGACCGTCGCGAGAAGTTTGCCGACGGCGCCATGGATAAATGCAAGAAAATCATGAAGGTGGCGTACCTGATCATCTGCCTGAGCGTGCTGTTCTTCGTCTTCAGCTGCCTGCTCTCGATTCCGCCGTCATATATCGTGGCCGCTAAAGAGGAAGGGGTGACGATTCTGTCCGCGCTGTCGATGATGCCCTCTTCACCGGCGTGGCTGGGCATTTCCGGGATTATCGTGGCGATTGTTGCGATGTCGAAGTCGTTCCTCGGCACCTATTTTGGGGTGATTGAAGGGGCAACGGAGATCGTGAAGTCGTCGCTGAATCAGGTGGGGGTGAAAAAGAGCCGCGCCTTTAACCGCGCGATTTCCATTATGGGGGTGTCGTTCATCACCTTTGCGGTCTGCTGCATTAATCCGAACGCCATTTCGATGATTTACGCCATCAGCGGCCCGCTTATCGCCATGATCCTGTTTATCATGCCGACGCTGTCAACGTACCTGATCCCCTCGCTGAAACAGTACCGCTCCATTGGCAATCTGCTGACGCTGATCGTCGGCGTGCTGTGCGTGTCGGTAATGTTTGTTGGCTAACGTTCCTGCCAGGCATTGTGCCGGGTGGCGCTGCGCTTACCCGGCCTACATTGCTCCAGTGAATCACGCCCGAATATCGTCATACTCCCGCGTTTTATCAAACTCATGCTTCGCGAACGGGCACAGCGGGATAATTTTGCGGTTCTCAGCACGCATCTTCTCCACCACTTTCGCCACCAGCTGTTTGCCAACGCCCTGCCCTTTCAGGCTCTCATCCACATCGGTGTGCTCGATAATGCTCAGGTGCTCGCCGGTGGGCACGAAGACAATCTCCGCGACCTGGTTGCCGTTCGCATCATTCACGTAAAACTTGTTATGGCCTTCCAGAATATCCATGGTTCCTCGCTTATTTTTGGCGATACTTCAGCGCACCGCTCGGGCAGGTATCAATCACGCGTACAACCGTTTCTACGTCCACTTCATCAGGAATAATCCACGGTTTACGTTTCAGATTAAACAGCTTTGCGCTGCCACGCACGCAGTTACCTGAGTGTTTGCAAATCCCGGTATTGAAGTAAACGTCAATTTTCTCGCCGGTATAGGCCCGGTAACCCGCATCCAGTAGCTCTTTATCCATGACATTGCCTCTGTAATTATTATCGTGCTGAATGAAGCATAGCCTGACGGGATCATGAAGGCTATAACGCCGAAAACGAAAAGCCAGGTCACAACTCTTTTCTTGCCAGATTGCGTCCGCTATTGGCCCATGTCAGGCTCGGCGAATGTCACTTTTACATAACATCAGCAGGTTGAATGAAACGCAGGCTCTCTTTTCAGGTAAAGCTATTTTTAGCGCTGGTGTGCTTCTCCTGCCTGCTGTTAGTTCTGCTGGGAACCATCCTGTTTCATTTTATTGACCGACAGCTCCATCACGATCTCGGCCAGCGCGCCCGGGTGCAGGCCAGCCAGATCGCGCTGATGCCGGGCCTGGCGGAAAAGGTGGCGGCCAGGGATATCCCCGGCATCGCCCGGTTAATTCAGCCCCTGCGGGCTGAAAGCGATGCCAGCTACATTGTGATTGGCGATACCGAGGAGCAGCACCTTTATCATTCGGAATCCCCGGAGCGCATTAATTTACCGATGATCGGCGGGGATAACGCTGAAGTCTTAAAGGGCAAAACCATTATTTCCGTACGCCAGGGCGGCATTGGCGTTTCACTGCGCAGCAAAGCGCCCATCTTCAACGCCCGGCATCAGGTGATTGGTATTGTGTCGGTCGGCTATCTGACCTCGTATATTGCCAACATTAACGCCCGCATTCTCTGGCAGTCCGGGCTTTACGGCGCGGGCCTTCTGCTGCTGCTGTTTATGTTCTCCTGGCTGTTTACCCGCAATCTTAAAAAACAGATGTTCCGGCTAGAGCCGAAAGATATCGCTCAGCTGGTGTTGCAGCAGCGCGCGCTACTGGAAGCCATGTACGAAGGGGTATTTGCCGTCAATCAGGAGAAGCAGCTGATTTTAATAAACCGCGCCGCACGTGAGATGCTGGATATTCGGCAAAGTGAGAAAGACCTTATCGGTAAACCGCTGGAAGAGATCCTTCAGACGTCGCCGGACTTTTTATCCCAGCGCACCGCCTCGGTGAGCGCGGGCCGCCACGACCAGATTGCGGTGCTCAACCAGCGCGAGGTGATCGTCAACCGCGTGGCGATTGAGGTTGAACCCGGCGTTGAAAGCGGATGGGTCTACAGCTTTCGCGACAAAAATGACATTAACACCCTCAGCAGCCAGCTCAGCCAGATCAAACGCTATGCGGATAACCTGCGCATTATGCGCCACGAGCAGCTGAACTGGACCGCCACGCTGGTCGGGTTACTGCAGATGAAACACTATGACGAGGCGATCCGTTACATCCAGGTGCAGTCCGAAGGCGCGCAGCGGGTGCTGGACTTTGTCTCCGCGCGTTTTTCATCTCCCGCCCTGTGCGGGCTGCTGTTAGGAAAATACGTCAGCGCGCGCGAAAAAGGCATTGAGCTGCTGTTTGACCCCGCCTGCCAGCTCACCCGCATGCCTGCCGCGCTCGGCGAAACGGAGCTGATGTCCATTATCGGTAATCTGCTGGATAACGCCGTGGAGGCGACCCTCAACGCCGCGGTCCACGCGCCGGTAGAGCTCTACATTTCTGACCGTAACCAGGAGCTGCTGATCGAGGTGGCCGACCGGGGCTGCGGGGTGGAGGACGCGATGAAGCCGCACATTTTCCGCCAGGGGTTCAGCAGCAAGCCGGAAAGCGAAAATGACATTGTGGGCACCGAGCACGGTATTGGCCTGTTTCTGGTGGCAGGATATATCGACAAGGCTGGCGGCAGCATTGAGATTGCCGACAACACGCCGCAGGGGACTATTTTTTCTGTGTTTATTCCGAATGGGCTAAAGCATGACCCGAGCACTTGATGTTGTGATCGTTGAGGATGAGCCGCACCTGGCGGAGCTGCATCGCGAGTATATCGAGCAGAATTTTCATTTGCGCGTGGTGGGCATCGCCGCGTCGATTGAGCAGGCATGCAGCCTGATTCGTCAGCATCAGCCGCGGCTTATCCTGCTGGACAACTATCTCCCGGACGGTAAAGGCGTGGAGCTCATCGATAACCCGCTGCTGAAAAGCTATGAGTGCTCGGTGATCTTCATCACCGCCGCCAGCGATATGCAGACCTGCAGCCACGCCATGCGCAGCGGGGCGTTTGACTACCTCATCAAGCCCGTCTTTTTCCAGCGCCTGCACGCCTCGCTGGAGCGGTTTATGCGCTTCATCCACACCGTGCAGCAGGTGAAGGTGGTCGACCAGCATGCGCTGGATCGCCTGTTTAATCTGCCTGCCGCGGAAGCCTCCGTTACGCCCTCCACGAAGGGCATTGAGCCCCAGACGCTGGAACGGATTAAGCGGCTGTTCGCCGATCGACCCGACAGCGCGATGTCGGTTGAAGAGGTGGTGGAAAACGTGGGGATCAGCAAAACCACGGGGCGCCGCTACCTTGAATACTGCGTGGAGAGCGGGTTAGTCAGCGTCGAGATGCTGTATGGCAATATTGGTCATCCGCGCAGGCTTTACCGCAAAGCCGCCGATAAACCGTAATCCGAAACCGTTCACAGGCTAACGTTCGCGGATTTTATGGTGTTAATTGCTGAAACGACGGCGACAATCACACTTCGGAATCATCGCCCGCTTCATCCTATTGTGGGAGGAGCCCGATAGGCTATGTTGACAATTAGTTCCTCAAATGTAACTAAAAGGTTAACTATAATGTCGAACACGTTCCGAATTTCTCTGCTTACCGCTACCGTACTGTTCTCTGCTTCTGCACTGTCTGCCCTGCCGCAGGGCTATCCTGCTGAGTATCAAAAAGTGGTTGATGCCGCCACCAAAGAGGGCAAGGTTGTTATTTACTCCACCACCGACATCAAAGCCGCCGGGCCGCTGATTCAGGGCTTCGAAAAAACCTACCCGGGCATCAAAGTTGAATACAACGATATGAACAGCACCGAGCTGTACAACCGTTTCATCAGCGAACAGGCCTCCGGCGGCGTGAGCGGCGACGTGGTCTGGAGCTCCTCGATGGACACCGGGCTGAAGCTCGCCACCGACTACGCGATGGAGTACAAGTCTCCGGAGCAAAGCCAGCTGCCGAAATGGGCAGTCTGGAAAGATAAGGCCTACGGCACCACCTATGAACCGGTGGTCTTCATCTACAACAAGCGCCTGATCCCGGCCGGCGACGTGCCGGATTCTCACGCCGCGCTGGCGAAGCTGATTGCCAGCCAGACGGACAAATTCAAAAACAAAGTCACTACCTACGACATCGAAAAATCGGGTCTGGGCTTTATGCTCTCGGTGCAGGATCACAACGCCGATCCAAACTACTTTAAAACCCTGGCGGACGTCGCCAAAGGTGGCCTGTCGGTGCAGTCGTCGACCGGCACCATGATGGAGCGCGTCTCCTCCGGTGAAAACCTGATCGGTTTTAATATCCTCGGTTCCTATGCGGAAGCGCGTGCGAAAAACGATCCGTCGCTCGGCATCTCCTATCCAAAAGATTACACCCTGGTGCTGTCGCGCGTGTCGTTCATCAGCCAGCAGGCGCAAAACGGCAACGCCGCGAAGCTGTGGCTGGACTACGTGCTGTCGGAAAAAGGGCAAAACATTCTGGCCAACCAGGCGGATATCCCCTCCATTCGTAACGATATCGAAGGCAAGAATGATATCGACGGCCTGACCAAAATCCTCGGCAACGCGCTGAAGCCGATCCCGGTCGATGAAACGCTGCTGGAATACCTGCAGCCGAAAAAACGTCTGGAGTACATCAAAGAGTGGCGTACCGCCGCCGGTAAATAAGCATCTGAGCGCGGCGCTGGCCGCCGCGCTCCCTTATCGACTGAGTTCGTTTTTCTGGGCTGCAATACCAGGGATACCCCATGAATACATTACGCAGAAAGTGGCAAAGCCTGCCGCGAGGTATCGTCGTGCTGATAACCGCCCTGGTTATCTACACGCCGCTGTCGTTTATCGTGATACAGAGCTTCCTGTCCGCGCCGTTCTTTTCGCCGTCAAAAGAGTGGAGCTTTGAATCATTTGATTTTATTTTCACCGACCCTGATTTTTATAAGGCCCTGAAAAGCGGCTTTATTCTGGCATTTGGGCTGGTTTTTATCTCTATCCCGCTGGGCGGCGTGCTGGCGTTTCTGATGGTGCGTACCGACCTGCCCGGCCGTCGGCTGATTGAGCCGCTGATCCTGGTCCCGATTTTCGTTTCGCCAATGGTGCTGGGCTTCGGCTACGTGGTGGCCGCCGGTCCGGTGGGCTTTCTCTCCCAGTGGGCGGAGGCGCTGATTGGCTTTGTGCCGTGGAATATCTACGACATGTCGAGCATTGTGGTCATTGCCGGCCTGACGCACGTCCCGCACGCCTATCTGTATATCTCCTCCGCGCTGCGCAGCGTGGGCTCCGACGTGGAGGAAGCCGCGCGCACCGCGGGCGCGTCGCCCTGGCAGGTGATGACCTCCGTCAGCCTGCCGATGGTGCGTCCTTCTATTCTGTACGCGACCGTGCTGCTGTTCTTCCTCGGGCTGGAGGTGTTCGGCCTGATGCTGGTCCTCGGCGACCCGGAAGGCAACATGGTGCTGGCGACCTATCTTTATAAGCTGACGAACAAAATGGGTACCCCATCCTATAACCTGATGGCGGCGGTTGCCGTGGTGCTGATCTGCATCACCATCCCGCTGGTGATGCTCCAGCGTCGCCTGATGCGCACCGCCAACCGCTTCGTCACCATGAAGGGCAAGGCCTCACAGGCCCGCGCCTTACCGCTGGGTAAATGGCGCTGGGTGGCTGGCGCGGTGATTGCCTTCTGGCTCACCGTCACCATCGGCGTTCCGCTGCTTGGCGTGGTATTGCGCGCGTTTATCTCCAACTGGGGCGTGGGCGTTTCGCTGTGGGACGAGCTTTCTCTGAACACCTTCCGCACCATCTGGGCACAGCCCAACCTGCTGCGCGCCATCGTCAACTCCATGGCGATTGGCGTGATTGGCGGCGCGCTGGCCGTGGTGTGCTACCTGTTTGTCGGGATTGCCATGCACCGTAAGCCGGATAACACCACGCGTTTCCTCGACTACAGCGTGCTGGTACCGCGCGCCGTGCCGGGCCTGCTGGCGGGTCTGGCGTTCCTGTGGGTGTTCCTGTTCCTGCCGATGTGGCTGGATAACTCGCTGAAATCCGGCTGGCTTTCCGGGTTCGCCTGGACCGACTGGATGCGCGAAAACGTCATCGTCTGGCTACGCTCGCTGCGCAGCACCATTTTCAGCGTCTGGCTGGCCTATACCGTGGTGTGGATGGCCTACGGGCTGCGGCTTATCTCTTCCACGCTGCTGCAGGTGGGGCCGGAGCTTGAAGAGGCGGCGCGCAGCACCGGGGCGACGCGCGGGCAGATCACCCGCCACGTCACCATACCGCTCTCCCGCTACGGTCTGATCGGCTCGTGGCTGCTGATGTTCCTGATCTTTGAACGCGAATACTCAACGGGTGTGTACCTGCTTTCACCCGGTACGGAGACCATCGGCTCGATGCTGGTTTCCCTCTGGGCCGCGGGTGCCATCGACATCGTGGCGGCGCTCTCTTTCATTAATATCCTGCTGGTCGTGGTAGGTCTGGGCATTGCCCTTCGTTTCGGAGTGAAAATACATGATTGAATTAGCGGTTGACGATCTGCACTTAACCTACGGCGACAATCCTGTTTTAAAAGGTGTCTCTATGAACCTGAAGCGCGGCGAAGTGGTCTCTCTGCTGGGCCCTTCCGGCAGCGGCAAAACTACCCTGCTCCGCGCCGTCGCGGGTCTGGAAAAACCGACGCAGGGGTCGATTGTCATTGGCAACAATAAAGTTTACGACGGCACGCCGCGCAGCGAGGTCCCGGCGGAAGAGCGTAACCTGGGGCTGGTGTTCCAGTCCTATGCCCTGTGGCCGCACAAAACCGTGTTTGAGAACGTGGCCTATCCGCTCAAGCTGCGCAAAGTGCCGGCGAAAGAGATCCAGCAGCGCGTGCAGGACGTGCTGGACCAGCTTGGCCTGGGCCATCTTGGCAAACGTCACCCGCACCAGCTCTCCGGTGGGCAGCAGCAGCGCGTGGCGATTGGCCGGGCGCTGGTTTACAACCCGCCGGTGATTTTGCTGGACGAGCCGCTCTCCAACCTCGACGCCAAGCTGCGCGAAGAGGCGCGCGTGTTCCTGCGCGAGCTGATTATCAAGCTTGGGCTATCCGCGCTGATGGTGACGCACGACCAGAACGAAGCGATGTCCATTTCCGACCGCATCCTGCTGCTGAACAACGGCAAGATCGAGCAGCAGGGCACGCCGCAGGAGATGTACGGCTCGCCTAAAACGCTCTTTACCGCCGAGTTTATGGGCAGCAACAACCGCCTGCACGGCAAGGTCACCGAAGTGCGCGACGGCAAAGCGCGCATCGAGGGCAAAGGCTGGGTGCTGTGGGGCCAGGCCGGTGAAGGGGTGAAGAGCGGTGAAGAAGCCACGGCGGTGATCCGCGTCGAGCGCGTGGCGGTGGTCGAGGGGCCGGGTGAAAATCAGCTTGAGCTGCCGCTGCTCACCAGCATGTATCTCGGCGACCGCTGGGAGTACCTGTTCCGCACGGTGGGAGATGATTTTGTCATCCGCGCATATGGGCATGAGGTTCGGGATCCGCAGCACTGCCATCTTTCGCTGCCGGAGAAGCATGTTTGGGTGTTCCCGAAAGGGTGAATGTGAGAGGAAAAGGCTGCGGGATGCGGCCTTTTTTACAATAGAAATGTATTTAGCTTAACTTAACTCAAATTCAATAAAATCTAACTTATTGATTGTTATAATCTTATTCATTTACCACTACCTTCCCTATAGGTACAATTTCCTTATGGTTTTTTATAACGGCATGAGGAAAAAGAAAAATGGCTATTCCAGCTTATCTATGACGGCGGCGCAGATATTAAGGGATCTGTAGACGTTCAAGACCGTGACGGCAGCATTGAGATCACCGGATTTTCCCATAATCTCAGCATTCCAACGGACGTAATGACGGGAAAGATCACAGGAACCCGCAAGCATTCAGCTGTGCTAATTCAAAAAGAGTTTGATAGTTCGTCCCCCTACCTCTATAAAGCCGTAGCCACTGGTCAGCCGCTAAAATCTGCTGAGTTCAAATGGTATAAGATCAACGACGCTGGACAGGAAGCGGAATACTTCAACTTCCTGCTTGAAGGCGTAAAAGTTGTCAGCGTTTCGCCAGTGATGCACGACACCAAAGATCCGACCAAAGAGAAGCATAATCACCTTGAGTGCGTAGAACTTCGTTATGAAAAAATCACCTGGAAATATTGCGATGGCAACGTGCAGTTTGCCGATGCATGGAATGAGAGAGCGCAAGCGTGAGATACCCCACATTAGCGGCAACACCTCACCCGCCGTTTGATGTGTCCTCTTTCGCCCCGCCAGGTGTGAATATCGTCAGTAATATGATGATGGCTCGCTTTCACCGTGGCCCGTCAGCCCTCACCTATGCATGGTTTTATCAGCAGGTTAGAGGGCATGGCCCGTGGGATTACAAACAGCGTGATAGACAATTCGAGAATTTTGGAAACTTCCACTACGGGGCTGTTGGTCACGCTGCGGGGATTCCCGACGAAGTATTACTTAGGGGCGCAGGATGGGCGCAGAGTCGTGCAGGTACAACTGATGCAGCTTTTGGTAATTGGTATGGCTCAACGCCTTACGGTGATGATCCTAATGACCAGTATTGGATAAGAGCGGGTATCGACTATGCAAAACGTACAGGTTTTTAAGAAACAGTATCTCCTTCTGATCCTGTTGACTGTTATCGCCTTTGGGATCTACAAGGTGCTGCACTTCTCACCGCTTGAGCAACAGATTATCAAGAAGGTGAAAGTAAACAACCTGGCTAATCTTTACATCACGGAAGCGAGTGCAGGCGCTACCACAGGCTTTTCCTACCGTTTCTATATGTATGATGCTAACAAAGACGATAGAGCATTTATGGAGAGTCTGAAGGACGATGACGAGCCTTTCATGATCACTACGGACAAGGACGCATTGATGAAGGTCGAGAATGACGCGATCTATCTGTCAGTGAAGGGAACCATCTACACCTTTCACAACCAGGCGGCCTACAAAGCGCGTGATTCGATCTACTCAGTGCCTGTCTACCTCACCGCCATACCTTTCTAAGAATATAGCCAGCTTTCACGCTGGCTCACAAAAGAAGCCACAAAGCCACACATCGGACTTAGATACGTTTGATCATCAGAATGGTAGAAAACCCATAGGCGACAAAATTAGACACCTATTTAAGTTTTTGATAGAGAGGGATTTAACGGCTTTTTTTCACAAGGGAAAATTC
Organism: Enterobacter sp. PP-008-ECC_S150; assembly: GCF_045257065.1. NCBI lineage: Bacteria > Pseudomonadati > Pseudomonadota > Gammaproteobacteria > Enterobacterales > Enterobacteriaceae > Enterobacter > Enterobacter sp. PP-008-ECC_S150. The sequence goes on along the minus strand of NZ_JBJHHG010000005.1, from coordinate 8,660 downwards.
TGGAGCGGGCGAAGGGAATCGAACAAAAATCCATTCCACTTCTGTAACCTACTAACAGATAACGATATTGCGATCAGCATAGGTAACTGATTACGTGATAATAGAGGATCATTATCGTGTCAATCAAGGGCCAGGCTTACCTATACAAACGAAAAGACGGAATCTGGATGTTTCAGATCTTCGTCCCGAAGTACCTCAGATTTTTATATCCGTGCCGGATGTGGCGCAAAACCACCTCAACCCGCGATCTCAATGAGGCTCGACGGTTCAGAAACTACCTCTTATTAGAATGGGAAGAGCTTAAGCGGAAGTACAATCCGAGCAACCCCGATCAGTGGTTGCAGCAGTCAATAGCCGCCTTGCATACCGAAGAGAAGAAGAACAAGAGCCGCCCTCAACCTGTAACGCGATCCTGTTCGATTCCCACTCTGTGCCTATTACGGGACGAATACGCCGAAAGCTATAAAAACCGCCGCTCTTATTCAACGTTAAGCAAATCAGCGCGAGCCGTTGAACTATTCCTTGAAAGTGCCAAACAACCGGACATTGCCTTAGAAAGGATAGGCCGCCGCCTGGTGACTGAGTTCCTCGATACACAAAAGGAGAAAGGAGCCGCCGATCAATCTCGTCAAAACTGGCTAACGTGTTTAGGGAGCCTCTACGAGTTTGCAAAGCGCCGCTACGATGGCATACCAGACCGCAACCCTTTTCACGGTCATAACCTCGAAGCACGCCGCACGATAGAGAGTTATCAGCCGTTTGAACCTGACCAGATGCAAAAGTTACTTGATGCAGCAGAGCCGGAGATCAGGAACATCATAATCATGGGGCTGTTTTCAGGATGCCGCCTTGATGAACTGGCAAGCCTAAAGAAGTCAGAGATCAAAACGGTGGAATGTGTACGCTGTTTCTACATTTCGAAATCAAAGACTAAGGCGGGGGTACGGTACGTCCCTATTCATTCCCGGCTATCTGCGATTGTCGATGAATACCTGAACCACAGTTACGGCGAATACCTGTTCCCACAAGCTAACAAGATTAACAGGAAGGATGGTAAGAAAGGGCCGTACTACTCTCAAAACTTCACCAGGTTGCGTGACAAGGTTTTGCCTACCGCTACAGATCGTCAATGCTTCCACAGCTTGCGCGGGATGTTCATCACATGCTTAGACCGTGCCGGGGTGCAGGAAACAAGAATAGGCAGTATCACCGGACACACTGAACAGAAAGCGAAAACCGAAGCATTCCGTACCTATTCACAGGGGGCGAGCATGGAAGAGTTAGCAGGGTATGTCGAATTGGTGGACTACCCTGAAATCTAATTATAGTAACGTTTCAACAAGACCATTATCCTTCCCAGAGTTAGTTAATGAATGTGTATTATTCATTACAACTTTTCATAAAAAAGTTATCATTATTGTATGTTAAAGAAGTTTTGCAAAATGGATTAAAATCAACATGATAATTAAACCCAAGATTCGTGGTTTCATCTGCACAACTACACATCCGGTTGGTTGCCAGGTCAACGTAAACAAACAAATCGAGTACGTCCGCAAAAACGGAAAACTCACTGATGGTCCTGCACGTGTGCTGGTGATCGGTGCCTCAACTGGTTATGGGCTTGCATCCAGAATTTCTGCAGCATTTGGCGGTGGTGCTTCCACTATCGGTATCTTCTTTGAAAAACCGGGTACGGATACCAAGCCTGGCTCTGCGGGCTGGTATAATTCTGCGGCTTTTGATGAAGCAGCGAAACGTGAAGGTCTTTACTCGAAAAGCATCAACGGCGACGCGTTCTCCGATGAGTGCCGCGACGAAGTTATCAGCCTCATCAAAGAAGATCTGGGTCAGATTGATTTAGTGGTTTATTCGCTTGCATCTCCGGTAAGAAAGATGCCAAAAACAGGCGAAATTGTTCGCTCTGCGCTGAAGCCAATCGGTGAGGTTTATACCTCTAAAGCCATTGATACCAACAAAGATCAGATCATTACTGCCAGTATCGAACCGGCAACCGAAGAAGAAGTGCGTAACACTGTTACCGTGATGGGTGGCGAGGACTGGGAACTGTGGATTGATGCGCTTAATAACGCTGGCGTTCTGGCTGATGGTGTGAAGACCGTTGCTTACTCCTACATCGGCACGGATTTGACCTGGCCTATTTACTGGCACGGTGCGCTCGGTAAGGCGAAGGAAGACCTGGATCGGGCGGCAAACGCGTTACGCAACAAGCTGGCTCCTCTCAACGGTGCTGCAAACGTCGCGGTGTTAAAGTCTGTTGTCACCCAAGCGTCTTCAGCTATTCCAGTCATGCCGCTTTATATTTCTATCGTGTTCAAGCTCATGAAAGATCGTGGGATCCACGAAGGCTGCATCGAGCAAATTAATCGTCTGATGACTACCAGCCTATATGGGGGTAGTGCCAAACTTGATGACGAGCAGCGAATCCGCATGGACGATCTGGAACTTCGGGAAGACGTTCAGCAAGCATGTCGAGATCTGTGGCCGACGATCACCAATGAAAATCTGGAGCAGCTAACAGACTACATTGCTTATAAAGAAGAGTTCCTGAAGTTGTTTGGTTTCGGATTTGAAGAGGTTAACTACGAAGCCGATACCGATACAAACATAGATTTTGATGTGAAAACATTAATCTAAGAAAAGGGGGCGCAAGCCCCTTATTTCTTAAACTCTGTATATAATGTGTTGGTTTTCAGCGTTATCAAATCGGAGTTACTAAAAAATAATACTCATCTTGCTGTACGATTCTTAACAACGACTTCTTTAAGGATACGATTATTTATTTTCTCTTTCCACAACCTTTGTTTTTCACTAAGATTTCTTTTCTTCATCGTATCAACAAGGAAATCATACTCTTTATCGTATAAATACCCTTTATCATTTGCATACTCAATCAATGCCAAGTTTGGATTGGCATGAATATTTTTCTTAATCCTTTTCAACCCTTCAAACAAAGTTCCAGTTGAAATATTCAAAAACCTATTTATACAAACGTTACCGACATACGTGGTATTGCCATTTTTTTTATTTTCAATATAGCAATGCTCTTTGATATCTTGACCACAGGGACAGAAATCCATTTCTTCAGAAACTTCTATCGAATGTAGACTCCACTCTGTTTTGGCAACTTCGAAGTTTTTTGAAACAGATAACGACAAAATATGTTCTTTTAGCCTTTCAAAGTTATGGTTTTCCATCAAAAGATCTCCAGAAATAGAAAAAGCGCTACTAATGAGCGCTTTGAGATGTTTTTACTTTTTCCCTTTTTTAGGGGGGATTTTTACAGTTTCCGTAACAGTTGTCCCTGGACGTTTCTTAGCCTCTTCCGGCTTTACAAACTGACCAGTACCCGCATCACGAACTACCTTTTGTTTAGGCATGAAAACACCTCATCTTAAATGAAGGATAGAACTACTTAACCTTTTTAATAGTAGGTAATAAGCGAAGCGGCGTCAAAGAAAAAACAAAACATCTACACAACATTAAAAAACATCATACAACATATAGCAAAAAAAGTAATATCTACCGTCATCCCCCAGTTGATGACCGTCCCCCCACTCAGTCACAGCCCTCAAATATTTTCGGCAGTGACGAGGCGGTCTTTATAATAGACCGTGAAGATTGCATAGATGCGATTGTTAATGCTAAACAAAAGATCATTCATGGCACTGAGGCTGAATATGGAATCACGATACACTCTGGTTGATGCAGTGCCACCCGCAGAGGACTTTTGCCGCTTGCGCATCATATCCGGTTTAACCCCCCGCCCTCTTGAGGCCGCAAAACAAGCCCTCCCAAGAAGCTGTCATGGCGTATATATTGAATATTCTGATCTTATTGTCGACATGGGGCGGATTGTCGGAGATGGAGCGCTCAACTTCGAAATCGTAGATGTTGCAGTCGATCCAGAACATCAAGGTAAAGGGCTGGGCCGGAAAGTCATGGAGGCATTAATGTCCTGGCTCGGGCAACAAGCACCAGTTGGAGCATACATTACCTTGATCGCAGATGTTCCAGAGCTATATGAAAAATTCGGTTTTAAAACCGTCCGTCCTGAAAGCGAAGGGATGGCGCTCATTTGGGGATCGCATTAATGGAACGAATCATCGAAATATTGCAATACACATTACGCAAAGGCACCGGAGTCACTTTTCACAATATCATGCGGGAAATCAGCATTCCCCTACACCAGCGCCACGGGATCGAGGTTATTTCGTTCGGACACTCCATGCATAACCCGGATTGCTACTATTTGATACGCGCTTTTGATAGCCATGAGAACATGGTTGTTGTCCTTGATGCTTTTTATGCAAGCACTGACTGGCGCAGCGGCCCACGCGAAGACATCATCAGCTGTATAGAAAGCAGCCAAAAAACAGTGGTAAGCATGCCGTCTGGAAGTATGGAAGAGTTAGATAGGTATGTGGCGATGGTAAATGCCCAGTAAATTCGCTTCTGCTGCCGGACAAACTTTAAAACTCATCAAAACTACACCTTCACCGCTTACACAACATGATACTTTCCGCCATACCAGCGAAAAAGAATGGAGACAGTTGCAGCTAAGGCACGCGATAATCCGCGCTCAAGCGAAAAAACTAAACAGCGTGCAGCAACGGTGTTAGCTCAATCTACAAACTAAAAAAACGAGAAAAGGGGCATTAGCCCCTTTGCTGTATCAATCACCACATCAAACATCCCGAGATTCAGTTTTGCGTTCTGTTTTTCTACGTTTTTCAAAGGTGCGGATTGCATCCCAGATAAACAGGAACAGCAGATACCAGTAAAGCGCGATAATCATACGTAAGCGCCCTGGTTCCAGTAGGTTGCGACTGTCCTCACAGACACCGCCATCACTTCAGCAGCCTTTTTCTGAGTTAGCCCTTGCGCCTTGTATTCCAGCACCTTCAAGCGTGTTTCTTCCTGCTTGCCAGCTTTCTTGATCCCAAGGCATTCGATGGTTGAGCCAGGGAAGTAATGGGTTTTGAGGTATTCCGCTGCCGCCATGTCGGGAACGACAAAGACGAGAGGGTGATCGGTATCAGTGTTGCGAATGGATGTTCGGCTAAGAAACTGGTAGCACCGTTCAAGATACATTGCCTGGCGCTTCTTCTTCATCACCGTTTCAAAATCCCAACCGATACGTTTGCAATAGTCAGCCCATCTCTTACGATCTTTATCGCCCAGATTTGCACATCCGAGGAACACAGCACTGTGAACATCCTGGTAGCTGTTCATTCCGTAGCTGGACATCGAAACAGCTTCACCTCCCATGCGATCACCGAGCTCAGCGAGTCCAATAGTTTGGAAGTCACAGATGGGTTTATCGTTGTTAGTTGCGAAGATAAAATCCTTCCCAACAATCTGATTTATCTCTTTCAGATGACTGTTAAAAACATTAGCCAGCTCTGACTGCCCCGCTCTTTTGACATCTTCTGAGAGGACAACCACAATCTTGATAGGCACGTTCTTATGCTTGCGTCTCTCGGGTTCTGGCTGAAGGTGTTCCCCGGCTTCCTGTACTGCGATTTGAGCAACGTTCTCAGCCATCCATACAAACCCACTGCGATCTACACCAGCGCCAAGCACAGTGAAGCTCTTCGCCCACGTTGCGGCCTTCAGTATCGGGTTATAAGTGTATGCAAAGAAGCTGTATGAAGAATCACACTCGGTATGCATCACACCACCACCGTCGAGCGCCACGTAAAGCACTTTCTTCAGGCTGTCGCTGTTAGCGTGCTTCTCATGGTAATACTGGTACAGCTTGTCGTAGTGCTCATCACGCAAATAGAGCAACCCGTTTCGCTCTTCCAGCCATGCCAGGAATGGGAAGTTTTCTGCCGTTCTGTCCGCATGTCGGATCTTCGCTTCAGCCCCAAACCAACCATCAGGGATCTCGTCAATCATCACGTTGTGTTCTGCCAGTAGAGAGCGCATCTCAGGATTGAACGTAGCGAGGTGGCAGTAGTTGGTGAAACATTCGTGGGTGGTTATCACCACATTCGTTTGGAAGCTGTTCGCCAGAGTACTTTTCAGGTTGAGAGTCGCACCTTCAACGCAAATGTGATGATTTGGGATTCTCAAACGATTTAGTTCTTGCTTGAACTGCTCGGCTAAAGCGTGGGTTGGTACTACGATTAAGAACTTTTCTGGGACAGCTTCTCGATTGAAGTCGTAAATGTGTTCTTTCAAACGGTGGCTCTTTCCTGAGCCGCAAATCGCATTAACGAAGTTTACTACTGGTTTCTTTTCGGTCATTCGGTTCCTCTCGGTTTAGGACTGCTGTTATTAACTCACTCACCAGCGCGGCGGCTGATTTGTCTTCACGGTTGGCACGTTCAATCAGCGCCTTGTGGATGTCATCAGTGAATCGGATATTCATTTTGTTTTTTCCTTTCGGTATTCATCAAATCGAGCGAGTGCATCAGCAAACAGTTTTTCACGTTCCGCGTATTTGCGTTTTCTGGCTACGTTCATAGATGCATATATCACTTCACGAGTGACTTCGCCATTGACCAGTTCATTAAAAACCTGGTCACTACTAAAATATTTCAAAGCAATGTTCCTCCTGCTTAGCAACTCATCGGGAATGAGTATTGTGTATATTCCAGACATGACAAAACCCCCACACCGTTTACCCGGAGGAGGCATGAAGATAAAGTCATTAGAGTGGGCATTTGTTAGAGAAGTGAAGATATCCCTCACTTAATACCACCTTACCATGAAACGAACGTTTTGTCAAGTTATTTATTAACTTTCAACAAGATACTATCAAGGATCGTATGGTCACGTTGCTCTCCCACATACATCATGGATGTCCGGTAGCTTCACTGACTCGGATACCATCTTATCTATATTATTAACAATGAAATTTCCGGCTTAATATGCAAGTAAGCCGCTCTTATGGCTACGCCATTTGCACAAGTAACCTGATACAGAGGATGCAGAAAAGTCTAAAGGTACTTTAGAGTTATTTGCATCTTCGGTAAAAATGGAGGCTTACAATGAAACACTGAAAGTGTGTAATGGTGCATAAACTCATTTTCACAAGAGTAACTTGCACAATGGATTCATGGACGAGGTGTACGAGTACATAACACAGGAAATAATCAATATTTACTATTTAAATAGTAGTTAATGGTTTTTTAGGTATTAATGTTCGTTATGTGAGTACTGCGAGCATAGCAGATTTTCTTTACAGGAAAATAGCTTCTGAGTAATAACATCAGGTACAAAGGTTACTTTCCTGTAATCGATATCTTCCATGCTCCGCATTACATGCTACTCATGCAGCATACCTTTCATGGTCGCAGTGCTCCGCATGAAACAACACTCCAGAAAGCCGGAAAACTCCTCATGACTAACAGGATGTAAATAACCGATAAACAACCACATTTGATAGATGTAACCTATCATAATTCCTCCCTTATTATTCATTTTCTAACGCCTTTACGAAACTTTTATCCTTCCATCAACTTTCAACAAAGCCTTATTCTATGCGGCTTACAGCTAAATCAATGACGAATCATTAAGTGCTAATACTAAGCAACCGTTCTTTCTTGCGATGTTAAAATAACCAGCGATTTTTATACCCACTTTTACTCTGAACTACTGGTATTGAAAGTCTTTGCATACGGGCACTGCCCTTTAGTGACGTAGGTGAAAACATACTGGCTGTTCTCATAGGTGCAAAGCGTCTTACCATTCTCCGTTTTTTCCTGCTGCGGATCTGTCATTGTGATTTGTCCTGCCATCACCAACTGTGAAATCAGTAGTCCCGATATCACCAATATTGATTTCTTCATAAGCCTCACTCCAGTTGACTGTTATCGCCGAATGTCACAGTGCTCAGTATTTGTACAATAGCATTGTATCACCCACATCGATCGATTTTACTGATCTATAAGATCGATTTAATTAATTAAAGTGGTAAGATAAGGTAATGCGCTAACAGCGCCTTGTCACCAAATCAAACAAGAAAAGGAAGACCATGAAAAGATTGATTCTCACGTCACTGATCGTTCTCCCCTTCGCCTCAAGTGCAACCACATTCACCTGTAAGGCGATCCAGGAAGGGCAGATCGATTCTGGTAGCCAAAAATCTTCAGTCGAAACTCGCCTTGATGTGCAGGACAAAAGTATGAAGGTGAACATGGGTGGTAAAACCTGGCGACTCGGTTTCTTGGGTGAGAAAAGTATTGCGAAGATGTACGCCACGCCAGACGGAGGGATTGCCGTCACATACATCGACAATGGGAGTGAGCCTATTTTCGTTATGCGCCCCACAAACAATGATGGACAGACTGCTGTCTACACGCTCAGCCTGTGCTCTGAGATGTAAACAAAGGCGTGAGTAATCACGCCCTATATATTTGCTCGACCCCAACAATCAAACCGCAACGAGCATTTGAGCCTATCACCAGCTTCGCGATTATCATTTCCACTTACATTTGCTCTCAGTCCCGAGTCCTAAACCTCTATTATCCAGTCTCAAAACAATCTCCTTATAAGACTACACCGACACTGTCATTTTCAGAAGACGACTGCACCAGTTGATTGGGCGTAATGGCTGTTGTGCAGCCAGCTCCTGACAGTTCAATATCAGAAGTGATCTGCACCAATCTCGACTATGCTCAATACTCGTG